>NZ_JBIDAK010000004.1:0-349609 GCF_043202455.1 Kitasatospora sp. NPDC048194
TGCGCGATCTGGCACAACCGGACCACAGACCAGCCCGCGACCCGCTCACTGATCGCCTACGACCACTGACCGACTTCGGAACTACTCGTCTAGCCGGTGACGCCGGCGCCCCCTGTCGCCGCGACGGAGGCGTCGAGGTCCATGCCGAGGTTGGTCAGCCGCCACTCGCCCGTGACCTGGCCGAGGGTGAAGGTGAGGGCGAGCCGCACCTGGCCGGAGCCCTGTTTGGTGCTCAGGATCGCCTGCCGCAGGGTGTGCCCGTCCACGGTCACGTCCGCGTCGGTGATCACGCTCTGGCCCGCCGCCCCGGGGGCCTGGTGGGTGACCTTGAAGTCCGGCGTGTGGACGGCCTGGACGAAGTTCTCGTGCAGGGAGTTCACCAGCCGGGTGAACGCCGCCTTGCGGTCCTGCTGAGCGGCGGAGCCGGCGTTCGACGGCAGTCGGGTGAGCGTCCACGCCTGATCGACGTCCCCGCGGTACACGTCGGCGAGCCAGGCCTCCAGCACCCCGGCGGGACCGACCGCGGCCGCCGTCGTCGCACCGGTCGGTGCGGCCTCCGACGGCGGCGCCTGCGTCGAGGCGGCGGCGGGGGTGGTGGGGCCCGCGGCGGAGGCGGAGACCGCGACGGACGGGCCCGCGGCCGCCGTGCCGGTACCGCCCGCCGTGCAGCTCGCCGCGGCAAGTGCGAGGAACGGTAGGGCAGTTGCCCTGCGCAGGGGAACGCTCACGGTGGTCTCGGCTTTCCTGTCGTGGATCGGCAATCCGCTGATGCGAGGCCAGGCCAGAGCGTCGGCCGCCGGCGACGGTCACGCCCCCTCCACCGGCGGCCCACCGGTGCGGAGTCGGCCGGCACCGGGCGCGGCTCCCGAGATGGCGCCCCGTCTCCGGGTGGGGGCTCTGGCCAGATGACTAAGCGCTTGCTTACACTCGGCCCTGCCCCTTGCTGGACCCCGAACACGCCCTTGGAGACGTCATGACCGTAGTGAACCGCCAGATCCGCCTCGCCCGTCGGCCGGTCGGGGAGGTCCGGGCGGAGGACTGGGCGCACGGCGAGGAGGCCGTGGGCGTTCCGGGCGACGGCGAGTTCCTGGGGCGCACGCGGTACCTCTCGCTCGACCCCGCCATGCGCGGGTGGCTGGACGACCGGCCCTCCTACCTGCCGCCGGTGGGCCTCGGCGAGGTGATGCGGGCCGGATCGGTGGTCGAGGTCGTCGCGTCCAACCACCCGACGTTCCAGGTCGGCGACCACGTCGTCGGCACCTTCGGGGTCCAGGAGTACGCGGTGTCCGACGGCAAGGGGGCGCTCAAGGTGGACCCCGCGCTCGCGCCGCTGCCGACCTACCTCGGGGCGCTCGGGATGCCCGGCATGACGGCCTACTTCGGGCTGCTGGATGTCGGCGCGCTCAAGGAGGGCGAGACGGTGGTGGTGTCCGGCGCCGCCGGGGCCGTCGGCACCCTGGTCGGCCAGATCGCGAAGATCAAGGGCTGCCGGGTGGTCGGGATCGCGGGCGGACCGGAGAAGTGCGCGCTGCTCGTCGATGAGCTCGGCTTCGACGCGGCGATCGACTACCGCGCCGAGGACGTCCGCAAGGCACTGCGCACCCACGCCCCGGACGGCATCGACGTCTACTTCGACAACGTCGGCGGCCCGATCCTGGACGCCGCACTGACCCGGCTGGCGATGCACGCCCGGGTGGTGATCTGCGGCGCGATCAGCCAGTACAACAACGAGAGCGCCGTGCAGGGCCCGTCCAACTACCTGTCGCTGCTGGTGCGTCGGGCCCGGATGGAGGGCTTCGTGGTCTTCGACTACGCCAGGCGGTTCGGCGCCGCGGCCGCCGAGCTGGCGGGCTGGATCGGCGACGGCCGGATCAAGGTCAAGGAGCACGTGGTCGAGGGGACCGTGGACGACTTCCCGGAGACCCTCGGGATGCTGTTCCGCGGCGAGAACACCGGCAAGCTGGTGCTGCGCCTGACGTGAGGGCACGCCGCGCCGGTGGCCGGCCCGACCGGGGCACGGCGCAGCGGGGCGCGAGGCAGCCGGGCGCGGGGCGCGGAGGTCGGGACGGTGGAGCCGACGCCCCCGCGCCCCGGGCTCGTCGCCGGTCCGGGGCGCGGGGAGGTCAGGGGAGGTCAACGGCGCTGGAGCGCCCGGACGTTGTCGCCGAAGGTCCAGCCCTTCGAGCCGTCCCAGTTGACCGACCACGTCATCAGCCCCTTGAGGGAGCCGCCGAAGGCGTTCCACGCCTGGCCGACCGCGCCCGGGTCCAGGTAGCCGCCACCCGCGCCGGGTTGGGCCGGCAGTCCGGGCACCTGCTTGTCGTAGGGCACCCGGACGGTGGTGCCCTGGACGGTCAGGCCGTTGTCGAGGCAGGTGGTCTGCGCGGTGAAGCCCTGGACGGTGCCGGCCTGGTAGGAGTCGCCGGAGCAGCCGTACATGCTGCCGTTGTAGTACTGCATGTTCAGCCACCACAGCCGGCCGTTGTCGGCGTACTTCTTGACGATCGGCAGGTAGGCGCCCCAGATGGAGCCGTAGGTGACGCTTCCGCCGGTGACGTACGCGGTCTCGGGGGCCATCGTCAGGCCGAAGCCCGCGGGCATCTGGGCCAGCACGCCGTCGATGATGCGCACCAGGTTGGCCTGGGAGGCGGACAGCGTGTTGATGTCGCCGCTTCCGGCCAGGCCGGTCTCGATGTCGATGTCGATCCCGTCGAAGTTGTACTTCTTGAGGATGGGGACGACGGTCGCCACGAACCGGTCGGCGACGGCGCTGGAGCTCAAGTCGATGCCCGCGGTGGCACCGCCGATCGACATCAGGATCGTCGCCCCGGCCGCCTTGGCCTGGCACATCTCGGCGGGGGTCGCGACCTTGACGTTGGCGTCCATGCCGTCCTGCCACAGGACCGTGCCGTCCGAGAGGATCACCGGAAAGGCGGCGTTGATGACGTTGTAGCCGTGCGCGGCGATCCGGCTGTCGGTGATGGGGATCCAGCCCAGGCCGGGGTGCACACCGTTCGCCGCGCCGTCCCAGTTCTCCCAGTACCCCTGCAGCACCTTGCCGGAGGGCTTGGGCTTCGTCGGGCAGGTGTCGCCCGTGGGCGGGGTGCTGGTCGGCGGCGGGGTGGTCGGCGGCGTGGTCGGCGGGGTGCTGGTCGGCGGCGGCGTGGTCGGCGGCGTGGTGGGCGGGTTACTGGACGGCGGGGTGGCGGTCGGCGTGGGGCTGCTGCCGCCCGGTCCGGTGAGCGACACGTCGTCCGCGTAGTAGGCGGGCTGCCCGTACCAGCCGTGCAGGTAGACGGTCACCGAGGTGGTGTTCGGCCCGGTGGTGAACCCGACGCTGAGCTGGCCGTACGAAGGACTGGCGGGTGTCCAGGTGGACTGGGCACCGGTGATTCCGGTGCCGGTGGCCCCCAGGTAGACGTAGCTGCCCTGGACGTAGGCGCTCAGCGTGTAGGAGGAGTCGGGCTGGACGCTGACGGTCTGGGTGCACTGGGCGTCGTCCTGGCCGGTCGGTACGGCCCGGAGCGCGGAGGTCCCGGAGTGGACAGGGCTGCCGACGACCGCGCCGGAGCCGGCGGAGCAGGTCCAGTCGGAGAGCCCGTTCTCGAAGCCGGGGTTGGCCACCAGGTTGGTGGTGGCGGCCCCGGCCGTGACCGCCCCGGCCACGGCGGCGCACGCGCCGAGGAGGGCGAGCGCGCTCACCGCGGCGAGGGGCCGCTTCAGGGCGGCCGGTCGGTCCAGGGCGGCCGGTCGCTCCAGGGCGGCCGGTCGGTCCAGGGCGGTGCGGTTCGGCTGCGGTGCGCGTTCCACGCCCGGCGGGCGTGGGGTGTGCGGCCTCCGACGGAACATGTGGTGCTCCCTTCCGCCGGACGCCATGGACATGACGAGCGCGTGGGGGCGTGACGCCCGGCCCTGGGTGAGGTGGGGACATGTGGGGCTGTGCCGGACCGGATCGTAGGGAGGGCCGACCGGACCCGTCAATAGGTCTGGACCAATTCCGGTCCGGTCGACGAGGCCCGGCCCACGAGGCCGGGACGCCGTATGGCCGGCCCCGCTCGGCGCCGCTCGACGCCGGCCACGGCTCCGGGCCGTTCCCGTTTCCGCCCGCTCCCGGCTGGGCACCCGCGATGCGCGACGGCGGAACCCAGTGACGGGATCCGCCGCACCGGAAGGGGCTCCGGCCGCCCAGCCGGGCGCGTCGCACCGTGAAGGGGTGACAGCATGGCCGTCGTCGACGACGAACACCTGCTCGCGATCTACCTCAACGACCACCTGGCCGGTTCCTGCGCGGGCGCGGCGCTCGCGCGGCGGATCGCCCGTACGCACCCCGAGGGTCCCTCCGCGCCGGACCTGCGGCGCCTGGCCCGGGAGGTCGCCGAGGACCGCGACGAACTCGTCGGACTCATGCGGGCGCTGGGCGTCCGCCCCCGGCGGTACCGGATGGTCCTCGGCGCGGCGGCCGAGAAGGCCGGCCGGCTGAAACCCAACGGACGGCTGGTGCGCCGCTCGCCGCTCAGCGACCTCCTGGAGGCGGAGGCCATGCGCACCGGCGTCCAGGGGAAGCTCGCGCTCTGGCGGGCACTGCGGACGGTGGCGCGCGACGACCTGATGGACTCCCGGCTGCGGGTGCTGGAGGCCAGGGCCGAACGCCAGGCGGACATCCTCGACGCCCGCCAGGCCGAAGCCGCCCGGGCACTGCGGCCGGACCCCGCCACCGACGGCACCGGCGGCGCGGCGCATCGGCGCCCCTCCTGACCGGCGGTGCCACGCACCGCAACTCGGCACCGTGGGAAACGACTCAGGGAGACCACATGGCCCTGTTCCTGTTCATCGTGCTCGTCGCCGTGGTGTTCGGCTTCGTCGGCGTCCTGGTGAAGGGCCTGCTCTGGTTGCTGGTGATCGGGATCGTCCTGTTCCTCGCGGCCCTGCTCTTCGGCGGCATGAGGATCGGCCGCCGACAGGCCGGGCGCAGGTAGCCCTCGGCCCCCCGGGGGGCCGAGGGCTGGGAGGGCAACCGCGCAACCGCCTGTGTCATCCGCTGTGTCATCCGCCGACTCCGGGGTAGCCGGACTCCATCCGAACGCAGAGGAGTGGAGAAGATGGGTATCGGCGGGTGCATCCTCCTGTTCGCCTTCGGCGCGGTGCTGGCCTTCGGGGTCGACTGGCACCTCTCCGGGATGAACGTGCACGTGGTCGGCTGGATCCTGATGGCCGCAGGACTGCTCGGCCTGATCACCTACGCCAGCGTCTTCCGGCGCCGGCGCTTCATGGGCCGGGCCGGAGCCGACGAGGTCGTCGAGGAACGGCGCTACTACGACGAGCCGTGAGGTGTCACCGACGCCAGGCGGGGGCTGGCCTCGGTCCCGTCCGAGTCCCCCGCGAGGGCCGCAGGCCCACCGTGTGCGCCCTTATCCGCCACTGCGGCCCGCACGGTGGGGTCCTCGGAGCCGGGGGGGATGGCTGACGGCCCGGCTGGTCAACCAGAATGACCGGATGGTCAGGCTCGAGACTCCCCGTTTGGTCCTGCGTCGCTGGCGCGAGGACGACATCGCCCCGATGGCCCTCATCAATGCCGACCCCGAGGTCATGCGGTGGATCCGTGACGGCAGGGTCCGGGACGAAGGGCAGACCCGGAGCGGGATCCAGGCCTGGGAGGGCGAGTGGGAGTCGGAGGGCTTCGGCCTGTTCGCCGTGGAGGTCCGCTCCACCGGTGAGCTGGCCGGCTTCACCGGTCTGTCGGTACCGGCCTTCCTGCCGGAGGTGCTGCCGGCGGTCGAGGTCGGCTGGCGGCTGGGGCGCAGCCACTGGGGGCAGGGCCTGGCCACCGAGGCCGCCGCGGCCGCCCTCCGCTTCGGATTCGAGGAGCGGGGGCTCGACCGGGTCGTCTCCATCGTTCAGGTGGGCAACCGCGCCTCCGAACGGGTCACGGCCAAACTCGGGATGCGCCTGGTCCGGGAGACCGTCACTCCCACCAGCGGTCGGCGGGTCCGGGTGTTCGGACTGTCATCGGACCAGTACCCCGCAGCCGGTCGTTGAGGCGGCGGCACGGCACCGCGGCCGGTTGCCCCGCGACCGGTCAGTCCAGCAGGCGCACCATGTGCAGCTTGGCGACCTCCCGCCCGTCCACCAGGACGGCCCTCGGCTCCCGGCCCCACACCTCGAAGCCGCAGGCAGTGTAGAGCCGCAGCGCCGGCTCGTTGCCCTCCGAGACGGTCAGCAGCACCTGGCGCAACCGCCCGTCCGCGGCGGCGATCGTGAGGACCCGCTCGACCAGGGCCCGGCCGATCCCCCGCCCTCCGGCGGCGCGGGCCACCGCCATGCCGTACAGGGTGGCCTTGTGCCGCTCCTGGGCGCGCGGATGGACCCGCAGTCCGGCGGTGCCGAGGAGCGTGCCGCCGTCGTCGAAGGCGCCGAGCAGCGCGCCCGGCCCGGCCTCGGCCTCGGCGAGGCGCCGGACCGTGTCGGCGAGCGGTTTGCCGCGCTCCTCGGCGTGGCCGGAGGTGAAGGCGCCGGGTGTCTCCTCCAGGGCCGTCAGCCGGAAGGCGCGGTACGGTCCGGCGTCCGCGACGCCGAGGCGGCGGACCGTCATGGTTTCAGCCGAGACGGACACGGGTGCACCTCGTGAGGTAGGGCATGGCGATCCGCTCCCGACCGGCCAGGTCGGGATGGGTGGCGAGCAGGCGCTCGACGTCGGCCAGCAGGCCGGCGCGCTCGGCTTCGGGCAGGGCGATGACGTAGCTGCGCGAGGCGACCATGTCGAGGATCCCGGCCGGGGTGCTCTGGTGCTCCCAGCGGATCTCCAGCCGCTCGGGCGCGCCGAACGGGGCGGGGATTACGGGCGCGGTGTCGATCCGCCGACGGGCGCTGCGGCGCATCAGGGCGCCGAGTTCGGCCGTCCAGGGCTGCGACTCGTCACGGACGTTCCACACCAGGGCGAGAGTGCCTCCGGGGGTGAGCACGCGGGCGATCTCGGAGAGGGCCGCCGCCTGGTCGAACCAGTGCCAGGCGTGGGCGACCACGACCGCGTCCACGCTGCCGTCCGGCAGCGGGATCCGCTCGGCCGTGCCGGCCCGGACCGCCGCCCGGGGCGCGTGCGCGGCGAGCAGGGCCCGCATGTCCTCGTCCGGCTCGACGGCGACGACGTCGAGGCCGGCGTCGACGAGCAGTCGGGTCAACTGGCCCGTGCCGGCGCCGAGATCGAGCACCCTGCGGGCCTCGCGCGGCACCGCCGAGCCGATCAGCGCGTGGGGGTAGCCGGGGCGCCCGTGCTGGTAGGAGGCGGCCGCGGTGCCGAAGGAGCGGGCCTGCAGCCGCCCCGTCCAGCGCCGGGTGGCGCCCTGGCGGGTCATTCCGCAGGCGCGGCCGATCTCCTCCCAGGTCGCCTGCTTCCCGCGCCGGAGCTCCTCGACCAGACCGGTGCGCCGCTCCTCTAGGGCCGCGATCACCCCCGACAGCCGCCGCAGCCCGTCGAGTCCTCCCTCGCCCGCCACGTCGTCCGCCACCCGGCGCCCGAGATCGTCCGTGTTCATGGCCCGCACAGTAGGTCCCGCGCGCAGCGGCCGTCAACAGGCATTGCCCAGAGAGGCAACAGATGTTGCGCCACGCCGTGGGCGGGCCAAAATATCCCCCGCACGGGTGATGGAGGCCGCCGCGTCCGAGCCCTAGCACGAACTATCCGCCGCACGCGGCGAATTGAGCCGGAAACCCTTCGCATGAGCGAATCCCGGCCGGGTTGCCGGTGCGGAGGGTCCGAGGCGAGAAGCCTGGTGACCGGGCGGTGACCGACCCGGGCTGCGACTGGTGTGCGAGATGTCTGGCATGTCCGGCAAGTTGCCACAAGTCGGTTGACGGACAGTATTTTTGAGTTTCGGTCAGGGTTGTCCTGAACTTGGCTATGCTGCAGCACCACGCCTCCGGAGCCGGTCGTCGCCCGTCCCCGTTCTGTTCCGATCGTTTGAGGATGCCGAATGCTTCGAGCTGGATCGTCACCCACCAGACGGCGCCCCGCGCCTCTGCTCGGCTGGCTGCTGCCCACTGCCGTCATGGCCGTGGCGGTGGCGGTCGCCGCGGTGGTGGTGTCCGTCGAAGCCCGGGCCGGGGTGCTGTGGTGCGGGGCCACCGCCACCGTGCTGGTCGCCGTGGTGGCCGCCGAATCCGCCCGACGCGGCCGGGCGCTCGAGGAACTGCGCGCCGAACACATCCGGCGGGTCGACGAGTTGCACCGCAAGCTGGCCGCCCAGGAGGACGAAATCGAGCGGCTCGCCGCCGGCGAACTGCGCCGCCTGGTCGGCGGGGCCCGGTACGGCTCCTCCATCGACGTGCTGCTCAAGCCCTTCCAGCAGCCGAACCCGCTGCTCTCCCGGAAGTTCCGCGAGTCGCTCGAGATGGTCGCCCGGGGCATCGCCAAGGCCGTCGACGACGAGGTCAGCCGGCGCGACTCCGCCGAGCGCGCCTTCGTCAACCTCGCCCGCCGCGTCCAGGCGATCATCCACCGGCAGGCCAAGGACCTGCGCGAGATGGAGGACCGGCACGGCAACGACCCGGCCGTCTTCGACGACCTGCTGCGCCTGGACCACGGCAACGCCCTGGTCGGCCGCCTCGCCGACTCCATCGCCGTGCTCTCCGGCGCCCGACCCGGCCGGCAGTGGACCCGGCCGATCGCGCTCTACAGCGTCCTGCGCGGCGGGATGTCCCGCATCCTGGAGTACCAGCGGGTCGACCTCCACCCGGTCACCCAGATCTCCGTCACCGGCCCGGCCGTCGAACCGCTGATCCACGCCGTGGCCGAACTCCTCGACAACGCCACCCGCTACTCCCCGCCGCACACCCACGTCCACCTGAGCGCCTCCGAGGTGCAGAGCGGAATAGCGATCGAGGTCGAGGACGGCGGCCTCGGGCTCACCGACGAGGCCCGCGCCCGGGCCGAGCGCTCGATGCGCGAGGCCATGGTCTCCAAGGACTTCGACGACCTCACCGAGTCCCCCCGGCTGGGCTTCGCCATCCTCGGCCGGCTCTGCCAGGCGTACGGCTTCCAGGTGTCGCTGCGCCGGTCGGCGTACGGCGGCGTGCGCGCGGTGCTGGTCGTCCCCCAGGAACTGCTCACCACCGCGCCCCCGACCGGCCGGGCCCACGGCATCGGCGCCTTCTCCGGCCCGCGCCCGCTCCCGGCGAACCCGCCCCGGCAGACCACGCCCTCCCGGCCCTGGGGCGCCCGGACCTCCGCGCCGTCGGCCGGCGTCGGGCCGTCCTACGGCTCGACCAGTCCGTGGGGGTCCGCCGGCCCGGAGCCCGGGGACGACGAGGTGACCATCACCGAGCGGACGGCCAACGGCCTGCCGCAGCGCCGCCGCCACCGGCCGACCGGCCGGGCCGCCTTCGCCCCGGCCCCGCGCGCCGCCGCGCAGCCCAAGGGCACCGGCGCGCACCTCAGCGGGCCGACCTCGGGGCCGGCGGCGGGTCCTGCGGGCCCGACCCCCCGGCCGGCCGCGAAGAAGCCCGGCCTGTGGCTGGAGGCGTTCATGGACGGCTACAAGGGCACCGGCCCGTCGGCGAGTTCGACCGGACAGACCGGCGCCGGGCAACCCGGCACCGGACAGACCAGTGAAGAGACGGCAGGGAAAGGCGAGCAGTGATTCCGCACCGCAGCAACATGGACTGGATCCTCAACGACCTCGCACACAGCGTCCCGTACGTGCGCCACGTCATCGTGCTCTCCGCCGACGGCCTGCGGATCGCCCAGTACGGCGCCGACCCGGACACCGCCGACCGCCTCGCCGCCGCCTGCGCCGGCCTGCAGAGCCTGGCCGCGGCGGTCGGGCACGAGTTCCCGCACGGCAACGGCTCGATGCGGCTGGTCGTCATCGAGGTCGACGGCGGCTACTTCTACCTGATGTCGGCGGGCGACCGCGCCTACCTCGCGGTGCTCGCCGACGAAGGGGTGGACGCCGGACTGGTGAGCCACCAGATGCGCGACCTGGTGGAACGGATCGGCGAGCACCTCTCCACCCCGCCGCGCAACCCCGAGGTGGTCGCGTGATCCGGCCGGTGAACCGCCGCGGCGCCCGGGCGGTGACGTGAACCAGCACCCCGAGGCGATGACATGACGGCCGAACAGGGCGGCTGGGAGGGACCGGACCCAGATCGCCTGTACGTGATCACCCGGGGCCGCAGCGGCCCCTCCGGGCCGGGCGTCTTCGACCTGGTCACCCTGATCGTCTCCCGCGCGGAGCCGACCCCCGCCATGCAGCCCGAGCACGCGGCCATCCTGCGGCTGTGCCGCTCCCCGCTCTCGGTGGCAGAGGTCTCCGCCTATCTCGAACTGCCCCCGAGCGTGGTCATCGTCCTGCTGGCGGACCTGCTCGACGACGGGCGGATCGAGGCCCGCGCCGCCATCCCGGCGGCGGAACTCCCCGACCGTGCCCTGTTGGAGGCGGTGATCCATGGACTACAGCGGCTCTGACACGGTCGTCGGCCCGGCGAGCTCGGACCTGCTGCCCGACACCGTCGCCACGGCGGTGAAGGTGGTGATCGTCGGTGGCTTCGGCGTCGGCAAGACCACGCTGGTCGGCTCGGTCAGCGAGATCCGCCCGCTGACCACCGAGGAGACCATGACCCAGGCCGGGGTCGGCGTGGACGACCCGACCGGAGTCGAACGCAAGACCTCCACCACGGTGGCCATGGACTTCGGCCGGATCAGCATCAGCGACAAGCTCGTGCTGTACGTCTTCGGCACCCCCGGGCAGGAGCGGTTCTGGTTCCTCTGGAACGGACTGTTCGAGGGGGCGCTCGGTGCCGTGGTGCTGGTCGACACCCGCCGGCTGGAAGTCAGCTTCGAGGTGATCGGACGGCTGGAGGACCGCGGCGTCCCGTTCGTGGTGGCCGTCAACGGCTTCCCGGAGGCGCCGAGTTACGCGCTCGAGGAGCTGCGGCAGGCACTCGACCTCCCGGCCGACGTGCCGATCGTGGCCTGTGACGCCCGCAGCCGCCAATCCAGCCGCGACACCCTGATGGCGCTGATGCACTACCTGTACGAACTCGCCGCCCCGCCCACCGCCTGACAACCCTCCCCCCTTCCGCACCCCGCAACCGGAGCCCCTGTGACCACCCCGTTCCCCGCCGACGACGCCGCCCTCGCACCGCCGCCCGGCTGCCCGGCCCACGGCCGCGACATCGGGCCGATCGGCCCCGGCGGCCTGCGACGCCTGTACGGCCCGGAGGCCGAGGCCGATCCGGCGGGCCTCTACGAGAAGCTGCGCGCCGAGTACGGCGAGGTCGCCCCGGTGCTGCTGCACGGCGACCACCGGGCCTGGCTGATCCTCGGCCACGCCGCCAACATCACCGCGATGCGCACCCCGTCGCTGTTCTCCCGCGACTCCCGGCTCTGGAGCGCCTTCCGCAGCAACGAGATCCCGGCCGACTCCCCGCTGCTGCCGGTGGTCGCCTGGCAGCCGATCTGCGTCTTCGCCGACGGCGAGGAGCACCGCCGGCTGCGCGGCGCCGTCCTGGACGGCCTGAACGGCTTCGACCGGCGCGGCATCCGCCGCCACGTCCGCCGCTTCACCACCGACCTGGTGCAGGTGGTCGGCACGACCGGCCGGGCCGAGCTGGTCTCCCAGTTCGCCGAGCACCTGCCGATGCTGGTGATGACCAAGCTGATCGGCATGCCCGACGAGTACGGGCCGCAGCTGGTGAACGCCGCGCGCGACCTGATGAAGGGCACCGAGACGGCGATCGCCAGCAACGAGTACGTGGTGGCGAGCCTGCGCCGGACCATCACCTACAAGCGCGACCACCCCGGCGACGACCTGACCAGCCGGCTCCTGGCGCACCCGGCCGGGCTGACCGAGGACGAGGTGATGGAGCACCTGCGGGTGGTGCTGCTGGCGGCCAACGAGACGACCGTCAACCTGATCGCCGACTCGCTGAAGATGGTGCTCACCGACCCGCGCTTCCGCGCCCACCTGTCCGGCGGGCAGATGACCCTGGGTGAGGCGCTGGACCAGGTGCTCTGGGACTCGCCGCCGATGTCGCTGGTCGCCGGACGCTGCGCGACGGCCGACACCGAACTCGGCGGCCAGCAGATCAAGGCCGGCGACTTCCTGTTGCTCGGCCTCGCGGCGGGCAACGTCGACCCGGTGATCCGGCCCGACCTCGCCACCCCGCTGTACGGCAACCGCTCGCACCTGTCCTTCGGAGCCGGGCCGCACGAGTGCCCCGGGCAGGACATCGGACGGCACGTCGCGGAGGCCGGGATCGACATCCTGCTCACACTGCTGCCGGACCTCCGGCTGGCGGTGCCGGAGGAGGAGTTGACCTGGAGCTCGTCCTGGATCTCCCGCCACCTGACGGCACTGCCGGTGGAGTTCACCCCGCGCGAGATCGAACCCGACCCGGAGTCGGTGGCGGAGGCCCAGCTGGCCGCGGAGGAACGGGCCGCCCGGGAGGCGGAGGCGCTCCGGGCCGTCCAGCGGGCGGCGGCCGCAGCCGCTGCGCCGGCGGCCGTTCCGGCGCAGCGGCGCAGTTGGTGGGACGTGCTGACCGGGATCTTCCGGCGGTGATCAGCGGCGTCGTGTGCTGACGGCCGCGTCGCGCGGTGGTCAGTGCCGTCGCGCGGTGGTCAGTCGCCGTCGTGCGGCGGTACGCCGAGGTGTGCGGTGGTGAGCCGCGCCGTGTGCTGATCTCTCGCCGCGCGCTGGTCGGCTTCTTCCGGCGCTGATGGTCACTCGGCGCTCGCCAGGCGGGGGGCGGGGGGCCGGTGGTCTCCCGCCCCCCGCCTGCCGCGTGCTCAGTACTGGTCCCCACCGGCGTCGGTACGGCGGCGGTGCAGGGTGAAGGTGTCCACCGGGGTGAGGTCCCCGTGCGGGCCGTCGAAGGTGTAGTAGGTGACCCGCATCGTGGTGGTGCCGCCGGGCCGGTCCCCCGGGTCGACGTCGAAGGCGGCGAAGCCGTGGGTGTGGACGCGGTCCTGGAAGGCGGACCACGGCGCGTCCTCGGTGAGCCAGATCGACTCCCGGTACGGGGCGCCCGGGGCGGGGTGGTCCTCCAGGCCGATCACCACCCGGCCCTGGGGCCGCTCGAACAGGTCGTCCTGGGTGGTGGCGGCATTGCCTCCGGCGCCGATGACCATGTGGACGGTGCCGCGGCTGGTGTCGGCCAGGCGCGGGTCCGTACCGGTCGGGACCGGGGTGCGGGTGTCGTTGGGCAGGGTTCCGCGGACGGGGTGGGAGCGCTCGTAGTAGTGCTCGTGGCCGCTGACCACGAGGTCGACCCCGTAGGCGTCGAACAGCGGGCCCCAGGACTCGCGGACGCCGAGATCGCTGCCGGAGCCGTGCTTGGAGGTGGAGATCATCGGGTGGTGCATGCAGACCACGATCCAGTCGATCCCCCGGCTGCTCCGGGCCGTACGCAGCTCGCGTTCCAGCCAGCGGAGTTGGGCTCCTCCCGAGAAGCCGCGCAGATAGCTCTCACCGGAGTTCTGGATGGCCACGTCGTCGTTGGACAGGCTGATGAAGCGCACCGAGCCGACGGTGAAGGCGTACCACATGCTCCTGGTCTCCTCGTCGCGGTCCGCGGTGGAGTCGGGCAGCGAGAAGTAGGTCTGGTAGCCGAGGGCGCCGATCGGGCCGTTGCCGCTCTCGTTCTCGTGGTTCCCGGCGCAGGGCATCCACGGGCGCGACCGGGTCGAGCGGCTGTTGTTGATGAACCAGTCGGCCCAGGTGGCGGTGCGGCTCTGGCCGTGGCGGCCGCTGTAGGAGGCGTAGCAGAGGTCGCCGTTGACCAGGTTGAACAGCGGGCCGACGCGTTCGACGGCGGCGACGATGTCGGCGGCGTGCGGGGAACCGATCTGGCTGCTCATGTACACCGGGTACTTGCCGAGCGGTGAGGGCATGCCGTCGGGGAGGACCAGTCGGCGGCGGAGGTTGGGGGTGGCCTGGTCGCCGAAGCTGGTGAAGGTGAAGGGCGCTCGGCCGCGCGGGGCGGTGGTGAAGCTGCCGGTCTCCGGATTCGCGCCGTCGTGGCCCGCGGTGTACAGGTAGGTGGTGGCCGGGCGCAGGCCGGTGAGCCTGGCGTGGTGGACGTACACCTCGTCCTTGCCGAGGGCGTCGCGGTAGGTGCGGGTCTCCGCCTCGACGACCCGGCCGGGGCCTCCGTCGGGCGTGCCGAGCCGGACCTGCGGGCGGCGGACGGACTGCGGAGTGATCCAGGAGACCGTCATCGCGGTGGCCGGGTCGGTGCCGAACTGCAGGTGCACGCCGCTGACGCTCGGCGCCCCGGCGCGGTGCGGGGTGGTCTGCAGCAGCGGACTCGCGGGTGCGTCGTCGTCCGGACCGCCGGGGTCCGCGGCCGCAGCCGGCTGGGCGACGGCACCACCCGCGACCAGGGCGGCACCGGCCGCCGACGTGCCCTTGAGGATGGACCTGCGTGCGATCGTCATGGTGCTCCGTCCGCCGAGTGGGGGTTCGGGATCCGCAGCACTGTAGCGACATGAGCATGCACAGGCGATCGGTTTCTGACGAGGGGTCATGCCCGGCGTGGCCGGGATGACTTCGCGCGGCCGGAGTGGCCGGCATGGCGGGACGGGCCGGCTTGGCTGGACGGGCCGGCGTGGCTGGAGTGGCCGGCGTGGCTGGAGTGGCCGGCGTGGCTGGAGTGGCCGGCCGGTGACATCCCCGCGAATGCCGCACCCGGCACGGAATGCGCCCCGGCCCCGGCGGCCGGGGCTCCGCCGGGGCCGGGGCGGGCCCTGGGATTCGAGGATCGCGGGTCGGTGGACCGGGGCCGGAGCGTGGCGGCCGGCACCGGGGTCAGGCGGATCGCGTCAGGGGCAGTGCTTCCAGGCGAGGTGGTAGACAGTGTTGATGTCGCCGTCCGTCGAGTCCATCGTCATGAAGCTGGTGGTGCGGGTCGGGTCCGAGGAACCGGCGGCGACTCGCAGCTCGGTGTTGATGTTGAAGTTGCGCTCCTCCCCGCAGGGGGCGAACACCAGGGAGGCGACGTCGACGGTGTCGGTCGCCTGCCAGTTGTCGTCCCTCGGGCCGGTGAAGCGGTGGCTCTGGGAGGTCGTCCCCGACTGGCCCTGGAAGTAGTAGCCGGCCCGCTGGGTGCCGGTCGCTCCCGGCTCCAGGTGGGCGAAGCCGCGGTAGTCGGCGGAGGCGATCGCGTAGGTGAAGCCCTGCGGGACGTGCACGCGAAGGTCGAGCTGGCAGTTCTTCCGGAAGTCGGTCGGCTTGGAGCCCACGCCGACCTGGGCGAGGTAGCTGCTGTACGTCACGGTGAAGGCGGTGTTGTCGGGCGCCACGGCCACCGCCGCCGTCCCCGCCGGGCAGCCGGAGCCGTTGACCGTGGCGACGTCGATGACGATCCGGTCCGGCGGGCTCGGGAGCGAGTCAGCGCCGAAGGCCAGCGAGCCGGCGAGCGCGGCGGGGACGGCGGTCGCGACGGCCAGTGTGCGGAGGAGCATGGGGCTTCCCTTCGATCGTCCACCGGAGCCGGGGACGGCGATTGCCCCGGTCCTGGCGCGGGCGCGCCAGCCGGATTGACATGGCTATGCCATCACGCTCGAGCGCACTGTGTCCAGAGGGTGACGCATGGTCACCACGATCCGGGCCAACGCCGACGGCCGCCATGCCCGGGCTGTTCGAGCCCTTCGCCCGGCCCCGCACTCCACCCCGAGCCCCGCAGTCGACGACCCGTCCGCGAGGCGAAGATCACCGTGCGGTAGGCTCGCTCCGCAACACGACGCGAAGGGGAGCCAGTTGGCGCGGGTTGCAGTGATCGGTGGCGGTATCAGCGGGCTGGGAACGGCCCTCATGCTCGGTCGGCGGGGACACCCGGTCACACTGTTCGAACAGGACGCGCGACAGGCCGGGGAGGACCTGGAACGCGACTTCTTCGACTGGCGCCGGCCCCGCGTCCCGCAGGCCGTCCAGCCCCACTCGTTGCTCGCGCCGGTACGGACCGTGCTGCGCACTGAGAGTCCCGACGTCTACGCCGACCTGTTGGCTCGCGGGGCCCGGGAGTACCACGAGTTCGACTGGTTCGGCGAGCATCCGCCGCACCGGGCCGGCGATGAGCAACTGGTCACCCTGCGCACCCGCCGCATCGTGCTGGAGGCCGCCCTGATCGCGGCCCTGCGGCGGGAACCCACCGTCGAGGTGCGGGGAGGCCACCGGGTGAGCGGTCTCGTCGTCGACGAAGGCCGGCCGGCCCGGGTCACCGGAGTGCGGGTGGGCGCGCGGACTCACCAGGCGGACCTCGTCGTCGACGCCTCCGGCCGCCGTTCGCCGGTTCCGGGCTGGCTGGTCGCGGCCGGCTGCCGTCCGCCCGCGGTCGAGAGCCACCGTGCCGGGATCGCCTACCTGTGCCGCTGGTACCGGCTGCGGGCCGACGGCCCCCGCGATCCCGGGCAGGTGAGGACCGGTTCGGCCGCACCGTTCGCCCTGGCCGGCGTCTTCCCTTCCGACAACGGCACCTTCGCGGTGAACCTGGTGCTCTCCACCGGCGATCCGACCCGCAGCGCGCTGATGGACCCCGCCGTGTTCGAGGCCGTTGCCCGCAGGTTCCCCGCCTGCGCCGCCTGGCTCGACCTGGATCCCGAGCCCCGGTCGGCCGTCCTGGCGATGGCCGGGCTGGACAACCGCTGGACGGCCCTCGCGAACGAGGCCGGGCCCGTCGTCACCGGACTGATCAGCATCGGGGACAGCCTCATCCACACCAATCCCACGCTGGGCCATGGCGTGGCCCTCGGTCTGCTCGCCGGCCAGTACCTCGCCGGCCACGCCGACGAGATCGCCGCCGACCCCGACGGCTACCACGCCTGGACCGTCCAGGCCCTCCGCCCGTGGTTCGATGCCCAGGTGACGGCCGACCGCGTCAACGCCCAACGCCTCGCCGAGGGTTCACCGCTCTTGGACCGCCGGGCCGCGGCGCTGGCAGCCTGCGCCTTCGAGGACCCCGTCGTCATGAGGGCCCGCGCCCAGGTGCGCCACCTCGTCCGCCCGGCCGAGGAGGCCTACGGCACCGAGGAGGTGGAGCGCCACCTCACCGCCTGGCTCGATGCCCGCCCGGACTTCACTCCCCAGCACGACGGGCCGACTCGGGCCCAGTGGGACGCGACCATCCCCGGCTGAGTCCCGCCGGGCACCGCGCGGTGTCCGAACCCTCCGCTGCGGTGGCCAGGCGCGCCGCGTGCCCGAATCCGGAGCGAGAAGGGCATTCGATGGGGCGGACGCCACATCCGTGCAGCCGCGTGACCTCCGGTTCTCGGGCCTCAGTGATCAAGGCCCAATGCATCTGGAACACCCCGGATCCAAGCGGCTCGATCCTGCTCTTCCGCAGCAACGCGCTCCAGCCCCTCGATGAATCGCCGACGCCCGCCCGGATCCATCCTGCCCAGCTCATAGGCAATCTCTTCCAGGGTGCTCAGCGCCGCATGAGAGTCATGCCCCACCGCAACGAGATCCTCCAAGGTCGCCACCGCCGCCAGAAGGGCCCTGACGACCTCATCTCCCTGAACCACAGCTCCGCGTTCTTCAACCCCAGTGATCACAGGACGATGCTGCCACCCACACGGGTGCCCAGGACACCGCCGGCGCCGCCGCCCGCGACCGCTCACACCGGCCGGCCGAACGACACCCAGCCCGGTGAACGTTTGTGGTCAGGGCACTGGCCAGGTGCCGAAGCACTCCACTACCGGGCCCCGGGGGCCCCGGCCTTCCGGGCAGCGGTCGGAGTCTCCCCGGGTGACCTGCGGGCGTGGGGGAAGCGGTCCGCGCCGGGCGGGCCCGCATGGTCGAAAGGTTGGTCATACCTTCCGATCACGAGACGAGCCGATGATGCCCCTGTCCCATCGGCGGACCGCCGCCACGACCCTGGTCCTGCTGCTCGCCCTCCCGGCCTGCGGCGCACCGCGGGCAGCCGAGCCGCCCGCCCCGACGCCGCAGGCGGCGACGCCGACGCCGACCGGCCCGAGGGCCTTCACCCTGGTCGCCACCGGCGACGTGTTGCCGCACACCGAGATCATCCAGCAGGCCAAGGAGGACGCCGGCGGCAACGGGTACGACTTCACGGCCATGCTGGCCGGAGTCAAACCGCTGGTCAGCGGTGCGGACCTGGCGATCTGCCACATGGAGACCGTCTACGGCGCGGACGGCGGCCCGTACACCGGCTATCCGACGTTCAAGTCCCCGCCGCAGGTGGCCAAGGCGCTCAAGGACACCGGGTACAGCTCCTGCGACACCGCGTCCAACCACACCCTGGACGACGGTGCGGCCGGAATCCGCCGGACGCTCGACGCCATGGACGCCGTCGGCCTCGCCCACACCGGATCCGCCCGCACCGCCGAGGAGGCCGGTCGGCCCGCGCTGCTGCGGACGAGCGGCGCGACGGTGGCCCAGCTCGCCTACACGTACGGCACCAACGGCATCCCCCTGTCCGAGGGCGAACCCTGGGCCGTCAACCTGATCGACCGGGACCGGATCCTCGCCGACGCCCGCGCCGCCCGGGCGAACGGCGCCGACCTGGTAGTGGTCAGCATCCACTGGGGCACCGAGTGGCAGGACACGCCGAACGAGCAACAGCTCACCCTGACACGGGAGTTGTCCGCAGCCGGACAGGGTCCGGGCCGACCCGACATCGACCTGGTCCTCGGCACCCACGCCCACATCCCCCAGGCCTACGAGAAGATCAACGACACCTGGACGGTCTACGGTCTCGGTGACCAGCTTGCCGGCCACATGTTCACCTACGACGGCGCCGAGGACCCGCGCGGCAACTGGAGCTCCCTCGCCCGCTTCACCGTCAGCCCGTCGGCCGGCCCCGGGCAGCGGTGGACGGTCACCCGGGCCGAGTTCGTGCCGCAGATCACCGACCTCGGCCCGCCCTACCGGGTGCTCGACCTGCGGGAGGCCGTCCGCCGCAACCCCGGCCGCACCGACTGGGCCCGCGCGCTGGAGCACATCCGTACAGTGGTGCTCAGCCGCGGAGCCGGTGCGGCCGGCCTCACCATGGCGCCGCCGCAGCGGTGACGGCCGCCGGTACCGGGTCCGCCGGTCCGCCCGGATCAACGGTGGCCTCCCGGTGCCGCGTCCGGTAGTGCGCACAGGGCGGCGTCCACGAGGTCGTCGAGCCGCTGGCGGCCCGCCCTGTCGGTCACCTGCGCCGTCACCGCGACGCCGGCGGACCTTCCGTCGGCGGTGGCGCCGGCGCGCGTCTCGTAGCCGGGGTAACTGCCGCCGTGTCCCCAGTAGTAGCCGCCGCAGGACAGCGGCCTGCGCACCAGGCCCAGGCCGTACTCGGCGCCCGGACCGAAGGTGTCCTCGGCTGGGGTCGTGGTGCGCATCTCGGCCAGCAGATCGCCGGGCAGGAGACGGTCCTCCTCCAGCAGGGCGGTGAAGAACCGGTCCAGGTCGGAGTTCGTGGACACCAGGCCCCCGGCAGCCCAGGCCCAGGAGGGATCGAGTTCGGTGACGTCGACCAACGGGGCGCCGGGCGCCGGCCTGTCGTACCCCTTAGGGTGCGGGCCCCGGATCGTCGTGTCGCCCGGGGCCGGGAGGTACGTGTGCCGGAGCCCGAGCGGGCGGATGATCCGCCGGTTCAGCTCCTCGGACAGGGGCCGGCCGGTGACCTCCTCGATGATCATGCCCGCTACCAGGTAGTTGGTGTTGCTGTACTGCCAGGACGCCCCCGGCCGGAAGGCGGCGGGGTGCCGCAGGGCGAGGTCGAGGAGCTCCCGGGGCTCGTAGTGCCGGACCTCGTCACCGAGGTGGTCGCTGTAGTCGGGCAGTCCGCTGCTCTGGTGGAGCAGCTGACGGATGGTGATGTTCCCCCCGTCGATGCCCTCGCCTCTCACCAGGCCCGGCAGGTGGTCGTCGACGGTGTCGTCCAGCGCCACCTCGCCCTCGTCGACCAGCTGGAGCAGGACGACGGCGACGAAGCTCTTGGTGTTGCTGCCGACCCTGACCGCTCCGTCGAGGGGCACCGGTGCGCCCGTCGCCACGTCGCCGACGCCGGCCGTGCGGCCGGCGGTCCGGCCCCGGCCGTCGCGGACGGTCAGCAGCGCTCCGGGCGCCCCGAGGTCCGTCACCAGGGCGTCCAGCCGGCCCTGGACGGTGTCGGGCGGGGCGCCCGGACGCGCGGCAGTGCCGGCCAGGGCGGTGCCGGGCGGGGCGGCGACTGCCGGGGTGGCGAGCGTGAGGAGGGCGAGGGCGGCGGCTGCCGCGGTGGCCGCCGCCCTGCGGAGCGGACGGCGGCGCGGGGTGGACGAAGTCATGGTGCTCTCCTCCGGTGCGGCGGGGAGCGTGATCGCTCCCGGGTGCCCCCACACCATCACGGGATCCCGTGACCGGTCGTCACCATGCAGCAGGAAAGGGCCGTCGCTCCCGTGCTACCCCGGTAGTGCCCGGCCCTGCTCCCCTCGGAGTACCCGGCCCCCGACGAGCCGTCAGGGGCCGGGGGCGGGCGGCTGCCCCTACGGCTTGCGGGCGAGGCCGCCGTACACCGAGACCTCGCTGTCGGCGACGGCCGAGGGCTCCCCCAGCTCCGGGTGCCAGCGGTTGACCAGTACGACGCCCGGATCGTCCAGTTCCAAACCGGTGAAGAAACGTTCCACCTCGGCCAGGGAGCGTACGTGGACGTCGATCCCCGCCTCCGCGTAGCGGCGCGCGCCGACCGCGGCCTGCTCCGGCGCGTTGTCGGCGGTCCCCGCGGTCAGCGCGAGGAAGCTGCCGGAGGGCAGGGCGTCCAGGAGCTTGCGGACGGGCGGGTGCGCGGCCTCGTCGGAGAGGAAGTGCACGATGTTGATCAGCGTCAGCGCGACCGGCTCGGTCAGGTCCAGGGTGGCGGCCACCGCCGGGTCGGCCAGGAACTTCTCCGGGTCACGCAGGTCACCCTCGACGTACGCGGTGCGGCCCTCGGCGGTGCTGCTGAGCAGCGCCCGCGAATGGGCCAGCACGATCGGGTCGTTGTCCACGTAGACCACCCGGCAGGTAGGGTCCACCGCCTGGACGACCTCGTGCAGGTTGGGGGCGGTGGGGATGCCGGTGCCGACGTCCAGGAACTGGCGGATGCCGTGCGTCCCGGCCAGGCGGCGGACCATCCGGTGCATCACCCCGCGGGCCGCGGCGGCGCCGTCCCGGGCACCGGGCAGGTCGGCGAGCAGGCGGTCGGCCATCTCGCGGTCGGCCGGGAAGTTGGTCTTGCCACCGAGCAGGTAGTCGTAGACCCGGGCCGAGTGCGCCCGGTCGGTCCGCAGGTCCACCTGGGGCGGCTGGTCGAACGCGGCCTCCGTCAACCAGCTCTCCGGCCCGATGCTGTCCACTGCGCCCTCCCCGTTCGACGTCCGTCCCGGACCACTCAACCACAGGAGGCGACGTCCGTCAGGCGGTTCCCGGTGTCCGCTGAACGCCTGCTTCCGCCTCCTTCACCGCGGCGGCGAACGAGGGCACCCGCATCGCCGTCAGCAGGGCGAGGGCCGGCCCCGCCGTGCAGACCGTGACGTAGGCGGGGATCACACCGAGCCGGTTGTGGTGGTCGAGCCACTCGGCGAGCAGCGGGAAGGTCCCGCCGAAGGCGGCGATGGTGGCCGCGTTGACCACGCCGAGGCCGACCGCCCTGACCTCGGTCGGGAAGAGCAGACCGGTGAAGACGTTGAGCGTGCCGAGCACCGTCGCCACCAGCATCCCGAGCAGCACGGCCACGGCCTGGAAGGGCAGCCAGCCACCGCGCAGCCCGGCCAGCAGGATGCCGACGGCCGGGACGGGCAGTCCGAAGCCGAGCCGGGCGACCGGCAGCAGGCCGAAGCGGTCGGCGGCCGCACCGGTGAGCAGCATGGTGACCAGCACCGCGCCCAGCACCACGGTCATGAAGGAGGCCGCCTGCTCCTTGTCGATCACGTGGTAGGCGGCGGCGTACTGCGGCAGGTAGACCAGCGCGAAGTAGTACCCGACGGTGCCGCCGAGGGTGTTGAGGAAGACGGTGAGCACCGCCCAGCGGTGCTCACGGAGCATCCGGAGGAACGGCGGGCGTGCGGCGTCCGGCCCCTGGGCGCGGGACCTCGCGCGGGCGCGGTGGAACTCGGCGCTCTCCGGCGCGGCACGTCGCACCCACACCGCGCCGAGGCCGAGCAGCGCGGCGGCGACGAAGCCCCAGCGCCAACCGCCGTGCTCCAGGCCCGACTTGCCGATGGTGTGGATCAGCAGGGTGAGCACGCCGAAGGAGAGCAGCGAGCCGAGGATGATCCCGCCGTAGGACACCGAGCTGAAGGCGAAGCGGTGCCGCGGCGGGGCGGTCTCGGTGACGTACGCGGCGACGCTCGGCGCCTCGCCGCCGAAGGCGAGCCCCTGCACCACCCGCGCGGTGACCGCCAGCACGGCCGCCCAGGCCCCGACGCTCCGCTGCCCCGGCAGCACAGCGATGCCCAGACTCGCCGCCGCGATCACCGCCATCCCGAGGCTGAGCGCGAACCGCCGCCCCCGGGTGTCGCTGAGCCGCCCGATCAGGTAGGAACCGACCGGCCGGGCCCCGAAGCCGACGGCAAAGGTGGCGTACGCGCCGAGCACCCCGCTGACGCCGCCCTTGCCGTGGCCGAAGAGGTCCGCGGCGAAGTACGGCGCGAGGACGGCGTAGACGTTCCAGTCGAAGGACTCGACCACCGACCCGACGGTCGCCGCCGCCAGCTCCCGCCGTCGACCACCGGTTCGCGCCTCACCCTCGGCGGGACCGGTCTCGATGCGATCTGTCATGGCGTCAGCATGGCACCGTCGGGAGGGCGGCGGAATCGGGCCCGGCGGGCTCGTCCGGGCGGTCGGCGAGCAGGCGTGCGGGCGGCCCCTTGGGGCAAGCCGGCGTAGCGGGCGGACCCCTCCGGGCAAGCAGGCGTGCGAGAGGGCGTACGGGAAGGGTACGCACCACCGATGTGACTGGTGTGACTACCTGGTGATATTTGTGTGCGGTGCATTCGATGATCATCCGGACCTCAAGGCGCGCCCTGCCCGTCGCCGTCTCCGCCGCCACCGCCGTCGCCCTGCTGGCCGGCTGCACCAGCGGCGGCTCCTCCTCCGCGCCCGCCCCGGCCGCGGCGTCCGCCACCGCCCTCGCGTCCGCCACTCCGAGCGCGACCCCGACCCCGACCGCCAAGCCCACCGGCGCCGACGACCCGGCCCTCAAGGCCTTCTACGGCCAGCAGCTGGCCTGGGCGCCCTGCCGGAACGACGGCGACCAGTCGGCCGAGGACCAGGCCGACACCTCGGCACTGCAGTGCTCGACCCTCAAGGTCCCGCTCGACTACGCCGCCCCGGACGGCGGCACGCTGGACGTCGCCGTGATCCGCAACCCCGCGGTCAAGCAGGACCAGCGGATCGGCTCGCTGATCCTCAACCCCGGCGGTCCGGGCGGTTCCGGCGTCGCCATGGTCAAGGGCGGTCCGAAGCGCTTCGACGGTCCGGTGCACGACCGCTACGACCTCGTCGGCTTCGACCCGCGCGGAGTCGGCGGCACCAGCTCGCTCAACTGCCTGGACGACCGGACCCGCGACGGCTGGCTGAACACCGACGAGGCCGGCGCCGACCACGGCAAGCAGCTCGCCGACGCGTGCCAGGCCAAGTACGCCCGGGTGCTGCCCTTCGTCAGCACCCGCAACACCGCCCGCGACATGGACGTCCTGCGCTCCGCCCTCGGCGACCGGAAACTCAGCTACCTCGGCATGTCCTACGGCACCTACCTCGGCTCGCTCTACGCCGAGGAGTTCCCGGACCGGGCCGGCCGGCTGGTGCTGGACGGCGCCACCTCGCCGTCCAGCACCCTGATCCAGCACAACATCGAGCAGGAAGCCGGATTCGAGCGCTCGCTGAAGGCGTTCGCCGCGGACTGCGCCGCCAAGAACCCGTGCCCGCTCGGCAAGGACCCCGACCTCGCGGCGGGGAAGCTCGCCGACTTCCTCGACGGGCTCAAGGACAAGCCGCTCAAGACCGCCAAGGGCCGGACCCTCACCTCCACCGCGGCCTGGAACGGCGTGATCGGCCGACTCTACGGCGGCGAACAGGCCTGGGCCGGCCTGCGCAACGCCCTCGGCTGGGCCATGGTCCGCGGCGAGGGGGACGACCTGCTCGCGCTCGCCGACGACTACAACGGCCGGGACAAGGACGGCCGTTACGGGCCCTCCACGGACGCCTACACCGCCATCCACTGCGCCGACGGCGCCACCGACGCGCCCTCCGGCGAGCAGCTCCAGGCCGCGCTCAGCGACCTCGCCGCCAAGGCCCCGCTGGTGAGCAAGCACGACCCGACGGCCGCGCTGTTCGATCCCGACTGCCGTGTCTGGCCGTTCCGCTCGACCGAGAAGCCGCACGTCGTCAAGTCCACCGCCGCCACCCCGATCGTCGTCGTCGGCTCCACCGGCGACCCGGCCACCCCCTACGCCTGGGCGGAGAAGCTCACCGGCGAGCTCGGCAACGCCGTCCTGCTCACCCGCGAGGGCGAGGGGCACGTGGCGTACGACCGCAGCGCCTGCGTCCGCGCATCGGTGAACGCCTTCCTCGTCGACGGCACCGTGCCAGCCGCGGGCACCCGCTGCACGACCGACTGACGCCCGGAGCTGCCGCGCGCCGAGTCCCCCTGCCCCTGCCTCTCCCCCGAGCGGGCAGGGGGTCGGCACACCGTCGGCACAGGATCTGGCAGCACAGGAACTCACCGCGAGAGCCGTCGACACGGGAACCGTTCGCGCGGGAACTGCCGGCACGGGAACGCCGGCGCCCCTTCCGGACCTGCCGTCAGCAGGGGCGGGGCGGCCCTTCGCGCTCCGTCGGACCCAGCCGGCCTCGCAGGGGCGGCGGCGCCACCGGAAGTCCCCTCCTGCCCTCTCCCGGTAGACCGCCCCCGCGCAGGACTGCGGACCTCCCGTGCCACCACTTCGCAATCCTGCATCACGTCGGTGTCGGCGAACCCGCACTGCGGTGACGATCATAATCGCCAGGCGACGCGCGTTGTACCCCGCGACCACCGAAACCGGCGAGCTCGCCTCCCCGCACGGTGCACGACCACCCGTCGCGGCCGACCGAGCCACGGGCCGCGTGGGCGGCGCGGAAACGGACATCGCCGAACGGTGCGGCGCCTCCGCTCATCGGCCGTCGGCCGGACCAGGCGTACGCGCGGCCTTCTCCTCGAGCTCGCGGAGGTCGTCGGCCATGGCGAGCAGGACCCGCAGGCTCCCGTCCGAGAGCGCGGCGGCACGCCTGGCCAGGTCCACCACCCCGTCGTGGCCGAGGGCCTGTTCCAGCTCGCCGATCCGCCCCAGCCGATCGAGCTGCTCATCGACCAGGGCGGCCTTGGCGTCGTCCAGGAAGTAGCTCGCGCCGGCGCTGATGCCGAAGCCGCGGCCCAGCCAGTCCAGCGTGTCCACGGTGGGGTTGGAGGCCTGGCCCTTCTGGTTCAGGCCGAGGTGGAGGTTGCGCACCGTGTCGCGCGAGATGACGTCCCGTCCCGCCAGCCGGTTGATCCGCTCGGCCAACTCGCGGTAGGCCGGCGGGCGTCCGCCGGACCGCGCCGCCTCCCGGGCCATCAGCCGCTCCAGCCGGGCGGCGATCGCCGAGGCCCGGTCCACCGGCTGCTCCGGTCCGCCGGCCGCGCCGGCGTCTGCTGCCGTCACCTTCGTCCCCCTCCCCGAGGCGCAGTCACGATACCGTCGGCGTTCCACCAGCCGTCACCCGGGCTCGTCGGCCGGCCGGCGGCGGTGGGCCCCCCGACCGGGAGAGACCGGGGCCCACCGGCACGCGGGCGAGGTCGACAGCGGGCTCAGCAGCCGAAGTCGATCAGGCGGAACGTGGCGTAGTGGTCACCGGTGTAGTAGTCCTCGCGGTACCGCTGCCCCGTGACGATCCGGCGGGCGCCCCGGGTCGGGGCACCGGGGGTGACGACGGTGTACTCGTGGTAGTAGCCGGACCGCTGCGAGGGCAGCACGTGCTCCTTGTTGCCGAACACGGTGCCGTCCTGGCGGTACGGGAAGGGGCCGCCCGCGGCGATCAGGTCGAGGGTGGTCCGGACCTGGGAGGGCAGGGCGGAAAGGCACACCTTGCCGCTCACCGAGGCATGCGCCTCGGTGGCGACGGCGACGGGCGCGAGTGTGGTCAGGGCGAGGACGGTGGTGGCGGCAACACGCTTCCACACGCGTGGAGTTCGGGTCATGCCACCCAGGATGACGAGCCCGGGAGCGACTCGGAAGCCCTGTCCGAAGCCTTCACCTCCGGTCAACTCACCGTACTTTTGCAGGACTTGACCGAATCAGCGGGCCACTCCGCGGGGCCGCATCCGTGGACGGCCGACCCGTCGGCCGTCCACACCGGCCGAACCACAGCCGCCCGCACCCGCCTTTACCCGCACATGCGTCCGCCACCGCCGGTCGAGGCGGTGGCGGACGCGGAGGCGGTGGCGGACGCGGTGACGGCCGCAGTGCCGGACGCGGTGCCCGACGCGGTGCCGGACGCGGTGCCGGACGACCGCGCGGCTCAGCCGCGCGGCAGCACCAGGGACTGCACCGCCGACAGCTTGCGCCAGTCGCTCGACACGATGCTGGCGTGCGCGCGGGCCAACTGCTCGGTCCGGGCCCGCGCCTGGTCGGCGGTCGGATCGGTCGCGCTGATCTGCGGCGCGACGTTCTGGGCGTCCGTCATCACCAGCAGGTAGTGCGAGCGGTCGTACCACGCGGTGTCGATGCCGTTGACGTAGGCGGCGGCGTCGCCGTCGAAGACCACGAACCAGGGCCGGATCCCGGCGTCCGCCCCGGTGTACTTGCCGCGCGGGTCGCCGGCCGCGGCGCCGTGCACGGCGGGGAACAGCTGGGCCTGGCCGATCCGCCCGGCCGCCGCGAGGTCCCGCAGGTGCCGCCCGTACTCGACGTCGGTGTGCAGGTTGTCGAAGGGGTTGCCCTCCTCGACCGTCCCGGGGATCGCGTAGAGCAGCACCCGGCCGGCGAGCGCCGAGCGGCTCGGCCAGTTGCCCGCCCGCACCGCCTCGTCGACCGTGGCGTACGAGCCGCCGCCGGGCCTGGCCAGCACGTCGGCCGGGCGCAGCACGGCGTTGCCGAGGTGGGCGGCGATCAGCGCGTCCAGCTGGTCGGCACCCATCCCCATGTTCCCGGCGAAGCCGCCCTTGAGTTCCAGCTTGATCACCAGCGGTCCGGCGCCCGGGTGGGCGCCGAGCCAGACCCGGACGTCGTCGAGGCAGTGCTCCAGGTTCTTGTTGGTGCCGCCGGCGTAGAGCTGGGCCGGGGTGTCCGCGGCGGTGCAGTTGTTGGAGTTGCCGAGCGGGTTGGAGTGGCTGACCTTCCACTCCTTGGTGACGACGTCGGTCCAGAGGTCCAGCTCGATCATCCCGGTGCCGGTGTCGAGGCTCTGGGCGAGGTACGGGTAGGCGGCCGGGTCGTAGGTGTTGTGCAGGCCCACGGTGGTGGCCGAGCCGAACGGCAGGTCGCCCGTGCCGCCCTCGGCGGCCGCGGGGGCGGCGGTCGGGATCAGGGCCGCCGCGGCGGCGGCCAGGCCGGCCGCCATGAGGCCGGCCAGGGTACGGCGTACGGTCATCGGAATCGTTCCCCCCGGGTTCGGTCGCGTCGGCCGCCCTCGCGGCCGCCCGAGCAAGCATCGCCCGCCCGGGCGTGCTTCTCGTGAAGAAGACACGACAATAGCGTGACGACTCCGTCACGCCTGCAGGGGGTCCGGGCCGGGCTCCCCCGGCCCGCGCGGGGTGCCGCGCAGGGCGCCACGCCCCGGAGGTGACGAAGCATCAGCCTGTCGTACCCGCGCGCTAGCGTGTCCCGCGAACACCCGGAAGCCGGGCACTGTGACGACTAGCACTGTGACGACCGACACGGGCGATGAGCACCGGGTTCGAGATCATCCTGCCCACGAACAGCGAGCACCGAGCACCGAGCAGCGGAGGAAACCGATGTCCCTGGTCCGCGTCCACAACTTCTCGATCTCCCTCGACGGCTACGGCACCGGCGAGGGCCAGAGCCTCGAGCAGCCCTTCGGCCACGCGACCGATCGGCTGCACCGCTGGTTCTTCCGCACCCAGACCTTCCGGCGGATGCACGGCAAGACGGGCGGCGACACCGGTGTGGACGAGGCGATGGCCCGCACCTGGGCCGACGACATCGGCGCGGAGATCATGGGGCGCAACAAGTTCGGCCCGCAACGAGGCCCTTGGCAGGACGAGGACTGGCGCGGCTGGTGGGGCCCGAACCCGCCGTTCCACACCCCGGTGTTCGTGCTCACCCACCACCCGCGCCCCAGCCTCGAGATGGAGGGCGGCACGACCTTCCACTTCCTCGACGCCACCCCCGAGGAGGCACTGGCGCAGGCCCGGAAGGCAGCCGGCGGCAAGGACGTCCGGATCGGCGGTGGGCCCAGCACCGTCCGCGCCTTCCTGGAGGCCGACCTGATCGACCACCTGCACGTGGTCGTGGTGCCGATCGTACTCGGCCGGGGCGAGTCGCTGTGGGCCGGGCTCGAGGGCCTGGAGCAGCGCTTCGACAGCGAAGCCGTGAGCAGCCCGAGCGGCGTCATCCACCTCACCCTCACCCGCCGCCGGAGCTGACGCGGAACGGGCGGCCTCCCCGCGTTCCGGGGAGGCCGCCCGACACACACCGGACCGGCCGGGACCGCCCGGGCCGGCCGGGACCGCCTGGGTCGCCCGGGCTCGTCGGATCCGGTCGGTCACACCCGGCCGGGCACGTCAGACCCGGTCGGCCGCGATCAGCACGTACTGGAAGGAGCCGTCCTTGTAGGACTCGATGAACGCCTCCTCGATGCCGGTGACCAGCGAGGTGGTGTTGCGCAGCTCCCAGTAGGGCAGGGTGTCGGGGGTCAGGTCGATGACGGCCTGCGGCACCAGGCGGTTGTCGGCCATCGCCCGCAGGTACTCCCGGCGGGAGTGGATGTTGCACTCGAAGTGCGCGTTGATCTGCGAGACCCACTTCGACGGCTGCCCGTACTTCGGGTTCCAGCAGCCCGTGATGGTCACGTACCGGCCGCCGACGGCCAGTACCCGGGAGTGTTCGGCGAACAGGTCGTGCAGGTCGACGTACATGCTGGACTCGTTGTTCCAGGAGCCGGCGGCCGAGCCGTTCTCGAAGGGCATGTCGAGCATGTTGGCCACCCGGGAGCGGACGAAGTCCCCGATGCCGAGCTCGGCGGCGCGCTTGTTGCCGAATTCGGCCTGCTGGGTGGAGAGGGTCAGGCCCTCGACGCGGCAGCCGAAGCGCTGGTGCGCCATGACCATGGAGCCGCCGCGGCCGCAGCCGGCGTCGACCAGGAGGCCGTCGGCCGGGACGTCGCCGAGGTGGTCGAGCAGCACGTCGGCCTGGGCGGACTCCAGGCGGTGCAGCTCGGCGATGACCTTCTTCTCGCGCTCGCTGTCGGCCGGGTCGCCGATCGCCTGCTGGTCGACCGCGCCGATGCCGTAGTGGTGGTGGTAGAGGCCGTCGACGTCACCCAGGCGGAGGT
The DNA here is from genome assembly GCF_043202455.1 of Kitasatospora sp. NPDC048194. NCBI lineage: Bacteria > Bacillati > Actinomycetota > Actinomycetes > Kitasatosporales > Streptomycetaceae > Kitasatospora > Kitasatospora sp. NPDC048194. The sequence continues at coordinate 29,490 of NZ_JBIDAK010000004.1, forward strand.
TGACCGGGCGGGCCTCGTGGTCCCAGTAGCGCGCGATGTCACCCTGGTAGGGAGTCGCCGGGCCGGGGATGGTGCGGTCGGGAGCGCTGAGGTCGTCGGTCACGGACATGGGTCAACTCCAGTGTTCTCAAGGGTGGTTACCGGAAACGGGTGATTACCGGGATTCGGGCGGCTGCCGGGGGTGCGACCGGGAACGGCGCTCACCAGAAGTCGGGCAGCGTGTAGCGGTAGGTGTTGGTCTGGTGCCAGTAGTGGTTGCCGTCGACCCACGCGGCGACGCCGCGCAGGAACCGTACGAGTGTCGGCACGGGGCAGGCCGCGGCCAGCGCGGCCGCCTCCGCCTCGAAGGCGTGCATCAGCTCGTTGTGGACCTCGACGGCCTTCAGGTAGCCCTCCTTGTGCGAGACGCCCTCGCGTTCGGAGATCACCACGGGGAGGTTGAGGTGCACCCCCGGGCTGGACAGCTCCTTGGTGTACGAGTACAGGTCGTTGACGATGGTCGTCGCGTTTCCGGCCAGCGCGATCACCCGCTGCATGGCGGGCAGCGCGTGCAGGTCGGCGGGCAGCTCGTAGCCGCCGACGGTGTCGGTGATCGTCGGGCAGGGGCGGAAGTTGTTGAACTGGCGCATCGCCAGGTACTCCCACACCTCCGGCACGTGGCCGGTCTCGTCCCAGGCCGCCTCCGCCAGGTACCCCATGTGCAGCCGCGCCATGTCGTGCCGGAAGCGGTCCGCCTGGGAGGGCGTCGCGGCGCGGACGAAGTAGTCCATCGCCGAGCGGTAGGCGCGCCGGGGCGGGTCCTCGGACAGCGAGGACTCCCAGGCCGGGTGGTACTCCGCCGTGGTGTGGAGCGGGTCGAGCGCGGTGTGCGCGAGCAGCAGGCGGCTGCCCAGGCCGACCGGAGAGCCGCCGAGGTCCTCGCAGTAGCAGTCGTCCACGGCGTTCTCCGCGACCATCAGGCGGGCCGCGAGCATCAGGTGGTCGACGCTGGGCGCGTCCGGGTGGCAGGCCACCATGTAGCGCCCGGTGGAGAACCCGTCGAAATCCTTCTCCCACTCCGGCGGGTAGAGCTCGATCTCGTCGATCGCCCAGGCCTTGATCTTCAGGCTGAGCGCCTCCACCCGGACCGGGTCGGGCTCGGCGATCGGGTGGTGGTAGAGGCCGGGGACGGGATCGCCGGCCTTCGGCTTGCCCCCGGTCGGGGCATCGACGGCCGGCGGATCGACGGCGACGGCTGGCGCGAGGCGGGGCGGACCGGGCAGGCCCGGCGCCGGACCGGCCGACCCGACCAGGAGCGGGGCCTTGGAGCCGGGAGCCCCGAACCCCGGGGTCCTGACCTCGGGCACCTTGGTCTCGGGCAGGACTTCCGCGGGGACGGCGGCCGCTGCCGCCGGCGCCTGGGCCGCCGCGAGCTGCGGCGCCGGCTGCAGCCCGGCGGTCCCGATTCCGCTCGGTCCGCGCAGGATCCGCTCGATGGCGCTGGTGTTCATGCGCCCACCCCTGACACGAGGACGGTCGTGGGCGGTGGGGGTGGTGAGTCCGGTTGGGTGCGCACGGGCATGGAGCCTCCTCTGAGAAGGACCGCAGGATGTGACGGGCCGTCATCCCGCCGTCGCGAAGGGGAACTCCACGCCGCGGGCCCCGTCTCGCTCGTTTCCCAACCGTAGGCGCGAAGGCGCGCCGCGGAACGCAATGGACGATCTTCTACACCCGATAAGGTGAACGTTCATGCGTACGGCGTTTGAAGCGCCCCCTCATCCTGCACGGGCCGACCCCACCCTCCGGCGCATCGCGGCGGCCCGGCCCCCTGCGCCCCCGCTGCGGACCGCGTCAACCCATCGCGACCGTGGCGCGTCCGGCGCTGCCCGGCCGCGGGCCGCCCGCCCCGACGAGTGGTTCCGCCCGTAGCCGGCCGTGTAAGAGGGAGAAGAATGGCCTGGGGCCCCGTCGAGGAAGCGGGACCGGGAAGGAAGACCAGCGCATGGAGAGCCAGCCCAGCAGCCGCACCGCACTCGTCGAGGACCTCATGGAGCGCTTCCCCGACGTGCCCCGGGAGGCGGTGATCAAGGAGGACCTGCTGCGCGGAGGCATGGCCTTCGACGAGTCGGCCCTCAGCGGCAGCTCCGGCGCCGACGGGGGCGGCGAGGTCAAGCCGAAGTCGTACTTCATCTTCTCCTTCGACCACCGCACCCTGCCCGAACTCGGCGCGGCCGCACTCAACCGGCCGCCGGAGGAGGTGGTGCTGACCGGCGGACCGTACGGGCTGCGCCGCACGGTGGTGTCGGTGCGGGTCAACCCGGACTCGCCGTACCGGGTGGGGGCGGGCGAGGACGGCACCCTCGGCCTCTACCTGGACGGAGCCCGGATCGCCGACGTCGGCCTGCCGCCGATGCCCGACTACTACCGCCACACCCTGGCCAACAGCAAGTCCGTGATGGAGGTCGCCCCGACGATCCAGTGGGGTTACCTCATCTACCTCACGGTGTTCCGGGTCTGCCAGTACTTCGGCGCCAAGGAGGAGTGCCAGTACTGCGACATCAACCACAACTGGCGCCAGCACAAGGCGGCCGGCCGCCCGTACACCGGGGTCAAGCCGGTCGAGGAGGTGCTGGAGGCCCTGGAGCTGATCGACCGGCACGACACCGCCCGCGCCTCCCAGGCCTACACCCTCACCGGCGGCGCCATCACCTCGCACGTCGGCGGCCGGGACGAGGCCGACTTCTACGGGCAGTACGCCAAGGCCATCGAGGAGCGCTTCCCCGGCCGCTGGATCGGCAAGGTGGTCGCCCAGGCGCTGCCGCGCGATGACGTCCAGCGCTTCCGCGACTACGGCGTGCGGATCTACCACCCAAACTTCGAGGTCTGGGACAAGCGCCTGTTCGAGCTCTACTGCCCCGGCAAGGAGCGCTACGTCGGCCGGGACGAGTGGCACCGCCGGATCCTCGACTCCACCGAGGTGTTCGGCGCGGAGAACGTGATCCCCAACTTCGTCGCGGGCGTGGAGATGGCCGAGCCCTTCGGTTTCACCACCGTCGACGAGGCGATCGCCTCCACCCGGGAGGGCCTGCGGTTCTTCATGTCCCACGGGGTGGTCCCCCGGTTCACCACCTGGTGCCCCGAGCCCACCACCCCGCTCGGCAAGGCCAACCCGCAGGGCGCGCCGCTGGAGTACCACATCCGGTTGCTGCGGACCTACCGGGCGGCCCTGGAGGAGTTCGGCCTCTCCTCCCCGCCCGGTTACGGCCCGGCCGGTCCCGGCAAGGCGGTCTTCTCGGTCAGCTCCTTCATGGACTCCCTCCCGGGCTGAGCCCGCTGCCGGCGGTGCCGCGCGCCCGGTCGGGGGCGGCACCGCCGGACCGCCGGACCCGCTCGGCGAGCGCTCGCCCGCCGCGCAGAGGCCCGTCGAAGGCCGGCCGAGCGTGGCCTCACCCGCCGTTCAGCGGGCGGACGGTGAGGATCTGCTCGGCACGGCCGACCGGGCCGTGGACGTCGTGCAGCACCGTGCTGGTGACACCGTGCCCGGCCGGACCGAAGGTGACGGCGGTGTCCAGGCCGGTCCAGCGGCCTTCGGGGCGGCGATGCAGGTGGACCGTCAGATCGGTGTTGGGGAACATCCACTCACCGGGATCCCGGCGGACGGCGATCCCGTTGGCGGTGTCGACCAGGGTGAGGAAGGCGGCGTGCGGGCTGCTGGGCTCCCCCGCGACCAGCTCCAGCGGCGTGGAGACCCAGGCGGCGGCGCGCCCGGGGGCGGTGAGGCGGTGCCGGACGTCGATGGAGGCGATGTAGCCGCCGCCCCACTGTCCGCTCATCGCCCACGGCTCGAACTCCTCGGGCGCGGGCAGCGGTTCGTCGTGGGTTCCGGCGACGGCGGCGGTGTCCAGCTCGGCCAGGAACCAGGCCCGGGCCCGGACGACCGCGCGGTCGCCCACGGTGGCCACCGCCTCCACCAGCTCGATGGTGCGGCCCGGTCGGACGGTCTCCACCCTGATCTCGAGCTCGTCGAGGGCGATCAGGCCGAGTATGTCGTAGCTGATCCGGGCCAGTGCCAGGCCGTCGGCGGGGCGGCCGGCCCGGTAGCGGTCGATCGCGTGTGCGATCAGGCCGCCCACCGGGCTGAAGTGCTGCTCGTCCGGGTGCCAGGCGCCCTGCGCGTGGCCGGTCGGCTTGTAGCGGTGCTCGCCGGTGCGCTGGTAGTAGCTGTCGGGCGCGGCGGTGGGGGCGGTCAAGGTGCGTTTCTCCTCGGGCCGGATCGCGGGGGGCCGGGCGGGCGCCGCAGGACTCCGGCGCCCGCGATCACGATCGTATGGGGCCGAACCGGCACCGGGGGTTGTGATGCGCCCCACATCGCCGCGCCCCGCACCGCCGCGCCCCGCACCGCCGCGTCCCACACCGCCGCGTCCCGCACCGCCGCGTCCGGAGCCCGACCGGACGGTCACCGCCCGCACCGCCGTGGCCAGGCCCACCGCAGGCCGTACCGCCCGCCTCGCCCCCCAGCCGAGCGGCGGTCAGTGCGCGGCGAGCGGGTAGTGGTCGGAGAGGTCGGTGTAGGTGTAGCTCCTGCCCCAGCTGCTCACCGTCCAGGGCGCGCTGTGCACCCGCAGGACCTCGTTGGTGTACTGCTGCGGGCGGGCGTGGTCGGCCCGGTAGAGCACGTGGTCGAGGTCCTCCTTGGGCTCGCCCGGGTAGCGGTAGGCGGCGATGGAGTTGTCGGTGGTGTCGAAGGAGTACGGCCAGCCGGTGCGGGCGGAGGCCGGGGCGAGGTTGCCGTTGTCCAGCAGCGCCTGGAACTCGGATCCGCGCGAGTCGATGTTGAGGTCGCCGGCGACGACGATCGGCTCGTCGGCCGGGATCCGCTTGGCGTCCAGGAAGGCCCGCATCGCGCCGAGTTGCCTGGCCCGGTCGTCGGCGGCCTGCCCGCTCGCGCACCCGGAGTCGGTGGACTGCAGGTGGGTGCCGACCACGTGGGTGCGGCGCCCGTCGACGTCCAGCACCGCGTAGACGAAGCCCTTGTTGGACCACCAGTCGGAGCCGCAGGCGTCCTTGAAGACGTACTGCTCCTTGCGCAGGATCGGCCACTTGCTGAGCAGGGTGACCCCGCCGTCCTCGGGGGTGGTGGCGCTGTAGCTGCCCGAGGTGGCGTCCCAGCCGCTGGTGGAGCGTCCCACCACCGGCGTGTGGTACGGGTAGGCGGCCGCGGCCTGGGCGATCAGCGCGTCGGAGGCCGCGTTGTCGAAGGCCTCCTCCAGCACGACCACGTCGTGGCCCTGGAAGAAGTCCGCCGAGGCGATGGCCCGGGCGCGTTGCTGCTGGCCCCAGTTGGGGTAGAGCGAGGTGCTCATCAGGAAGGTGTTGTACGTCAGGACGTGCAGCGGCGGCGCGGTGACGGGGGCGCTCTCCGCGGCGGCCGGGGCGGTGCCGAGGGTGGCGAGCACGGTGGCGGCGGCGGCGAGGGCGCGGCGCGGGGACGGCAGGGGCATCCGGGGGCTCCGTGGGGGACGTGGTGACCCGCCGGTTCGCGGGATGTTGGGCATCCAACTTCGGTGCGTGCACGGCTCGCAAGACTTCCGGCGAGCATTCGGTGAACTCGTCCGGAACAGGAGGGCCGGACCGTCCGAGTCGTTGGGGAGGACGGCCGGTGACGCAGCGTCGGTTCCGGCGGCCCGCTCCCCGGCGATCGGGCTGGTCAGCCCGATCGGACCCCCGGTCTTCCGGCTGTCGGGGGCTGCCGTCACACTGGCGCGGGCACGACCGCGCACACCGATCGGGGGCAGCATGACGAGCAGCAGGAACAGGAAGCCGAAGAGACCGCTCGCCGCCGGGGCCTCCCGGCCGGCGAAGCCCGTCCGCAAGCGGGCGCGCAAGGACGCCCCGCTGCCGCCGCGCACCGTGCGCCGGACGGCGGTGCTGGTCGGGGTGCTCGCACCGGTGCTGATCATCGGGCTGCTCGCGCTCGCCACCAACCCGGACTACCAGGTCGGCTGCACGGTCCTCGCGGTCCTGGTGCTGATGGCGGCCGTGGTGGGGCTGATGCTGGTCCGCAGCACCGGGTGGGTGGTCTGGCCGGCCGTCCTGCTGGGCGTGCTGCTGCTGGTGATCCCCACGCCCGCCATCCGCGCTCAGCTGCTCTCCCACCGCGGGGTGGAGACCCAGGTGGTCATCACCGCGGCCCACAGCGCCAAGGACAAGACGGGCAAGGTCAGTTGGACCTGCACCGTCCGCCGGGAGGACGACCGGCCGCTGCCCCACGGCACGATCGAGGGCATCGGTTGTTCGGGCGGCTCCGTCGGCACCACCGCGACCGTCGTGGTCGACCCGGACGGTTGGGCCCCGCCCGCCACCCTGGAGAAGGACCTCTCCTTCCGCAGCAGTGGTGTCTACGTCGCCGGCGCGGTTGCCGTCCTGTGGGCCGCGCTCACCTTCGGCGCCGCCCACCGCTCCCTGCGGGGGCGCGGCGGCCGCAAGGGCGGCACGTAGCAGCCGGACCGGCGGTCCGAACCGCTCGATGACGGACGGCTGCGTCGCCGACCGGGCCGGGCGCAGCCGTCCGTCAGGTCCCGGTCAGGCCGTCGAGCAGGGCGAGGGCGTCCTCGACCGAGCCCGCCGGGTCGGTGACGGGGTAGAGCACGCCGCGGACGGTGCGGGAGTCGTCGAGGACCAGGGTGAGCCGCTTGAGGCGGTCCACACCGGCGGCGCGGAAGGTGGGCAGCCGGAGGGTGGCGGCGAGTTCCAGCCCGGCGTCCGAGAGCAGCGGGAACGGGATCCGCGCGTGCTCGGCGAAGGCGGCCAGCTGGTCCGGCCGCTGGGTGCTGACGCCGTAGACGGCGGCGTCGCGGGCTGCGAACTCTCCCATCCGGTCCCGGTAGGTGCAGGACTCCAGCGTGCAGCCGGCCGCTCCGGGAATCCCGCTCCAGCCCGGCGGGTAGTCCGCACCGCCCGGCGCGTAGGCGCCCGGATAGCAGTACAGCACCGTCCAGGCGCGGTCCGCGGCCACCGGGTCGGCCGGCCCGCCGGAGGCGGCGGTGAGCTCCATTGCGGGCAGTCGGCGGCCGGTCAGTGCCATGACCCGGCGGGTCTCGGCGGAGTCGGCGGCGCTGGTGCCGGAGAGCGAGCCGTCGCCCAGGACATAGCGTCCGCCCCAGTCCTGGAGGGCGACCAGCACCGGCAGCAGTCCGCGTCCGGCTCCGGTCAGGTGGTACTCGTAGCGCGGCGGGTGCGGGTGGTAGAGCCGCTTCTCCAGCACGCCGTCGGCGACGAGGGCCTTGAGCCGCTCGGTGAGCACCTTGCGGCTGATGCCGAGTGCGTTCTGCAGCGCGTCGAACTGGTGGGTGCCGCCGGCCACGTCCCTGATCAGGAGCAGGGTCCAGGTGTCCCCGACCACGCTCAGGGCCTGGGAGATCGCGCAGTCGGGGTCAGCCGCTTCGGTGTGGCGCATGATCAGTGATTATAGTGAGTTCCCAAACGGAACTCACTCGGTCCCGGACCGGGTGGCGACAAGGGGGTGGACGTGACGGCGGAACCGGTGGAGACGGTGGACGGCGCGGGCGTGCAGGCGCCGGCGGAAACGGTCGACGCGGTGCGGCCCGACGGGCGCCGGAACGGCGGGGCGGGGGCGTTCTGGCGCTACTGGACCGCCTCGACGGTCAGCCGGCTCGGGGACCAGGTGACGGCGGTGGCGCTGCCCCTGATCGCGGTGGTCACCCTGCACGCGACGGCGCTGCAGGTCGGCTTGATCACGGGCGCGGCCTACGTGGCCTGGCTGCTGGTCGGGCTGCCCGCCGGGGTGCTGGTCCGCCGGCTGCCACTGCGCGGCACCCAGGTCGCGATGGACCTGCTCCGCGGCGTCGCCGTGGCCTCGGTACCGCTGGCGGCGGCCCTCGGCGTGCTCGGGCTGCCGCAGCTCGTCGCGGTGGCACTGGTCGTCGGGTTCGCGAGCGTCGTCTTCGACGTGGGCAACTCCACCTTCCTGCCCACCGTCGTCCCGAAGGAGCAGCTGACCGCCCGCAACAGCCTGCTCTCCGGCAGCGTGGCGGCGACCGACCTGGCCGGCCCCTCGCTGGGCGGCGTGCTGGTCCAGCTGGTCGGCGGCGCGGCGTCGATGCTGCTGGACTCGGTCAGCTACCTGGCCTCGGCGGCGCTGCTGGGCAGTCTGCCGCGCACCGGGCAACCGGCCGCCGAACGGACGGACGGCGCCGGCATGCGGGAACAGATCCGGGAGGGCTGGCGGTTCGTCATCCGGCATCCGGTGATCAAGCCCTGCGTCGCCGACGCCACCGCGGTGAACTTCGTCTGCGGCGCCCTGATGACGCTCACCCCGGTGTTCCTGGTCCGCACCCTGGACGCGCCGGCCGCCGCCGTCGGCGCCCTGATGGCCACCGGAGGCCTCGGCAGCCTGCTCGGCGCCGCCGCCACACCCCGACTGGTGGCCCGGATCGGCACCGGTCGCGCGGTGTGGTGGGGCGCGGTGGTCGCCACCGCCTTCGCCCTGCTGCTTCCGCTGGCAGGGTCAGGCTGGGGGACGCTGGTCTTCGCCCTCGGCAACGCCGGGTTCTCCGCCGGCGTCGTGGTGACCAGCATCGTGACCCGCACCCACCGGCAGACCAGGACGCCGCCGGAGCTGCTGTCCCGGGTGATGGCCACCGTCCGTTTCGTCTCCTGGGGCGCGATCCCGGTCGGCGCCCTCGCCGCCGGCGCCGCGGCGGCGGCCTGGGGGCCGCGTACGGCGCTGCTGCTGTTCGCGGTGAGCAGCGTGGCCAGCCCCGCCGTCCTGCTGGCGAGCCCGATCCGGCGGATGCGCGACCTGGCCTGAGCCCGGCCGGCCCGGCCCCGCTCCTCCGTCGACCGGGCCGGGCGCCGAGCCGCCCGGAGGATCCGCGGGTACTTGGAAGGGCTGGACAGTGAATTCGCATTGACGCAGCCGAGTAATACAAGATTACTTTGTTCACCCACATTTTTCCCCGCCGGAAAAGCTTCACCGGATGATTCCGTGGGCATACCGTCTTCGACGGGGGCCGGGCCCGACGGCCCCATCCGAATACGTGGGGAGCACATGAAGAGAACGTTTCGAAAAATGTGCAGAACAATCGGATTCGCGGGAGCCGCTCTGCTGCTCTCCATGACGACGTCGGCCTCCGCGCACGCCGACACCGTGCGGCGCTTCGAGGGGTCCCACTGCAACGGCTGGTTCTTCCCTGCCTGCCTCAGCACCCAGGCCCGCCACGGCGAGGTCCGGTTCGGGAACGGCAGCTACGAGGTCACGGCGGACGTCGAACTGCTCTACACGCAGGACGCCACCTACGGCTACCTCGAGCACTGGTCCCGTGAATACGGTGGTGGCCGAAGCGAAATCAGGCGCACCTCCTACATCCGCCCGGGAGAGGACGACCCCTCCGACGGGAAGTTCCGCCGGGTGTACGGGCTGGTATTCGGCACGGGCTATTTCAGCCCCACCCACGGAAAGAGCGTCGTGATCAGGTTCTGCGTCGCCGGCAATGCCGTCGGGGGCCAGTGCGGCGGGGAGATCGAGATCTTCGAGAACCCCCAGTAGCCCCGCGGCACGGAACGCGCGGCGTACCGGGTCCTCTCCGGAGGTGCTCCGCAGGCGGGGGCTTGCGGAGCACCTCCGGAGAGCCCCCTGGGCAGGATTCCCCCTACAAACCGCTCGGCCAGTTGTAGCTGCTCGGCACGGCCACGGAGGCGTTCTCCGCCGCCGTGCCGTACACCAGGGCGATCTCGTCGTGGGCGTGCAGCGTGATCGCCGCCGGATCGCCGGCCACCGGTTTGCCGTTCACGTACGCGGTCAGCGAGTGGGTGGCGTCGGTGCGCAGGCCGCCGAGGTGGTCGGCGGAGGCGGAGACCTGCCATTCGGTCAGGAACTGGCCCAGCGTGAAGTCGGCGTTCACCGGCGATTCGACGTGGATGACGCCGGTGGTGTCGTGGGTGTGCAGTGGACTGATCCGCTGGGCGTTCTCGTCGATGCCGATCAGCGCGGGCACCGTCACGGCCTGTCCGTCGGCGTACACGTCGAGGTGCGCGTGGATGTGCAGGGCCGTGCCCTCGGCGCCGAGCATCGGCAGACCGGCCGCCTTGACGGCCGCCGCGACGTCGGCGGGCGCGTCCCAGGGCGGCGGGGTGGTCCGGCCCTCGGCGGTCGTGCGCGGGTGCGCCGGCACCCCGGAGGGCGGGGACGAGCTCTGGTTCGTCGCGATCACGACGGCGATCCCGCCGACCGCCACGAGTACGAGCAGGCCGATCAGCCCGCCTACCAGCCATCGCCGTCGCCGCTGGTGGCGGACCTCGGCCGCCCGGAGCGCGGCGGCGCGAGCCCTCCGTCGGGACGGCTCCGGGTTCTGCGCTGACATCGGTGCCGGCCTCCTCGGTCGAGGTAGCTGCTCTCTCAGCCTCGCAGAGTCGGTCCGGCTCGTCGCGTCGGGCCCGGCCCGGCCTGGAACCAGGCGGCCCCGACTCCCGGGCGGGAGTCGGGGCCGGAGCGCACTCGGCTCGGGTCAGTGCTGACCCGGGTAGCCTCCCGGCTGGCCCGGGTAGGGCACGTTCGGGACCTGCGGCGGGTAGGGCTGCGCCTGCGGCGGCACCGGGGCGCCCGGCTGCGGCGGGTACGGCTGCCCCTGGGGAGCCGGGTAGCCCTGCGGCGCCGGGTAGCCCTGGGGTGCCGGGTACGGGTTGGCCGGCGGCTGCGGGTGCGGCTGGTGCTGCGGGTGCGGCTGGCCCTGCGGCGGGTACGGTGCCTGCGGCGCCGCGTACCCCTGCTGCTGCGGCACCATCGGCTGCCCCGGCACCGGCTGGCCGGCCATCGGGTACGGCTGGCCCTGCGGCGTGTCGAACGGCTGCGAGGACGGGTCGATCGACCCGGGCGGGAAGGCCGCGCTCAGCTGGTCCATCTCGGCCCGCCAGATGCGGTGGATGTTCAGGCGCATCGGCTTGGCGTCACCCGGCATCTGGAGGTACATCGAGCTCCAGATGCTGGCGCGCTTGACCCGGCTGACCGGGAAGGCGGTGCGCGGGAACGCCGCGACGACGTCGCCGGGGCGGTTCGTCCAGCGGCTGGCCGCGTTGACCACCACGTGGGTGTTGGTGAGCGTCAGGAAGTAGTAGCGGCGGGTCAGGATGATGATCAGGCCGAGCAGCGGGATCTCGCCGAAGACCCCGTTGAGCCACGGGCTGGGGCCGCTCTCCGCATGCACGCAGGCGATGAAGGTCTCCCCAGGAGGCGCCACCTGCGAGAGCTTCTCTATGACCTGGGCCTTCTGCTTGGCCCGGAGAATTGCCATGTGTTCGTCCCTCTTACCCCGTCTTGTCCGCCGACCGTTCGCGGCGGGAAATCGGCTGAGATTAGCAGGTGGTGATGAGGCTTCGAACAGCACCCTGGGCGGCCGAGGTTCCGCCCCGAGCGGTCGCCCCCGCCCAGGTCACCGACCCGCCGCCGCCCGGACTGCGGCCTCCTCCTGCCCGGGTCACGACCACGGCAGAATCCGTTAAAAGGAGGGTCAAAAAATGGCGTGTCATCTTGTTGATAATGTGATCACCTATGTATGCGCTGTGGCCCATTGCGCCGCAGGGGAGGGATCGGCCTGACCCGATCGATCAGGCCCTGTCACACAGGAGAAGCACCATCAACACCGTCATCCGCAAGGCCGCCAACGGCGCGCTGCCCGTAGCGGTCACCGCTTCCGTCCTCGCCGCGGGTCTGACCGCCTGCGGCACCGCCGAGCAGCTCTCGGCCGCCCAGAAGGTCACCAAGGCCTTCGACAAGGTGGGTGACGGCAAGTCGGCCGGCTTCACGCTCTCCGTGGAAGCCACCCCCGAGCAGGTCATCGCCTTCACCAAGGCCACTGGAGAGGCGGCCGACGAGACGAGCGCCCGCGCCCTGTCCGGGCTGTCCCTCTCCGTCGCCGTCGCGGCCGACAAGCCGCTCAAGGAGGTCGACGCCTTCAAGACCCCGAAGGCGGACGAGAAGAAGGACCTCACGCTCGACAAGTCGGTGCGGGTCTCCTACGTCCTCGCCGACCGCAAGGGCACTCCGCTCCTCGAGTACCGCCAGCTCGACGCCAAGGCGTACCTGCACGCCGACGTGAAGAGCGTCCTGAAGCTGACCGGCCAGGACCCGTCCGAGGTCGACACCGTCGCCCAGGACCTGCCCCCGGAGCTGAGCAGCGCCAAGGCCGTGCTGAACGGCAAGTGGGTCTCGTTCGACCTCCAGGAGCTGGCGGACGAGGCCAAGAAGACCGACGGCGGCAAGGGCGACAAGCCCGCCGCCGTGCCCTCGGTCGACCCGGAGGCCGGCAACCAGCTCCTCAACTCCCTGAAGGACGTGTTCAACCGGACCGTCACCTTCGAGGACAAGGGCAAGAAGGACGGCACCGAGCACATCTGGATGAGTGCCCCCGCACGCACCGCGGTGGACGAGCTGTACAAGGCGATCAAGCCCCTGGCCGGCAAGTTCCCGCAGCAGTTCAAGAACCTCCCGACCGAGGCCCCGAAGGACGTGCCGGACACCAAGGTCGGCGTGGACCTCTTCCTCAAGGACGGCGCGTTCTCCTCGGCCACCTTCGACCTGGCGCAGCTGGACCGCAAGGCCGGCCCCGGCGTCAACCTCCCCGTGAAGCTCGCCTTCAACCAGGCCGCGCCGAACGTCCAGGCCCCGGCCGACGCGGTGAAGATGACCGGCGAGGACCTGATGAAGACCTTCCTCACCCTCGCCGCCGGCGGCGCCGAGGACGGTACCGGACCGGACGACGTCCCGCCCGCCACCGAGGCCGCGCCGCTGACCGATGCCCAGCTCAAGGAGCTGGCCGGCCTCGGCGTGCCGGAGGCGCAGGCCCGTGCCTTCAACAAGCTCGGCATGAGCTTCGAGGACATCAAGTCCATCGCCCAGGAGAAGTGATCCTCCGATGTCGTTGACCGCCCGGCCGCGGCCGCCCGCAGGGCCGCGGCCGGACCGGTCGGCAGGTCAGTCCGACTTCTCCTGACGCCCCGTCATTCCTCGGCTCCCACGAGGAACGTGCAGCTCCACACGGCCGCGGCGGAGATGGTTGCGGTGGCCGTCGGCGAACTCCAGCCGGAGGCTGCGGTCGGCCGGGGCGGCCACCACGACGGCGCTCTCGACCGTGCCATAGGAGGAGTCGCGGTAGACCCACACCTGGTCCCCGACGTGGAACTCCGGCGTCTCGGAGACGATCACCGCACTCACCTTCCCTCGTGCCTCACCGATCAGTACGGTGCCCGGGCACCGGTCGACTCAGTGCCGGCCGAGGTCGCCGCGCGCGGGCCGCTTCCCGGGGGTGCCCAGCCCCGGGAAGCGGCCTGCGAAGCGCCGCGTCAGGCGTGGGCGGCGGCGCACTCCGGGTGGCCCCAGCTGCCGCCCACCTTGGTGATCTTGTCACCCTTGGCGTACGGGCGGCTGCACGGGCAGGTGCCGGGGAACCGGGCGTTCAGGGTGCGCGAGCCGCTGCGCCTCACGCTGCCGCCGGGACCGCCGGCGCTCCCGGTGCCGCCGGTGCCGCTCGTCCCACCGCTGCCGGTCGTGGTGGCGGCCCGCGGGCTGCGCGCCCGGGGCGCCCTGGCGGCCGGGGCCGGGTCGGGCACCGGCAGGTCGGCTGCGGTCCCGGCGGCGGCCTGCTGGGTGCGGGCGGCGTCACTGGCGGCCTTGTCGGCGATGGCGTTCAGCGGGTCGCCGTCCACCTGGTGGGCGGGGACGTACACGAAGACGACGTCCCTGCCCTCCAGGAGCTCGTCGATCCGCTGGATCAGCTCGCGGTTGGCGACCGGCTTGCCCGCGGCCGTCTTCCAGCCGTTGCGCTTCCAGCCCTTGAGCCACTTGGTCACCGAGTCACGGGTGTAGGTGCTGTCGAGCCTGACCTCCAGCGGCACGGCGGGATCGGTGGCGGAGAGCAGCTGCTGAAGTGCCGTCAGCTCACCGATGTTGTTGGTGCTGTGCCCGAGCGGCCCGGCCTCCCAGCGCTGGGGCCTCCCGGCGCCGTCCGCGACCACGTAGGCCCAGGCCGCCGGGCCCGGGTTGCCCTTCGCCGCTCCGTCACACGCTGCAATGACTCGTTCCACCATGCCCCGATCATGCCTGGTCAGGCGGCCGGTCGCCAAAGCCGCAGCCCGGGTCAGTACCAGCTGGTGAACGCGGCCACGCCCCGGCCGGTGCGAGCGGCGTACCGCAGCACGCGCAGCGGGCCGTCGAGCAGGGCATCGGCGTCGTGGTCGGGGGCGTCACCGAGGCCGGTCATCCAGGCGTGGATCCGTTCGATCGCGTCCCGGCGCCGGGCACCGGTCATGGTCAGGGCCGCCTCGGCCGCGGGAAGGCAGGCGCGCAGCCCGGCGGAGTCGAGCAGGACGTCACCGAACCAGCCCGGCAGTCGCAGCGTCGCTTCCGGCCCCAGCGCGTAGGCCAGGGCCCAGAACGGGTTGGCCTTGCGGGCGGCTGCCGCGAACAGCCCCTCCTCGTCCTCGGGTGGGAACCGCTCCATCACGGCGTCGCGCAGGTCTTCGACCGGTTCGGCCCCGTCGCGGCAGCCGTCGAAGAACGCGCAGAGCCACCGGGCGTCCTCCGTGGCGGTCCACTCCCCGTGGCCGTCCGTCGACCTGGCGAACAGGGACTCCCCCGCCCGTCCCCGCCACCAGTCCAGCTCCGCCGCACAGCCGGCCGGCGCCGACGGCGGCGGGAACGGCGACGCCGCCGCCCGATCCGCCGTCGAGGGCCGCAGGCCACGCAGCTCCTCGTCGGACACCGTGCCGACGACCCACACGCCCGTGGCGCTCAACTCCGCCTCCCCTTGCCGGTCCGGCCCCCATCCTGCCCGCCCCCTCCGACAGCCGCCCCCGCCCGGACGGCGCGAACGCCGCGGGGCCTCACCGCAGCCGGGTCCCCGCCCGAGGGATCGCCGGCGCCTGCCCGGCGTACACCGGGAGCACCGCCGTGCCGGCCCTGGCCTCCAGGGCCCCCGGACTCGACGGGCGCCCACGGGCCGACGGTCCCCGGCCTCAGGAGCCCGCGGCGGCGTCAGGAGCCCGCGGCGGCGTCCTGGTCCTCGGCGAGCGGGAAGTCCGGCCAGGTGTCCATCAGCCTCGCCGAACCGGTCGACATGTAGAGGCCCGGGCCGCCTTGCGCGCCGCAGCCGTAGCCTTCGTGGACGACGCCGATCTGGTAGAGGACCTCACGGCCGGGCACGGTGCGCAGCAGCGGGCCGCCGCTGTCGCCCTGGCAGGCGTCGCGGCCCTCGCGGCCGGCGCAGACCATGGTCGCCGGGTCGAACCCGCCCGCGATCGAGCACTCCTCGTGGGCGAGGAGCGGCACCTCCACCCGGTGCAGCCGGTCGGGCTTGTGGAAGAGCACGTCATCGGTCAAGCCCCAGCCGAGGACCGTGGCCGCCTGGCCGGGGCGCAGCCCCGCGTCGGTGCCCCTGGTGGGCAGCCGCACCGGTGTGATGCCGTACACCGCCTCCTCCAGTTGCACGGCCGCCACGTCGTAGTCGCCCCTCTCCGGGTCGTACAGGGGGTGGATCCTGACGTCCTCCACGTGCCGGAACTGGCCCTTTCCGGTGTCGGACAGCTGGGTACGGCCGACGACGACGTCGAACCCCTCGTGCTCCCAGCCCCAGACGCAGTGAGCGGCGGTCAGCACCCAGTCGGGGGCGATCAGGCTGCCGCCGCAGAACTGGTTCCGGTAGTCGTTGGCGGCGGGGTTCTGGAGGAGCAGCGCGGCCGTGAACGGGTAGGCGTCGTCCGCGACTTCGCTGCCGCCGATGATCCGGGCGCGCGGTGCGGTCTCCGCCGCGCGCCGGGCGGGAGGCGGGTCGGTGGTGCCGGCTCCCAGGAGGGCGGCGACCACGGCCGCGGTGAGGCCGATCGTCATGGCGTGGCGCAGGCGGCCACGGGCGGCGCGGAAGAGCATGGGGATTCCCTGTCGCAGGCGCGGGTCGACGGCCGGGACCGTCATCGGAGGGCGGCCACGGGCGGCGTCCGGGAGGTGCGCGGAGCCACTGGACCGTGGACGAACAGTATCGCCTCGGTCACTCTCCGACACCACGGCGACTTCCGCGGGTCGCCGACCGGACTCGTCGGGCCGGCGCCGGCGGCCGTGCGGCCCCGACCGGCCCGGCGGTCCGCACCGCCATGCGGACCGAACCGGCCGCGGATCCGCCGTAATCGGGTTGCGGGCACGGCGGAGTAGCGGGAATCCTCCACGGATGGAGCTGGCAGAGCAGGAGATCCCGCTGGGCGAGGTGACGCTGCGCCGTTTCCGCGGCGAGGCGGACCTCCCCGAGTACTTCCGGGTCATCGAGGAGTCACTGGAGCACCTGCGGCCGTTCATGCCGTGGGTCGCGGAGCACAGCCTGGCCAGCACGACCGCCTTCCTGGCCGAGCGGCCAGGGCTGTGGGAGAGCGGCCGGGACTTCAGCTACGCGATCCTGCTGGACGGCGCGATCGTCGGCGCCTGCGGTTTGTTCCGGCGTTCGGACACCGCGGAGAACGGTCGGGAGATCGGCTACTGGCTGCACCCCGGCGCCACCGGCCGCGGGATCGCCACCCGGGCCGCACGGGCACTGGCCGAGCAGGCCTTCCTCCTGCCGGGTGTGGACTTCATCGAGATCGTGCACGACCCGGCCAATCTGCCGAGCGCCGCCGTTCCGGCCCGGCTCGGCTTCTCCGAGCACCTGCGCCGTCCCGCCGAGGCGCTCGCCCCGGCCGAGACCGGCGAGGAACTGGTCTGGCGGTTGGAGCGCGCCCGATGGGCTGCGCTGACCACCTGAGCCTCTGACAGCCCGAGGCCCCAACAGCCTGGCGGCTCGACGGGCTGACGAACCGAGCCGACGGGCGGTGGACCGTCGCACGGGCCCGGCGGTCCACCGCCGTGGGGTGCGTGCGGACCGCCGGGCGGCGCCGCCGGACGGGACGATCCGGTCGGCCGCCGTGGGAACGGACGCGGCCGGAGACCTCGTCTCCGCACGGAGCGCCCCATCTCGAACCCCGCGTGCCGGCCGCGGTCCCTCTGCCGCGGCGTCGCGCGCCCGTTCCCGTGCCCAGGAGACCGTCCGGCACCCCGGGCGATAACACTTTCTTCCGCCGCCTTCCGACCGATCGATCGGCAGCCCCCGGTGATCCGGGACGCCCACGAAGCGCCGGGCGCGGCAACCGGGTGAGCGGGCGAGGCCGCAGTCTCCGAACGGCGGATCGGCGGGTTCGGCCGACGGCGAGCGGGTCCGCCGACACCAGGTCAGAAAGCTTGTACAGGAACTTCCGCTTCCTCATACTTCCGGACAGCGCCTGTCAGGGGCAGATCATCCTCCGTGCTTCGGGACAGCACCGGCAGGTGTCCGCCCGTCTCCTGACCGCGCCTCACGGCCCCCGACCCCCGGGGCCTCCCACTCCCAGGAGGAGATCGGTGAGGACTTTGCGCAGGACCCCCAGCACCGGCACCACGCGCCGCACCCGCCTGCTCGCCGTGGCCCTCGGCCTGCTGACCGCCACCGCGGTCGCAGTGCCGGGCGCCGCGGCCGCGCCCGTCGACACCACCACCCCCGTCCACACGACCACCCCCGCGGACACCACCACCCCCCTGAACACCGCCGCCCCCGAACAGCTCGCGGCCGTCAGCGACGCCGTCATGAACGCCGCGGTGGACGGAACGGCCTGGTACGTCGACCAGGCGGCCGGCCGCGTCGTGGTGACCGCCGACAGCACCGTGTCCCCCGAAGGACTCGCCAGGATCATGCGCGCCGCCGGCCCGGCGGCCGCCACCCTGACCATCCACCGGGTCGCCGGGGCGTTCACCCCGCTGCTCGCCGCGGGCGACGCCATCTACGGCGGCCAGTACCGCTGTTCGCTCGGCTTCAACGTGGTGAGCGGCAGCACCCACTACTTCCTGACCGCCGGGCACTGCGGGAACGTCGCCAGCAGCTGGTACACCGACCGCGCCCACAGCACGCCGATCGGCCCCACCGTCAGCTCCACCTTCCCCGGCCACGACTACGCGCTGGTCCGGTACGACAACCTCGCGCTGAGCAACCCCGGCGGCTTCACCTCCGCCCCGAACGCCTACGTCGGCGAGCACGTCACGCGCACCGGCTCGACCAGCGGCACCCACACCGGCACCGTCACCGCGCTCAACGTCACCGTGCGCTACTCCGGCGGCGGCACCGTCACCGGCCTGATCCAGACCAACGTCTGCGCCGAGCCCGGCGACTCGGGCGGCCCGCTGTACGAGGGCTCCAAGGCGCTCGGCCTGACCTCGGGCGGCAGCGGCGACTGCACCGTCGGCGGGACGACCTTCTTCCAGCCGGTCAACGCGGCGCTCGCCAACTACCACGTGAACGTGTACTGATCCGCGAGCCCGAGCCGTCCGGCCCGCCGCACGGTGCGGCAGCCGAGACGGCTCGGGCTCCGGCCTGCCGGGCCCGCTTCCCGTCAGCCCGCGTACACGTCCTCGACGTAGCGGCCGGACTCGACCAGCCCCTGCAGCCAGTCCTGGGCCCGCTGCTCGTCCGCCCCCGGCGTGCGCTCCCGGTACAGCGTCCGGAAGGTCTCCCGCACGCCCGGCGCCATCCGGGCGCCGTCACCGCACACGTACACCCGCGCGCCGGCTTCCAGGAGTCCCCAGACCTCCGCCGCCTCGACGGCGATGCGGTCCTGGACGAAGCGCCGCCCCTGCACCGGCCGCTCGCTGAACGCCGGCCGCATCGAGACCGCACCGGCCCGTTCGGCCGCCTCCAGTTCGGCCCGGTGCAGGTAGTCCGCCTCCGGGTCGTCGCAGCCGAAGTACAGCAGCGCCGGGGCCAGCTCCGCCCCTCCCCCGGCGAGCGCGCACCGGTCCGCGACCGCGCCGCGGAAGGGGGCCAGGCCGGTGCCGGCCGCGATCATGATCACCGGGGTGTCGTGGCCGATCCGGAACACCTCCCGGCACGGCTGCACCCGCGCCCGTACGGTGTCGCCGACGGCCAGCCGGGCGAGGTAGCCGGAGCCGGTCCCGCGGAAGGTCCCCCGTCCGGACCGGGCCGGGGCGCTGAGCACCGAGACCATCAGGTCGACCCGGCCGGCGTCGGCGGCGGGCGAGGAGGAGATCGAGTAGTGCCGCGGCCGCATCGGCGGCAGCAGGTCCAGCAGGACCGGCCAGCTCAACCGCCCGCGCAGCGCCGGGTGGTCCTCGATCAGGTCGAGCAGCGTCCGCGGGTCGTCCGCCGGCAGCGCCCGCAGCGCGGCCTGCTCGGGCGGGCAGGGGTTGAGTCCGGCCAGCACGGTGCGCTGCGCGGCGCTCGGGCGGTCCTGCAACTCCACGTGGTGGGTCAGCAGTTCGCGGACCGTCAGCGGACGGTCCAGGGCCAGGCCGGAGCGCCGGTGGGCCACCACGGAGAGCACGGTGCCGAGGTCGACGCCGAACAGGTCGGCGGCCCGCCGGACCAGGTCGGGGTCGTTGGCCGGGAGCACGGTGAGGTGGTCGGCGGTCCGGTACTCCACGCCCTCCGGCAGCGCCAGCCGGACCAGCCGCTTCACCCGGTGGTACGCCGGGTCGGTCAGGTTCTCGACGGCGGTGACGGTCAGCTCGACCATGCCGTGCCGGGCGGCCAGCGCGTCCAGCGGGCCGCCGACCAGCTCGGTGACGGTGTACCCGGCCTCCTCCTGGCGGGGGGCGGCCGGGGCGTCGGCGTCCCCGTAGCGCTCCAGCAGGGCGGTGCCCAGGGCCTCGGTGAACTCCCCGACCGTGCCGGACAGGTCGCCGGAGGCGTCCGCCTCCGCGCGGGCGAGCAGCCGGGTCCCGCCGAGGACCGCGAGCCGGTCGTCGATGAGGGCGGGGACGCGCTGGTAGGTGGCGGCGTAGGTCCGGTCGCCGATGCCGAGCACCGCGTACTCGACCCCGACCGCGCTCCCGTCCTCCTGCAGCCGGCGGACGAAGGCGGCGGCGTCGTCGGTCGGCTGCCCGTTGTACGAGGCGGCGGTGATCACCACCGGCCGGTCGGTGGGCAGCCCGTCCGCGTAGGCGTCCAGCGGGGCGATCTCGGTGGCGCAGCCGAGTTCGGCGGCCGCCTCCGCGAGGTGGCGGGAGAACTCGCGGCAGGCACCGTAGTTGGAGCCGTGCAGGAGCAGCAGGCCGGTGCCCTGTCGGACCCGGCCGGGCAGTTCGGAGCGTTCGGCGGCGCCGGCCGCGCCGCGGACGGGCTGCGCCGTCGGGGCGGGGGTGCGCGGGGCGAGGGCGAGGGTGAAGCCGTCGGGCTTGATGGTGAGGGTCTGCTTGAGGGCCAGCCGGTAGTCGGCGTGGTCGATCAGCCGGTAGCGGTGGACCAGCATGGCCAGCAGCATGGTGGCCTCGTGCAGTGCGAACTGCCGTCCGATGCACGCGCGTTCGCCGGTCCCGAAGGGCTTGAAGGCGTGCGGCGAGCGGGCCGCCTCGCGCTCCGGGTCGAACCGGGACGGGTCGAACAGCTCCGGGTTGTCGCCCCAGGCCGGGTCGCGGTGGAGCATCGGCGTGACCACAAAGACGGGCTGGCCCGGCCGGACCGGGATCCGCCCGCCGAGCAGCGTCTCCTCGCGCGCCTCCCGGCTGAACGCGGGAGCGGTCGGCCACAGCCGCAGCGCCTCGTTGAGCACCTGGCGGGTGCGGCGCAGTCGCCCGACGTCCTCGTACGTGGGCTCCGGGTCGGGCCGGTCGCCCCAGAGCGCGTCCACCTCCCGCTGGACGCGCCGGAGTTCGGAGGGGTGCTTGGACAGGTAGTACAGCGCGAAGGACAGCGCGCCCGAGGTGGTCTCGTGACCGGCGATCAGGAAGGTGATCACCTGGTTGCGGATGTTCTCGATGTCGAGCCGGGTGCCGTCCACGGGGTGCACCGCGTCCAGCATCAGGCCGAGCAGGTCCTCGGCCGGCCCCTGTCCGCCGCCGGCGGCCCGGGCGGTGATGACCTCGTCCACCACCCCGGCCAGGTAGTCGGCGTCGGCCCGGAACGCGGCGTCGCGCTCGCTGTGGTCGAGCTCCGGGTCGCGGGTGAGCCTGGTCATCGCCCATTCCAGGCAGCGCACCATCGCCTCGACGAAGGGGTGCAGGTCGTCCCGCTCGAAGGAGCCGAAGTCGAAGCCGAACCCGGCGAGCCCGATGGTGTCCAGGGTCATCCGGGTCATGGAGTCGGGCACGTCCACCGTCAGCCCGGCGGCCGCGCGGCGGTCCCAGGAGTCGATCAGCCGGCGGGCCACCCGCAGCATCACCGGGTGGTAGGTGCGCATCGAGCCGAGCGCGAAGGCGGGCATCAGGATGTCGTGCGCCCGGGCCCAGTTGGGCTCTTCGTTGTAGGCGGTGAACAGGCCGTCCCCGGTGAACTCGCGGACGTTCTCCAGCGCCGGGCCGACGGCCTTGCGGAACCGCTCCTCGTCGGCCAGTTCCTCCACCAGGTCCAGGCTGCCGACGACCAGGGTGTCGCGCCCGTGCAGCCGCTGGACGTAGGCCGGTCCGTGCTCTCTGACCAGTTCCATGGTCCGCAGCACGGGCGCGGAGACCGGCGGGAGTGCGGAGATGTCCACCAGGGGCACGGTCCCGGCCGGCGCCGGCGGCACGGTCGGTGGAGCCGGCACGGCCTCGGTCATGGTGTCGGTCATCGCTTGGTCCCTCCCTGGGAAAGTTCTCGACTCCTCCACTCTGCGCCCCCGGGAGGTGCGCACGGCAGCGATCACTACATGATTGTGTAGTGCCTGCGGCATCCGGAGACTTGCCCACGACCCGTCAGATCTGATGCGGGCGGGTGCCGCGGGAGGAGTGCGGAGCATGCGACCGACCGACGGCTGCGGTCCGGTGGCCGGCACCCGGCTCGACGCCGCGGTGATCTGGCGCAACCGGGCGCTGCGCCTGCTGGACCACGTGCCGCTGCCGATAGCCGTGGTGGAGTTCGGCGGCCGGATCCTGATCGTCAACCGCGCGATGGCGGCCGAGTTCGGCGTCCTGCCGGGGCAGTTGCGCGACCGCCGGATCCTGGAGTACTTCAGCCTGCGGGACAGCACCACCTTGCAGGCGCTCGCCGACGCCGTCCGCCTGCACCGCCGCTCGCAGTACCCGGCCCGGGTGTCCTGGACGCCCGTGGACGGCGGCGAGCGCCACGGCGAGATGACCGTCGACCTGGTCGCCGACACCCCGGAGCAGACCCCGAACCTGCTGCTGTCGCTGCGCGCCCTGGACGAGCCGCCCGCCCGGCCCGCGGCGGAGACGGCCGGCCCGGGCGCCGGCGCCAGCCCGATCGAGGCCCGCATCCTCGCCGCGGCGGCCCGGGGCGCGACCACCGCCCGGATCGCCAAGGAGATCGGGCTCACCGCGGACGGCGTCAACTACCACCTCGCCCGGCTCGCCCGCCGCTGGCAGCTGCCCAACCGCACCGCCCTGGTCGCTCGCGCCTACGCCCTCGGTGTCCTCGTGCCCGGCGCCTGGCCACCGGAGGTGGCCGGGCCGGGGTGACCGGGCGACGCTCCCGCCGATGCCGCGTCGGGGGGCGCGGGGCGTTCCGCCCGTCACCCCGGAGAACCGCCCCGGCAGCCCGCAGCGCCACCCGGCAGCCCAGCGCCACCCGGCAGCCCAGCACCACCCGGCAGCCCGAAAAGCCGCCCTGGCAGTCCGCGAACGGCGGCACAGGACTCGCCGCCGTCCTCGGGGCGTGCTGCCGTAGGACACATGATCACTTCATCGCCGGCCCGGCTGGCCGCCCCCCTCACCGCCGTCCTCCTCGTCCTCGGCGCCTCCGCCCCGGCCTGGGCGCTCCCGCACGACGTCACCGCCGAGCAGTGCCAGGAGGCCGGCGGCACCGTGCAGGGCGGCGGCTACTGCGTGGGCGCGGTCGGTGAGGACCAGTGGGGAGCGGACATCGATGGGCAGGGCATCGCGTAGCGGCCGCCCGGCGCGTGCGCCGCTCCCCTCCGCGGGACACGGTCTCGGAGCCGTTCCATTACCCGGGCTAATCGAAGCTTGAGGTGAACGATCTTGTTGCGCCCGGTCGGCGCTGATGAGCTGACTGCATGAACAGTTCCGACATGGTCGACCGGACGGCGACCGGGATCGCGTACCGCCGGGCACCGGTGATCGCTGTAGCGCTGACCACGTTCACGGTCGTCTCCTCCGAGATGATGCCGGTGGGCCTGCTGACCCCGATGGCGAAGACGTTCTCCGTCTCGGACGGGATCACCGGCCTCTCCCTCTCGGTCACTGGGATCGTCGCAGCCGTCGTCTCCCCCTTCGTCCCCGCGCTCATCGGCCTCCGCGACCGCAAGTGGGTGCTCGTGGCGTTCATGGGCCTGCTGTCCCTGGGGAACGCCCTGACCGCGTTCGCACCGAGCTTCCCGGTGCTGGCCGCCGCCCGGATCCTCCTCGGAGTCTCGATGGGCGTCGTATGGGGACTCGCCGCGGGACTGGGCCCGAGACTCGCCGACGGTCCCCGCGTCGCCCTCGCCACCACACTCATCTTCTCCGGAGTCTCGATCGCCTCGGTCCTCGGTGTTCCGCTGGGGACGTACCTCGCGGCGCACCTGGGTTGGCGTGCCGCCTTCTGGGCGCTCGGGCTCCTCGGCACGGCCGCCGCGGCCGCCCTCGCCGTCGCGCTCCCGGCGCTCCCCGTGCGCCGGCGGAGCAGCGCGGACGGAATCGTCGACGCCCTGCGCAACCGCGGTGTCGCCATCGGGTTGGCGGTCACGGCGCTCGTGGTGCTCGGCCACTTCACCGGCTACACGTACGTCCGCCCGGTGCTCGAGCTCGACGCCGGCATGAGCGCGGGCGCGGTCGCGGTCGCACTGCTGGCCTACGGCCTGGCAGGAGTCGCGGGGAACTTCACCATCGGCCCGCTGGCCGGGCGGCGCACCGGAGCAGCCGTGTCCGTGGCACTGGCCGGAATAGCGCTGGCCACCGCGCTGCTGCCGTTCGCCGCGGTGAGCACCCGCACGGTCCTGCTCGCGCTCGTCCTCTGGGGCTTCTCGTACGGCGGCGTCTCGGTGTCGACGCAGAGCTGGGTCCGCAAGGCTGCTCCGGAACGCGTCGAGGCCTCGGCCGCACTGTGGGCCGGTGTGTTCAACGCGAGCATCGCCGTGGGCGCCCTCGCCGGTGGGCTCGTCATCGACGGCGCGGGGAGCCGTGCCGTCCTGTTCTCCGCGTCGCTGGTCACGCTGATCGCACTGGTCATCGCGCTCGGTTCACGTCCGCGACCGGCGGCTGCGCGCTCCCGGCGCGGGGAGCGGGAGGCCCCGGTCTGCTCGGGCTGAGGCCACCTCCAACCGCCCGAAGCCCGAGCGGCCCAGGCCCCGGCCTGGGCCGCTCGCGGCAGACCGGCGCGCCCGTCGGGACGCGCCGACGCGAGCGGCTGCCGGTCTCGGTGGCGACGTCTCAGCCGGTGTTCCGCACCAGGAGTTCGGCGAACCGGCCGGTCAGGCCGTGCGGCTTCCGCTCGTTCTCCAGGAGGAGCAGGCTCGTCGGCTCCAGGTCGGGAACCGGCAGGTGGCGGATGTCCGGGCGCCGGACGTACCTGGTGCTCGCCTCGCACAGCAACAGGCCCAGCCGCGTACTCGCCACGGTCGTGAGCGCCTCCTGGATCGTCCCGGCGCCCGCCGAGTAGGTCAACTCGTGCCCACCGGGCGTCCTCCTCGGCGCGTTCACCTGGCGCCAGTAGTCGGGTGCCGACCCGAGCGGCTCGATCAGCCCCAGACGGGACAACTCACCGGCGGAGACAGCCGTCCCGCGTGCCAGGCGGTGCGTGCTGGACACGGCCACGCACATCGGCTGCCGCGAGAACTCCAGCACGACGCGAGCGCCCTTCTCGTGACAGGGAGCGAGGACGATGGCCGCGTCGACCTCCCCCCGGAGCAGCTGTGTGAACGGGTCCCCCCAGGGGAGCTCCACAAGGTGCGCAGCGTGCTCGGGAAGGCCCGCTATCGCCTTGGCGACCGGCTCGTGGACGACGCCCTGGAAGCCGATCCGCAGGGGCCGGTCCGCCGCCACCGCGCTGGCACGGGCAGCGTCGAAGCCCTCGCGGAGCCGGCGGAAGGCGGGCACCACCTGGTCCGCCAGCATCCGTCCCAGAGCGGTCAGTTCGACACGGCGGCTGGTGCGCTCGAAGACCGGGGCGCCCACCCGGCTCTCCAGGCGCTTGATCATCTGTGAGACGCGCCCCTGGGAGACGCCGAGCACGTCGGCCGTGCGCCCGAAGTGGAGGTGGTGCACCAGCACCGAGAAGCACTCGAGCTCCCGGAGCGGCAGCTCCGGCAGCCCTGGCAGCCCCGGCCCTGGGTCGATGCGCTCCATCTGCACGGTCTCCGTCAACGCCTCACCGATCGGGAACGGTGGGGCCGGCCCCGGCGGCCGGTCCTGTCCCCATGATGCGGTGTGGCAACGATCAAGGACAACGGCCCCGGCTCGCCCCGGGGCGCGGGCGCGCAGCAACCCCGGGCGCCCGCGTCCGGGAGTCCCGGGCGCGGGCGCAAAGGAGTCCTGGGCGCGGGCGCACCGCGGCCCGGCCCCACCCCTGATCGGAGGAGGCCGGAACCCGAAGGGTTGTCAGGGGCGGCGCGGGCCCGTCACCGCCCCAGGATCGCCGGATCCCGGGCGAGTTCGGCGAGCAGGGCGTCGAGCTTGGCCCGGTCGACCGAGGGCATCACGAAGACGTGGACGTAGCTGCGCCGGGTGGTCTCGTCGCCCGGGACCATCAGCACGTCCTGCGAGGACAGCGACCACTTGGCCACCAGCTCGGGGCTCGGCTTGCGGAAGCGCACCGTCACGGCGCCCGGGGTGCGGGCGGGCCACAGCTCGACGCCGAGTTCCTGCTCCATGGCGGCCAGCCGGCGCTCCAGGTAGGCGGCGAGCTCCTGGGCCTCGCGGATCCGCTCCACCTGGTCGCGGTAGGAGTGGCGGGACAGGTGGTCCCAGATGACCAGCGGCGAGAAGCCGTTGCGGGATCCGGCGAAGGTGGTGTCCGGTGCGCCGATGTAGTCCGGCTGGGACGGCGGCGAGATCTGGTACTTCACCTTCGTCATGTAGATGCCGCACGGCCACGGCGCACCGGCCCACTTGTGGCCGCTCATCGCGATCGAGGAGACCATGTCGACCTCGCCGTGCCGCTCGGTGGGCAGCCGCAGCCCGAAGTCGAACTCCGGCAGGTCCACCTCCGGCGTCCAGCCGTACTCCTCCGGCTCCTCGGCGGCCAGCCGCAGGAACGGCGCGTAGCCCGCGCCGAGCGCGCCGTCCACGTGGATCCAGAAGCCGCGGCGCAGGTCGACCAGCGGCTCGCCGGTGCGCGGGTCGGTGCCGTAGACGACCTCGCGCCGGACCAGACCGTGCCGCTCGAAGATCGGCAGCAGGCGCTCGCAGACCGCGCGGACGTCGTCGTGGGCGCCCTTGAAGGTGCTGCCGAGGTTGAGGTTGACGAAGATCGGGTGGCCCTTGGCGGCGAAGAACTCGACCAGTACGGCGAGGGCGTCGACGTCTATCTCGCCCGGGCCGTCCCAGGACAGCCCGGAGGGGCCGGGGCGGGACGGGACCTCGGTGGGCCAGGTGCGCAGGCCGGTCACCGGGTCGACCAGCGGGCACTCGTCGGCGTACTTCTCCAGTCCGACGGCGTGGAAGGTCTCCACGCCCAGGACCCGGACGGCCTTGGCGAAGGAGTAGTGGGTGTCCTCGGAGTAGAAGGCCACCGGGTGGTGGGCGTTCGGGTTCTGCCGGTCGGGCGCGGCCTTGACGTAGCGCAGCGCGTCGAAGGGGGCGGTCGGCGGCTGGATGAGCGCCTTGCCGCCGAGGTAGTCCCGGGCGTTCCAGAGGGCGTACATGTTGCCCTCGGTCGAGCCCATGGACAGCATGTAGCCCCAGTAGGACTCCGGGTCCGCCGGGTCGTGCGGGCGTTCCGCGTGCCAGAGCTTCGCGTAGTAGTCGAGGACGGCCCGCTCGACGACCTTGGTGTTGGGCTTGTAGCCGCCGCTCTGGAACGGGTCGCCGAGGTTGTTGATGTTGTTCGGCATGAACCGGGCCAGGTCCAGCGCGGTGCCCTGCATGTCCTGGGTGGCCTGGTAGCCGACCAGGTGGTTGCGCTTGCGGGTCAGGTACTCGTCGACGGCGTCGAGTGCGCGCAGCCGCTGCCCGTCGTCCAGGCCGTCAGCGGGGAGCGCGAAGTCCCGGCCGTCCAGCTCCGGGCCCGGGTCGACCGCGGACGGCGCTGCGGACGGGGCTGCGGACGGCACGAGGGCGGCGGACGCGGTCGGGCTCATGGACGGGGCGCTCCGGGGGTCGCTGCGGACGGGGACGGACGTTCGTCACCCGCGGCAAGGATGGAACTTTCGTCGCCGACCAGGAAGGCCGTCTGAAGAACATTCGGTCCGGGGCCGATCAGGTTTGCGAATCTGCGGGCCGAGCTGGGATCCTGGCAGCCATGCCGAACAATCCGCAGGCCCGGCGCGCGCCCGTCGACGAGGTGGACCGGGCGATCGTCCGCGTCCTGGCCGACAACGCCCGCCTGCCGAACAACGCCCTGGCCGCGGCCGTCGGCATCGCCCCCTCCACCTGCCTGGCCCGCGTCCGCGCGCTCCAGGAGCGCGGCATCATCCGCGGCTTCCGCGCCGAACTCGACCCGGCCGCGATCGGGCTGCCGCTCCAGGCGATGATCTCGGTACGGCTGCGCGCCCACACCCGGGAGCAGAACGAGAGCTTTCGCAGCACCGCACCCGACCTGCCCGGGGTGCTGGCGGTGTTCCACATGGCCGGCTCGGACGACTACCTGCTCCACGTGGGCGTGGCGGGTCCCGAGGCCCTGCGCGACTTCGTGGTGGACCACCTCACCACCCACCCGGCGGTCGCCCAGACCCGGACCAACCTGATCTTCGAGCAGATACCGGGCCGCCGCTACCTCGCGCCCGGGCGCTGACCGCGCGGCCTGGCGCGGCTCAGGCCCCGGGAGCTCCGACGCCGTCGAGCAGCGCCCGGACGGTCGCGTCCGCGAACTCCGCCAGGCCGGCGGGGCGCAGGGCCTCGGCGGGAGCCTCCCCGGCGTAGAAGACCTCCAGGAAGGCGCGGTGGAAGCAGGCGCCGACCAGCAGCACCGCGGCCGCGTCCGGGTCGATGCCGGCGGCGACGCGGCCCAGCCGCTGTTCGGCCCGCAGGTAGTCGGCCAGGTGCGAACTCACCTGGTGCGGACCGGCGTCGTCGAGCTTGCGGCGGTGGGCGGCGAGCAGTTCGGGGCTGGCGAGCAGGCCTCCGGCCATCGGGAAGGACTGCCGGTAGAACGGCACGGCGACCTCGACCACCGCCTCCAGGTGCTCCCGCACCGCGCCCTCCCCGGCGCGCGCGGGCAGTTCGGCGACGGCGTCGGCCAGGCGCGGGGCGCGTTCGCGCAGCACCCGG
Source organism: Kitasatospora sp. NPDC048194 (assembly GCF_043202455.1). Classification (NCBI taxonomy): domain Bacteria; kingdom Bacillati; phylum Actinomycetota; class Actinomycetes; order Kitasatosporales; family Streptomycetaceae; genus Kitasatospora; species Kitasatospora sp. NPDC048194. Next base: position 57,841 of record NZ_JBIDAK010000004.1, read on the forward strand.
ACGAAGATCTCCTCCTTGTCCCGGAAGTGCTTGTACAGGGCGGCCTCCGAGCAGCCGGCCTCCCGGGCGATCTCCTTCGTGGTGGCCCGTACCAGCCCCACCGTGCCGATCAGCCGGGCGGCGGCGTCCAGCACCCGCGCCCTGGTCAGTGCGCCACCGGTCAGCGGCCGGTGCCCCGCGTTGCGGTCTTCCCCCACGCCCTCGCCGGTGCCTTCGCGCTTGCCCTCGGTCGTCATGGGCGCCAGCTTACCTTGACAGGTGGGTGAGCACTCACTCACCATCGGAAGAAGAAGGAAGTGAGCACTCACCCACCCCCGGGAGGGGTCATGGAACTCGCCGTTCTGGGCGCCACCGGCGGCATCGGCCGCCACCTGGTCGCCCACGCCCTCGCCGACGGGCACCGGGTCACGGCCGCCGTCCGGGACCCGGCCCGGCTGCCCGTCCGGCACGACCGGCTGACCGTGGTCAGGGCGGACGCCCTCGACCCCGCCTCGCTGGAGCCGGTGATCGACGGCGCCGACGCCGTCCTCTCCGGCATCGGCCAGGCCGGCCGGACCGACCCGCTCAAGCCGGCCTCGACCTCCGCCCGCGCGGCGGCCGCCGCCATGACGGCCGTCGGGGTGCGCCGGATCCTCGTGGTCAGCGCCGCACCGCTGAACCGGGCCGGCACCGGGCAGCCCTTCCTCGCGGCCAAGGTGTTCGGCCCCCTGCTCTGGGCGGCACTCCGGGACGTGTACACCGACCTGGCGGCGATGGAGAGCGTCCTGGCCGAGAGCGACCTGGACTGGACGGCCGTCCGGCCGCCGCGACTGACCGACCGCCCGGGGAGCGGGCGCTACCGGCACGCCGTCGAGACCGGACCGGCCGGGGTCACCGTCCCCCGCGCCGATGTCGCACGGGCCATGCTGGACCTGGTCACGGACCGGGCGAGCTTCCGGCACGCGGTCGGCGTCAGTTCCTGACCCTGCGCCAGTTGCTGATCAGACGCCAGAAACCGGGCCGCCCACAGCGGAAAGCGGAGCCACGATTCCTCCACGATTGTGTCCGACGAGTGGAGTAGATCGGTCCGGACCCCTTGCCAGGCCCACCGTTCCTCCCTACCTTCATGGTCCAGGAACCCCGGCCCCATCGGGCCGGTCGGTTCGCGACGGCCGCGATCCGCGGCGTCGCCATCGCCCGAGGCACGACCAGACCTGGAGGCGTCACATGCCCGTACCCATGATCGACGAGATTCGCGACGCAGGCCCGCTGGTGGTCGACGACGAGACCATCGCCTTCGAGGACGACGACCGCGGCGACCACGAGGCCACGGCGTGTCTGGCGGACCCGTGGGTCACCGCCACCACCCGCTTCGCCTGCGACTTCAACTCCTGACGTGACCGGTTCCATCGCCGGCCGCAGCGGAGGGTCCGACGACACCTGGTCGTACCTGAACGACCCGCGGATGCCGGCGATGGAACACGGCTGGAAGCTGCACGTCTCCGCCCGCCCCGGCGAGCTCGAGGCCGCGGTCGCCCTCGTCCTGCCGGTGCTGGCACGCCACGTCTGCCACGCCAAGTGGGCCCGCGACCCGGAGACCCTCCGGGAGCTCAACTCCGGGGCGAGGAGCGCCGGTTCCGTCGGAAAGGCGATCACCGTCTACCCGGCGCCCGGCACCGTCGTGGCGCTCGCGGACGAACTCGTCGCCGTGCTGCGCGGGCGGGAGGGTCCGCCGGTGGTCAGCGACCGCCGGGTCGATCCCCACGCCCCCGTCTACTACCGCTACGGCCCCTTCACCGGCGACTACCGGACCGGCCGGAGCGGGCGGCTCGAATCGGTGATGACGGGCCCGGACGGACAGCTCTTCGACGGTCTCGCCGGCGCCTCCTACCGCCGACCGCCCTGGGCCGAGGACCCCTTCGAGCACCGAACCCGCCCGCGCACCGGCGCCGGACTCGGCGGTGGACGCTACCTGGTCACCGGCGGCATCGCGCGCAAGCCGCAGGGCAACGTCTACCGGGCGCTCGACCGGGCCACCCGGGCACCGGTCGTCGTCAAACAGGCCCGGGCCTTCGTGGCCGAGGACGAGTCCGGAGCGGACACCCGCGACCGGCTGCGCAACGAGCGGAGGATCCTCCGCGCCCTCGACGGCGTCACGGGCGTGCCCCGCGCACTCGACTACTTCCGCCACCGCACCGACGAGTACCTGGTGATGACCGACTGCGGCGCACGCGACCTGCGGCGCACCGTCCAGCAGGACGGCCCGTACCGGGACGACGCGCTCCAGGATCTCGCCGCGCGGCTGCTGCGCGTCCTGGACGACGTCCACCGCCGGGGCGTGGTGGTCCGTGACCTGAAGCCCGACAACGTCGTGCTGGACAGCTCGCTCCGCTGCCGGCTGGTCGACTTCGGCATCAGCGCACTGGACGGAGCCGCCCCGGACGGCTCGACCCCGGGCTACAGCGGTCCGGTCCGGCGCGGCGCCGGGGCGGCCGAGGCCGCCGACGACTACTACGCCCTGGGCGCGACCCTCTGCTTCGCCGCCACCGGCCTGGACCCGGTGCTCGTCGACACCGATCCCGCCGTCAACCGGGACCGCACCCTGCTGGGCCTCGGCCGGGCACTGCCCGGTCCGGAACACCGCGCATTCCGTGCGCTGGTCGGCGACCTGATGAGCTTCGATCCGAAGGTGCGAGCCGCCGGCGCCGAGCGCCTCCGCACCGGGACGCACGCGCCCGGCAACGGCCACTCCGCCGACAGCGGCCCCTCCGCCGGAAGCGGACCGGTGCCAGGCCGGCGGTTCCGCCTCGACGACGGCCTGCTCACGGAGATCATCGACCACACGACCGCGTTCTGCGTGGCCGAGGCCCACCGGATCACCGACCCCACGGCCGCCGCACGCGCCGCCGTGCCCACCCCGATCGACGTCTACGGCGGCAGCTCGGGCCTCGGCCTCGAACTCCTCCACCACCGGCACCGGCCCGGGGTGCGCGACGCCGTCGAGGCGCTGGCGCACTGGACGGCCGGCCAGTCCCGGAACCTCTCCCCCGGCTTCTACTCGGGCCGTACCGGCGTCGAACTCTTCCTCGCCGGAGCGCACCTCGACCCGGTCGGCGCGTCGGCGGACACCGACACGACGAGCCCGTCGGCCCTGCCCCTCTCCGGCCCCGGCGGCGGACCACCCGAAGCGGACCTGATCGAGGGCGTCGCCGGAATCGGCGTCGGCCGCCTGCTGCTCGCCCGGCACGCCGCCGCGGGCGACGCCCGCACACCGGGCGGCCACGCCGAGCGGCACCTCGCCGTGGCCGCCGCATGCGCCCGGATGCTGGCCGCGGGCACCGCCCGGTTGACACCGTCCCGCACCGATCCGGCCGGCCGCGCCGCCCTGGCCGAGGGGCTGGCGCACGGCGAGGCCGGCGTCGCCTACTTCCTGCTGGAGTACGGCCACGCGACCGGCGACCCGACCGCGGTACGCCGGGCCCGGACGGCCTGCGCCCGCCTCGCCGCCGTCACTCCGGACGTCCTCGCCGCCTCGGCCGCGCCGGGAGCGACCCGCCGCTACGGCTCGTGGTGCCGGGGCCTGGCCGGGATCGGTGCGGTGCTCGTCCGCGCCGCCGACCGCCTGGCCGCGCCCGAGTACCTCGCCCTCGCCGAGGACGCCGCGCGCCGCTGCGCCGACCTGGCGCCCCGGATGCCGCTGGTCACCCAGTGCTGCGGGCTGGCCGGGGTCGGCGAGCTGATGGTGGACGTCGCGATGGCCTCCGGGAAGGCGGAGTTCTGGGACGCCGCCGAGACCGTGGCCGCGATCATCCTGTGCCGCAGTGGCGGCACGCCCGCCCGCCCGGTGTTCCCGGACACCGGCCTCACCCGCTCCTCCGCCACCTGGGCCGGCGGCTCGGCCGGCGTGCTCGCGTTCCTCCGGCGCCTGCACGACCGGGGCGGCCCGCGCCTCGGCCTGCTGGACTGAGCCGGGCCGGGACGCCGGGCCGCGCCGGGACCCTGCCGGACCGGGCCGGCGCGGCGGGCCGGCGGCTCGGCCTCGGGACGGCCCGCCCAAGTGGCACGGGTGTGGACCGCGCCGATCCGGGCAACCGCCCGGCATGATGCTGATCAGGCCCCCGGGCGTCTACGCGCCCCAGGACGACACCGAGCTGCTGGCCTCGTGCGTGGACCGCGAGCGCCTGGACGCCTCCAGCCGGGTGCTCGACCTCTGCACCGGGACGGGCGCCGTCGCGCTCGTCGCGGCCCGGAAGGGCGCCCGGGTCACCGCGGTGGACCTGTCCGCCCGTGCCGTCGCCGCGGCCTGGCTCAACGCCCGGCTGCACCACCGCCGGATCCGGCTCCTCCGCGGCGACCTGCTGGCACCCGTGCGCGGGCAGACCTTCGACCTGATCACGGCGAACCCGCCCTACGTACCGGCCCCGACCGCCACCGACCGGCCGGGCCGGGGCGCCGCCCTGGCCTGGGACGCCGGACCGGACGGACGGTTCGTGCTGAACCGGCTTTGCCGCCGGGCGCCCGACCTGCTACCGGTCGGCGGCGTGCTGCTGATCGTCCAGTCCTCGCTCGCGGACGTTCCGGCCACCCTGGCGGCCTTGCGCCGGGCCGGACTGGCCACCGAGGTGGCGGCCCGGCGGCGCCTGGCCTTCGGGCCGGTGATGGCTGCCCGGGCCGCCCTGTTCGAGCGGCGCGGCCTGATCCGGCCCGGCGAGTACGAGGAGGAACTGGTGGTGGTGCGCGGTGTCCGGGAACAGTGACCGGGGCGCGACCCGGGTGACGGTCGTAGCGAACGGTCCGCTGCTGATCGAGGGCCCGATCGAGGTGGTGCTGCCGGACGGCACGGTCCGGGCCGCCGAACGTCCCGTGGTGGCGCTCTGCGCCTGCCACCGGAGTCGGACCTACCCGTTCTGCGACACCAGCCACCGCCGCCGAGCCCGCCGCCCCGGGCGCGACGTCCAGCAGCCGGACAGCCGCACGCGGGACACGCCGGACACCGACGCCCACCCCCCGGAAGCGGACTCAGACGGGTTCGTCGGCAAGCGCTGAGCGCAGCGAGGTCCGCCCGGCGTTCCACCGGCCGAGCAGGTGTTCGCCGAAGCGGGCGTCCACCACCTCCGCCGCGGCGATGCCGAACGCGATGTCCTGCTCCAGCTCCGGCTCGGTCGCGATCAGTGCCTCGATCACCCCGCGCCTGACCAGTTGCTCGTGGACGGCGTCCGCCTCGACGTGCTCGCGGTAGAACAGGGTGCCGTCCGGCCCGCCGCCCAGCCGCTCCAGGGCCTTCGCCAGTCGCGCGGAGCCGGGCGACGAGGTGATCTCGATGACGGCGAACTGGCCGACGGCCGCGCCGCGCAGCGCCCGGTGCAGTCCGAAGAGCGTCATCAGGTTCACCACCGCCAGCGTCGGGGCGGGAACCAGGTCCAGGTAGTGGCCGTAGCCGGGGTCGAGACCGAAGGCGGCCATCATCCTGGCGAACAGCAGGGTGTGCGCGCGGTCCGGCCGCCCGGCCCCGTACTCGTCGTACGCGATCGTCATCAGCGAGGCCTGGGCCGGGCCGTGGATCCTCGGCAGCACCCACAGCTGCGGGTCCGCCTCCTTGAGGTGGTAGATCGAGCGGTGCACCAGGTACTCGCGGGCGTGGCCGCGCTCCCCCTCGGCCAGCAGGAAGTGCGACGGCCCGGTGCCCTCCGGCGCCTCCACCAGCAGACGCTCCAGCGCCTCCCGCAGCGGCGGCGGGGACGGCACCTCGGCGCGCACCGCGGCGAGGAAGGACTCCTCCAGCTGCCCTCGCAGGCGGAGCAGCTCAGGGTCCCACTCCCACTCGGGACGGACCCCGGGCAGGCCCCGGTCGTGCAGCTCGTAGCAGAGGTGCAGCGCGAGCTGGTGGTCCTCGCCCCACGGGTCGGTGAACGGGCCCGGCGGCGCGACCAGCCGCCCGTTGCCCGGCGGCCCGGCCGTGGCCAGGTCCAGCACCGCGGCCGAGATCGGCCCGCGCGCCCCGACCGGGCTCGTCCTGCCCGGCTGTGTCCGCACCACGTCCGGCTTCCCTTCGCCGTCGCTGCCCGTCGTCCCGCTGGCCATCACCGGCATCCTCCCGACGTCGCCCGGTATCCCGCCCAGGCGCGTGCCCCCGGGCCCTCGCGGCAAACCGGCCCGGGCGGCGGACCGGCCGCCGCGCCGGGCTGCCGGCGGGCCGTGTGAGGAAGACCACCGGCGGGTGGAATCCGCAGGTCAGCGCGGTGCGAAGGGGGTCCGGGAGGGGGTGTGACGGGGCCCACCGTTTGAGAACCCGCCGGGCGCTGTGACGATGGACGACGCCGCTGCGGAACCCGGCACCCGCGGCCATGGTCCGTGCACGACAGGTCGTGCGCCCGGACCGACCCGCTGCCGGTCCCGCCCCTCGGTTTGTGAAACGTGCTGCCCGAATCCGTCCTGTCGCCGCTCGACCGGCCCAGCCTCCTGCCCGCCCAGCGGTCCGCGTCCGCCCGTCCGGACACCGCTGCCCCCGACACCGCCCCCGCGCCCGCCGCCCCGGCGCACACCACCGCGTCGCACGCCACCGCGCCGGACACGCCGGCCCGGCCCGGCGCCGAGCGGCCGGGCTCCCGCGCGCCGTGGCGCTCGCTGCGCCACCGCAGCATGCGCTGGTGGTCGGCGGCGAACCTGGTCTCGAACGCCGGTGCCTGGATGCAGCTGACGGTCCAGAACCTGCTGGTCCTCCAGCTCACCGGCTCGGCCACCGTCACCGGGCTGTCGCTGGCCCTCCAGGTGGCGCCCGGTCTGCTGCTCGGGCTGGTCGGCGGCGCGGCGGTCGACCGGTGGCCCCGGAAGACCACCGCCGCCGTCAGCCAGGCGGCGCTGGCCCTGATCGCCTTCGGCACGGCGGCGCTGGTCGCCCTGGGAGCGCTGAGCGTCCCCGTCCTGCTGGTGCTGGCCGTGCTCACCGGGCTGATCGCCACCGTCGAGGGCCCGGCCTGCGCCCTGCTCGGCAACGACCTGGTGCCCCGCGAGGACGTCCCGTCGGCGATCGCCGTGGGCTCGGTGGTGCACAGCGTCGGCCGACTGGCCGGCACCGCCGTCGCCGGCGTCGCGGTCGGACTGTTCGGCATGGCGAGCGCCTACCTGGCCAACGGCCTCTCCTTCGTGCTGGTCGCGCTCGTCATCCCGTTCCTGCGACCGGCCGCGGACGCCGGCGCGGCCACCGCGGCCGACACGGCCAACGGCTCGCCGGCGGCGCCGGCCCGGCAGACCGTCCGGGACGGGATCGTCTTCTTCTGCGGCCGGCGCCAGCTGGTCGCGGTCGCCTGCCTCACCGGTCTGGGCTCGCTGCTCGGCCGCAACTACGGGCTCACCCTCGCCGCCTTCGTCAACGGCGCGCTGCACGGCGGCGCCCGGGAATACGGGCTGATCGCCACGATCCTGGCCGTCGGCGGCACCGCCGGCGCCGTGCTGGCCGGCCGGCTGCGCAACCCCTCCGTCCGGTTGGTGGCCGTGCTGACGGCGGCCGGCGGGGCGCTCCAGGCCCTCGCGGCGCTGTCCCCGACCCTGCTGGTGCTGGCCGTGCTGGTGGTTCCGATGGCCGTCCTGGAGTCGCTGAGCGACACCGCCGTGACCACCGTCCTCCAGACCGACCCGCCGGACCACCTGCGCGGGCGGGTCCAGGGCGCCTGGCGCAGCGTCAGCACGGTCTGGGGCCTGGCCGGGCCGCCGCTGCTCGGTGCGTCGATCCAGGCACTCGGCGCACGTGGCGCGCTGCTGACCGGCGGTCTGCTGGTGAGCGGCACGGTGGGCGGCGCCGCCGCGCTGCGACGCCGCTCCGCCGAGCGGCCCCGGGACCTGGAACGGCTCAGCCCGGCCGTGTGACGGACGGGCGTCCGGCCAACTGGTCGGACGGGCGTTCGGCCGGCCGGTCGGGCTGCGGGGCGCGGTGTTTCCACCCGTCCGAACCGGGCACGCGCGGCGGCATGGACAGGCCTCCCCCGACGCGAACCGCTCGCCGGCGCCGCTACCTGCTCTGCCCGCCCGTCCACTTCTCCGTGGACTACGCCATCAACCCGTGGATGGACCCGGGCAGGCCCGTCGACCGCACGGCCGCGCTGCACCAGTGGACCCACCTGTGCACGGTCCTGCGCCGCCTCGGTCACCAGGTGGAACTGATCGACCCCCAGCCCGGCCTGCCCGATATGGTGTACACCGCAAACGGGGCGACGGTGGTGCAGGGCCGGGCCCTGGTGGCCCGCTTCCGGCACCGCGAGCGCGCGCCGGAGGCGGAGGCGCACCGGCGCTGGTTCGCCGCCGCGGGCTACCACCCCGTCCGGACGGCCGGCCTGGTGAACGAGGGCGAGGGCGACCTCCTGCTCGCCGGCTCCCGCATCCTGGCCGCGACGGGCTTCCGCACCAGCCGCGAGGCGCACCGGGAGGCGGGGCGGTTCCTGGGGCGCGAGGTGGTCACGCTGACGCTGGTCGACCCGCGGTTCTACCACCTCGACACCGCGCTCGCCGTCCTGGACGACGACCTGATCATGTACTACCCCCCGGCGTTCTCCGCGGAGAGCCGGCGGGTGCTGCGCCGGCTCTACCCGAACGCCCTCCTCGCCACCGAGGACGACGCCGCCGTCCTGGGCCTGAACGCGGTCAGCGACGGCCGGCACGTCGTGCTCCCCGCCGCCGCGCACGGCCTCGCCACCCGGCTGCGCGCCGAGGGGTACGTCCCCGTCCCGGTCCACCTGCCCGAACTCCTCAAGGGCGGCGGCGGCCCGAAGTGCTGCACCCTCGAACTGCGCCCGGCGTGACCGGGCCGCCCCGCGGCCGCGGTGGATCAGCGCCGCAGGCCCCGGCGGCGCCCCAGTAGGCGCAGCCCCGCGAGCATCGACGTCAGGGCCCACACCACGCCGAAGGCCGCCAGCGCGCCGGGCGAGTGGACGTCCGCGCTGACCAGCAGCAGACCGGTCGACAGGGCCACCAGCAGCGCCAGGACGGCGGACGGCACGCGTACGGCGCCCCGCAGGACACCGCCCAGCACCCAACGGGGCCCGCGCCGCATCGTCCGCAGCGCACGGTCCAGTCGGCCGTCCGCCCGCAGGGTCTCCTCGATCTCCGCCAGGATGCGCTGCTCCCGGCGGGAGAGCTCCGGCCCGTCCATCGCCGACACCTCCACCGGGCGGCTGCCCAGCCCGCCCGGGCGTAACCGGCACCCGCCCGGGTGCCCCCGGCTCGCGGGGCCGGGCCCCGGACGGTCTCGTGGATCGGGAGGCGTGCACGGTTTTCCGCCTCCACGGAAGGAGACCGGCTGTGGAGCAGCGACCAGGGCATCCGCCGAGGATGGGCTTCTTCACCGACACCTCGGTGTGCATCGGCTGCAAGGCCTGCGAGGTGGCGTGCAAGGAGTGGAACGCGATCCCCGAGGACGGCCTCGAACTGACCGGGATGTCCTACGACAACACCGGCGGCCTGGGCGCCGACACCTGGCGCCACGTCGCGTTCATCGAGCAGAGCAGGCCCCCGGGCGGCGTCTGGGCGGTCGCCGACCACGGCCGGGTCGACGTCTTCGCCGAGGCGCAGCGCCTCGGCCGCCCCGCCGGGGCCGGCGAGCGCATCGCGCCGGTCGCCCCCGAGGGGCGGACCGAGTTGCGCTGGCTGATGTCCTCCGACGTGTGCAAGCACTGCACCCGGGCGGGCTGCCTGGACGTGTGCCCCACCGGCGCGCTGTTCCGGACCGAGTTCGGCACGGTGGTGGTCCAGCAGGACGTCTGCAACGGCTGCGGATACTGCGTGCCGGCGTGCCCGTACGGCGTGATCGACCAGCGGCCGGACGACGGGCGGGTGTGGAAGTGCACGATGTGCTACGACCGGTTGGGCTCCGGGCTGGAGCCGGCCTGCGCCAAGGCCTGCCCCACCGACTCGATCCGGTTCGGGCCGCTCGAGGAGCTGCGGGAACAGGCCGCGGAGCGGGTGCGGGTGCTCCAGGAGGCCGGGGTCGAGGGCGCCCGGCTGTACGGCCACGACCCGCAGGACGGCGTGGGCGGGGACGGCGCCTTCTTCCTGCTGCTGGACGAGCCCGAGGTGTACGGCCTGCCGCCCAGCCCGGTGGTGACCACCCGTGACCTGCCCGCCATGTGGCGCCGGGCCGCGCTCGCGGCCGTCACGGTGGCCGCCGGCGTGGCGGCGTGCTGTCTGCGGAGGGCCCGATGAGCGGGGCGCGCGCAGGGCGGGGCGGACGGACCCGTGGGGAGCGGGCGATGGTGCCGCCGGCGGAGTTCGGCTCGTACTACGGCCGGCCGGTGCTGAAGCGGCCGGTCTGGAAGCCGCTGGACATCGCCGGCTACCTGTTCCTCGGCGGCCTCGCCGGCGGTTCCTCGGTGCTGGCCGCCGGCGCCGGGGCGTCCGGGCACGGCGCGCTCGCGCGACCGCTGCAGGTGGGCGCGTTCGGGGCGATCTCCCTGTCGCTGGTGGCGCTGGTCCACGACCTCGGCCGCCCGGGACGCTTCCTCAACATGCTGCGGGTGGTCAAGCCGACCTCGCCGATGAGCATCGGTTCCTGGCTGCTGTCCGGGTACGCGCCGCTGGCGGGCACCGCCGCCGCGAGCGCCCTGAGCGGCCGGCTGCCGCGCGTGGGCCGGGCCGCCGGGGCGGGAGCCGCCCTGCTCGGGCCGGCGGTGTGCACCTACACGGCCGTGCTGATCAGCGACACCGCGGTGCCGACCTGGCACGACGGCCACCGGGAGCTGCCGTTCGTCTTCGGCGGGTCCGCGGTGTCCGCAGCGGCGGGCCTGGGCCTGCTGGCCGCGCCGGTCGCCCAGAACGGGCCGGCCCGGCGCGCCGCCGCCTTCGGGGCCGCGCTGGAGATCGGCGCGACCCGGCTGATGACCCGCCGGCTCGGGCTGAGCGCCGAGCCGCTGCACACCGGGCGGCCCGGCCGGCTGATGCGCGCGGCGGAGCTGCTGACCGGTCTCGGGACGGCGCTCGCGCTCGGCGCCGGGCACCGGGACCGGCGGGTGGCTGCGGCCGCGGGGGCGGCGCTGCTGGCCGGATCCGCCGCGCTGCGCTTCGGGGTCTTCCTCGGCGGCGTGCGGTCCGCCGAGGATCCCAAGTACACCGTCCTCCCCCAGCGGGAGCGCCTGGTCGCCGAACACCGGGCTGCGGGATGAGGTGCACGCGGTGATGATGGGAGTCGGCGGCCCGCGAGCGGGCGCCCGGCACGAGGAGGTCCCGTCGTGGGCGTTCTGACCTGGATCGACTCCTGGCCGGTCTACCGGCAGCTGACCGGCACCGACCCGCTGGGCCGGGGCGAGGCGGCCAGGAGCGCCCGCACCGAGGCCCTCGCCCCCCGGACCGACACGGCCGACCGGGTGGTCAAGTCCGTCTGCCCGTACTGCGCGGTCGGCTGCGGCCAGGACGTGTACGTCGAGGACGGCCGGGTCACCCAGATCGAGGGCGACCCCGACTCGCCGGTCTCCCGGGGCCGGTTGTGCCCGAAGGGCTCGGCCACCCTCCAGCTGACCACCGGGGCGGCCCGCGAGTACCGGGTGCTGTACCGCCGCCCGCACGGCACCGACTGGGAGCCGCTGCCCCTGGACACCGCGATGGACATGATCGCCGACCGGGTGATCGCGGCCCGCCGGTCCGGCTGGCAGTGGGAGGTCGACGGGGCGCGCACCCGCCGCACGATGGGTTTCGCCAGCCTGGGCGGCGCGACGCTGGACAACGAGGAGAACTACCTGATCAAGAAGCTGTTCACCGCGCTGGGTGCGGTGCAGATCGAGAACCAGGCCCGTATTTGACACTCCTCCACCGTCCCCGGTCTGGGGACCTCGTTCGGCCGCGGCGGTGCCACGACCTTCCAGCAGGACCTGCAGCACGCCGACTGCATCGTCATCCAGGGCTCCAACATGGCCGAGTGCCACCCGGTGGGCTTCCAGTGGGTGATGGAGGCCAAGGCGCGCGGAGCCAAGGTGGTCCACGTGGACCCGCGGTTCACCCGGACCAGCGCCCTGGCCGACCTGCACGTGCCGCTGCGCGCCGGAAGTGACATCGCGTTCCTCGGCGGCATCGTCAACCACGTGCTCCGCCAGGAGAAGTACTTCCGCGAGTACGTCGTGGCGTACACCAACGCGCCGGTGGTGCTGCGCGAGGACTTCCGGGACACCGAGGACCTCGACGGGCTGTTCTCCGGGTTCGATCCCGAGGCCCGCACCTACGACCCCGCGACCTGGCAGTACCGGGGGCTGGAGGTGCAGGCGGCCTCCGGGCAGCGCGACGAGCAGTACGTGCGGCGGACTGAGAGCATGGGCCGCGGCGAGGCCCACGGCTCCGGCGGCGCGCCGATCGGCGAGGAGGAGCCGGAGCGGGACGAGACGCTGACCCACCCGCGCTGCGTCTTCCAGGTGCTCAAGCGACACTACGCGCGCTACACACCGGAGCTGGTGGAGCGGGTCTGCGGCGTGCCGCAGGACGTCTTCCGGCAGGTCTGCGAGCTGGTGACGGAGAACTCCGGACGGGAGCGGACCACGGCCTTCGCGTACGCGGTCGGCTGGACCCAGCACACCGTCGGCGCCCAGTACATCCGCACCGCCGCCGTGCTGCAGCTGCTGCTCGGCAACATCGGCCGCCCCGGCGGCGGCATCCTGGCCCTGCGCGGACACGCCTCGATCCAGGGCAGCACCGACATCCCGACGCTGTTCAACCTGCTCCCCGGCTACATCCCGATGCCGTACGCCCACCCCGACGAGACGCTGGACAGCTTCGTCGAGGCGGAGGCCGCCCACAAGGGCTACTGGGGCGAGATGCGCTCCTACCTGGTGAGCCTGCTGAAGGCGTACTGGGGCGAGGCCGCGCAGCCGGAGAACGACTTCCGCTTCGACTACCTGCCGCGGCTGACCGGTTCGCACAGCACCTACGAGACGGTGCTGGCCCAACGGGAGGGCACCTGCCGGGGTTACTTCCTGTTCGGCGAGAACCCGGCGGTCGGCTCGGCCGACACCAAGCTGCAACGGCTCGGCATGGCCAACCTGGACTGGCTGGTGGTGCGCGACTTCTCGCTGATCGAGAGCGCGACCTGGTGGAAGGACGGGCCGGAGATCGCGAGCGGCGAGCTGCGGACCGCGGACATCGGCACCGAGGTCTTCTTCCTGCCCGCCGCCGCCCACACCGAGAAGGACGGCAGCTTCACCAACACCCAGCGGATGCTCCAGTGGCACCACGCGGCCGTGGAGCCCGCCGGGGAGGCCCGCAGCGACCTCTGGTTCACCTTCCACCTCGGCCGGATCATCCGGGAGAAGCTCGCCGCCTCCACCGAGGAGATGGACCGTCCGCTGCTCGACCTGGTCTGGAACTACCCCACCCGCGGTCCGCTCGACGAGCCGGACGCCGAGGCCGTCCTCGCCGAGATCAACGGCCGGGACGCCCGGGGCCGCCCGCTGTCCTCGTACACCCAGCTCAAGGACGACGGCTCCACCGCGTGCGGCTGCTGGATCTACTGCGGCGTCCGCGCCGACGGGGTGAACCAGGCGGCCCGGCGCAAGCCCGGCGCGGAGCAGGACTGGGTGGCCAAGGAGTGGGGCTGGGCGTGGCCGGCCAACCGCCGGATCCTCTACAACCGGGCCTCCGCCGACCCGCAGGGCCGGCCGTGGAGCGAGCGCAAGGCGCTGGTCTGGTGGGACGCCGAGGCCGGCCGCTGGACCGGGCACGACGTCCCCGACTTCCCCGTCGGCCGGGCGCCCTCCTACCGCCCGCCGCCGGGGGCCCGGGCCGCGGACGCGCTCTCGGGCGTCGACCCCTTCGTGATGCAGGCGGACGGCAAGGGCTGGCTGTTCGCCCCCGCCGGACTGACCGACGGACCGCTGCCCACCCACTACGAGCCGCAGGACTCGCCGTTCGACAACGCGCTGTACGGCCGGCAGCGCAACCCCGTCCGGCACCTGATGCCCTCGCTGCCGGACAACCGGTACCAGCCGAGCGGCAGCGAACCCGGCTCGGAGGTCTTCCCGTACGTGGCGACCACCTACCGCCTCACCGAGCACCACACGGCGGGCGGCATGTCGCGCTGGCAGCCGTACCTGGCCGAGCTGCAGCCCGAGATGTTCTGCGAGGTGTCGCCCGGGCTCGCGGCCGAGCGCGGGCTGGAGCACCTGGGCTGGGCCACGGTGGTGACGGCGCGGGGCGTGATCGAGGCCCGGGTGCTGGTCACGGACCGCATGGTGCCGCTGCGCGTCCAGGGCCGTACGCTGCACCAGGTCGGGCTGCCCTACCACTGGGGCCCGAACGGCTGCACCACCGGCGACGCGGCGAACGAGCTGCTGCACCTGTCCCTGGATCCCAACGTCCACATCCAGGAGGCCAAGGCGCTGGCCTGCGACATCCGGCCCGGCCGGCGGCCGCGCGGGCCCGCCGCGGTGGAACTGGTCCGGGAGTACTGCCGGCGGGCGGGCATCACGGAGCGCACCGGCACCGAGCCGTGACCGGCGCACGGCGGCTCGTACCTTACCGAGCCGCGCTCAGCGCAGCACCAGGGCGCGGCCGGACGGCGGCACCAGCTCCCCGATCACCGGCGCGCCGGGCACCTCCCCGGCGACCAGCAGTCCGCCGGAGGTCTGGGCGTCGGCCAGCAGCAGCCGGTCGGCCTCGGCCACCCGGCCGAAGTCCGTGTGCGGTGCCACCCAGTCGAGGTTGCGGCGCGTACCGCCGCTGACGAAGCCGTCGCGCACCGCCTCCCGGGCGCCCGCCAGGTACGGCACCGCCGCGGTGTCGATCACGGCGGTCACGCCCGAGGCCCGCGCCAGCTTGTACAGGTGGCCGAGCAGGCCGAACCCGGTGACGTCGGTGGCGCACCGGGCCCCGGCGGCGAGCGCCGCCCGGGCCGCGTCGCGGTTCAGGGCGGCCATGGTCTCGACGGCCTCGGGGAAGTGCTCGCCGGTCGCCTTGTGACGGTTGTTCAGCACACCGGTGCCGAGCGGCTTGCTGAGCGACAGCGGCTGCCCGGCGCGGCCCGCGTCGTTGCGCAGCAGCCGGTCGGGGTCGGCGATGCCGGTGACGGCCATGCCGTACTTGGGCTCCGGATCCTCGATGCTGTGCCCGCCGGCCAGGTGGCAGTCCGCCTGCCGGGCGACCGTCAGGCCGCCGCGCATCACCTCCCGGGCCAGCTCGAAGGGCAGGGTCCCGCGCGGCCAGGCGAGCAGGTTCACGGCGACCAGCGGGGTGCCGCCCATCGCGTAGACGTCGGAGAGGGCGTTGGCGGCGGCGATCCGCCCCCAGTCGAAGGGGTCGTCGACGACCGGGGTGAAGAAGTCGGCGGTGGCGATCACCGCAGGACCGCCGTCAGGGAGGCGGACGGCGGCCGCGTCATCCCCGTTCTCCAGGCCGACCAGCAGGTCGGCCGCCCCGGCGGCCGGGGGTGGGACCAGCCCGGACAGCGCGGCCTCCAGCTCGCCCGGCGGGATCTTGCAGGCGCAGCCGCCGCCCCGGGCGTAGCCGGTGAGTCGGATCGGGGCTCGGGTGGTCATGACGGTTCCCTCGGGTCGGTGCAGCGGGTCGGTGCGGCAGGTCGGTGCAGGCGGTCCGGGCGGGCGGGCCGGTGTGGTGCGTTGATCCGCGGCGCCCCACCCGCTTGCATGGGCGCTGACGCGGAGACGTGCGGGTGCCTGGTGGCCCTCCCGGTCTTCAAAACCGAGGTGTCCGAGGATCTCGGACAGGCGGGTTCGATTCCCGTCCGTCTCCGCCACCTGCCGCAGCGGCCGTGCAGCGGCGGTGGACGGCGTCGAGCCGTTCCGTCCAGCCGCGCCGGTCGAGGTGCTCCAGCAGGGGGATGACGACCCGCCGGGTGGTGTCCAGGGCGATCCTGGCCTCGCTGGTGGTGAACGGCTGGGCCAGCCGGGCCAGCGCGGCGGCCGCCCGCCGGTCGGCGTCCGGGAGCAGCACGATGCCGTCGGGGAGCCGCAGCAGCTCGCCGGAGGCGGCCGCGGCGGCGACCAGTTGCGGCGTCAGCCCGAGCGCGGTGAGCTCCGCCGCCTCGGGGGCGTGGAACGGCCGGGCGGCGAGCCGGTCCCGCACCTGCCGTACGGCGGGCGGCAGGACCGGCGCGGTGACGCTGCCGTAGAGCCGGCCGTCACGCTGGTCGAGCCGGCCGGCCAGCGCCCGGACCAGCGCGGTGACCAGGGAGCGGTCCGGCAGCTCCAGTTGGCGGCGGGCCGCCTCGACCGGCAGGCCCGGGTCGGTCGGGCGTTCGGCCGCATGGCGTTCCACGGCCTCGCACAGCCGCCGCTGGAGTCGCGACCAGTGCGCCGGGTCGCACAGCCAGTCGGCGGTGACGGGCGGTGCGGCGGGGGTGAGGCCCATCGCGGTGAACTCCTGGCGGCGGATCAGGCCGCGGCGGCGCAGCTGCGCGGCGGCGTCCGGCACGCCCCGGTACCCGTCGAGCTCGCGGGCCCGGTCGGCCGCCGCGCCCCGGCGGGTCAGCCGGGGCGGGCGCGGGTCGAGGACGGTGGCCGCGCCCGCGATGCGGTGCCGGCCCGGGTCGCGGAGCAGTGCCACGTCGTCGATCCGCAGCGGGAGCGGGGTGTCGAGGGCGAGTCGGGCGGTGGCGGTGCCGAGGGGGCGGACGGTGACCGGGACGGCGGCCGTGCCGAGGTGCAGGGTGAGCCGCCGCGGCAGGTCGGCGGCGGCGTCCCCGCGGAGCCGGACGTCGACGGTGTCGGTGGTGAGCCAGCGGTCCGGGGTCAGCAGGGCGCTGCCGCGCCGCAGGTCGGCGGCCCCGGGGCCGTGCACGTTGACCGCCACCCGGGCCGCGGCGCCGACGGCCGGTCGGGGTTGCTTGAGGCTCTCCAGGCCGCGGACGCGCAGCAGTCGGCCTTCGCCGGGGCCGGTCACCGCGAGCAGTCGGTCGCCGACGGAGATCGTGCCCGCTGCGAGGGTGCCGGTCACCACGGTGCCGTGGCCGCGCACGGTGAACGTCCGGTCGACCCACAGCCGGACGTCACCGGTCCGGTCGGCCGGGGGCAGCCGGGTCGTCAGACGGGCCAGCGCGGCGCGCAGCTCCGGCAGCCCGGCTCCGGTCAGCGAGCTGACGGCCACCGGCTCGACCCGGCCCAGGGAGCTGCGGGCCAGTCGGGCGAGGGCCTGGTCCCGGGTCGGGGCGGGATCGGCCAGGTCGCTGCGGGTGACGGCGAGGACGCCGTGCCGGACGCGGAGGGCGTCGAGGACGGCGAGGTGTTCCTCGGACTGGGCCTGCCAGCCCTGGTCGGCGGCGACGACGAACAGCACGGCGGGGACGGGGCCGACGCCGGCCAGCATGGTGGTCACCAGCCGTTCGTGGCCCGGCACGTCGACGAAGGCGGTCTCGCCGGCCTCGGGCAGGGTGGTCCAGACGAAGCCCAGGTCGATCGTCATGCCGCGGCGGCGCTCCTCGGCCCAGCGGTCCGGTTCCATCCCGGTGAGCGCGCGGACCAGGGCCGACTTGCCGTGGTCCACGTGGCCGGCGGTCGCGATCACGTGCACGGCCGCTCCGGTGTCTGGCTCCGGGCGACGGCCCGGCCGCCGCCGGCGCCGTGTGCGGCGACGGCGACCTGCGGTGGCGTTCCGGCGCAGCGACCCCGTTCCCCGGCTGCGGCGCGGACGGCCCCGGCGAGCCGGTCGTCGGCCTCCGGGGCGACGGTGCGCAGGTCGAGCAGGCAGCAGCCGTCGGCGGTCCGGCCGACCACGGGCGTCGGCCCCTGCCGCAGGAGGACAGCGAACTCCTCCGGCAGGGCGAGCGCCGAACTGGCCAGCACCACGCCGGGCGCTCCGCCGCCCCCGACCACGGCCCGGCTGCTGACCGCCCGGGCCGGGATGCCCTCCGCCGACAGCACCCCGGCCAGGCGCTGGGCACGGGTGCGCAGTTCGCGCTCCCCGGCGCGCAGGGCGCGGCGGGTGGGCGTGTCGGGTGTGGTGAGGGTGGCCTCCAGGGCGGCCAGGGTCAGCTTGTCGACGCGCAGCGCCCGGGCCAGCGGGTGCCGGGCGAGGGCCCGGACTGCGTCGGCGCGGCCCAGGAGCAGGCCGCACTGCGGGCCGCCGAGCAGCTTGTCCCCGCTCGCGGTGACCAGGTCGGCGCCGGCCCGCAGCCAGCTGTCGGCATCCGGTTCGTCCGGGAGCAGCGGTTCGCGCTCCAGCAGGCCGGAGCCGATGTCGGCGACGACCGGAGGGCCGAGCGCGGCGAGTTCGGCGACGCCGACCGCTCCGGTGAACCCGGTGATGCGGAAGTTCGAGGGGTGGATCTTGAGGATGAACCCGGTGTCGCTCCCGATCGCGGCGGCGTAGTCGGCGACGGTCGTCCGGTTGGTGGTGCCGACCTCGCGCAGCCGTGCGCCCGTCGAGGAGAGCAGGTCCGGCAGGCGGAAGCCATCGCCGATCTCCACCAGCTCGCCCCTGCTGACGACGATCTCCCGGCCCTGGGCGAGCGCCGTGGCCGCCAGGACGAGGGCGGCGGCGCCGTTGTTCACCACGTGTGCGGCCTGGGCGGCGGGGACGCGGGCGAGCAGGGCCCGTACGGTCGAGCGGCCCCGGGGTGCCCGTTCGCCCGAGGCGAGGTCGAACTCGACGTCGGTCGCGCCGGCCGCGGCGAGGACGGCCTGCCGGGCCGGCTCGGAGAGTGCGGCGCGCCCGAGGTTGGTGTGCAGCAGCACGCCGGTGGCGTTCAGCACGGGGCGCAGGGCGGTGGCGCTGTCCGGGAGCGACCCGAGGGCCGTCTCGGCGACCTCGGCCGGGCCGATCAGCCCCTGCCGGGCGAGCTCCTGGGCGTCCGTCACGGCGGCCTTGACGATCGGCCGGCCGAGGCGTCCGACGGCCTCGGCCAACCGGGGGTCGGCCAGGACGGCATCGGTGCGGAGCACCGCCCGGCGCGGATCGGGTCCGCGTCCTCCGCCGGCTCCTCCGGCCGCGGGTCGAGCGGCATCCGACGCCCGGTCACCGTGCGTCGATCCGTCGGGCGTCGAACCGTCGGGCGTCGATCCGCGGTACGTCGGTCCGCGGTGCGTCGATCCGGAGTGCGTCGAGCCGTGGTGCATCGATCTGTCTCGGCCTTCGGGCTGGCGGTCACGTGGGGATCAGCCTGACCGCTCGGCCCTGCGGCTTCGTCCACCGACACGCTGGGGAGCGGCGAAACTGCGTGGCCCCGCCCGCCGCGGGTGCCCGGCCGCGGGTTCCGTCCGCGACGCCCGACGAGCACACTGGAGGCGGGGCGGGACCCTGTTGCTTCGGCCGATGCGAGGTGGCTGCGATGCCGTTCCCGCCGTACACCACCAGACGGCCGGGTCTGGACCTGCTCCGATGGCTCACCGTGGCGGGGCTGGCGGTCGACGCCTACGTCCACGCCGATCTCGCCGACCGGTACGACCCGGTGGCGAACCCGATCAGCCAGGGCGACCTGTTCCGGGCCGAGGCCGGGCTGGCGGCCCTCGCGGCGCTGCTGGTCCTGATCCGCCCGCGCCTGTCGGCGCTGGCCTTCGCCTTCCTGGTCGCGGCAGGCGGCCTCGTGCTCCTGCTGCTGTACCGCTACGTCGACGTGGGGTCGATCGGGCCGCTGCCGGACATGTACGAACCGGTCTGGTTCACCGAGAAGGTGATCGCCGCGGTGGCCCAGGGCGTCGCCGCCGTGGCCGTCGTCCCGCTCCTGCGCGCGCACCGGAGGGTCCTGGTCTGACGTCCGCGCGTGTGCGGGGCCGGATACGGCGGAGCCGTGGCGGGGAGGTGGGGCGGCGAGTACGCGGGGCGGGTGCGCGCGGCACGGGCGGCCGGTGAATGGCCGGCGCCGGCGGTGGAGGTGCTGCAGCAGGTCACGGACGAGGTCGGCGACGCGGTGGTCCGCCGCTTGCCGAGTGCGGCGGCGCCGGCGCAACGGCTGTCTCGGACCTCCGTGCCCGGGGCTGGGCCGGGGACGACGAGCTGGCCGCACGGGCGGCCTTTCTCCTGGGCCTCGGTCCGGACCCGGCGACCGGGCCCAGCGCGGCGCGTCTGGGCTGAGCCCTGCGGCCCGGTGCGGCTGGGTCCGTGGGACTCCACCGCACCGGGCCGCCGACGGACCGCCGGGGGCCGGCCTCAGCCGACGGTCAGCCGGAACGGGCCGGCCAGCACCGAGTAGCCGTCGTTGGCCAGGTAGTACGCGTCGTAGGCGCCCGCGCCGTTCAGCTTGCCGGTGGAGAAGGTGACCGCGCCGCTCTGGTTCGGCGTGTAGGCCCAGGTCAGCGCGGAGCGCGAGCCGGGGGTGACGCCCGCCGGGTAGATGCCGACCCAGTTCTTGGGGCCGGCCTGGGCGGCGGTCGGCAGGGTGTAGCGGAGCGTGACGTTGCCGCCGTTGGCCACCGCGCCGAGGTCGCCGGTCAGCGTCGGGCCGGCGGCCCTGGAGGGGGCGAAGGCGGCGTTCAGCGGGGTGGCGTAGGTGTCGTTGCCGGTCAGCCCGGGCAGGCCCAGGGCGGACTCGATGGTGCGGCCGATGCCGTAGTGGTCGTAGTGCAGCGGGCTGCTGGTGCCGGCCGGCACGGTGCCCTGGGAGCCGACGACGACGGTGGCGAGGTGGTTGTAGCCCTCGCTCTCGCTCTCGTCCCAGGTGAGCAGGAGCAGGGAGCGCTGCTGGGTCCACGCCGGGGAGGCGAGCACCGGGGCGAGGGTCTGCCGCAGCCAGCCGTCCTGGGTCTTCAGGCTGGTGGCGTTGCCGTTGCCGGAGCCCTCGCCGTCGTAGTAGTCGTCGGCGGCGATCCAGGAGAAGTTCGGCGTGGTGGCCGCGGACTTCAGGTCGGCGGTCAGCTGCGAGGTGTCGAACAGGTGCGCCGCGCAGCGGGCCGGATTGCCGCTGATGTCGGTGTAGTTGATGAACGGGGCGTCGTCGGGCATGTAGGAGCTGTCGTAGTTCTTGTTGGTGTTGCAGGGCGTGCCCATGCCCTGTTCGTAGGCCTTCCAGGTCTTGCCGGCGTCCTCGATGGTGTCACCGAGGTTGCGCTGCGGGGAGTTGATGTTGGGCCAGTAGGTGGCGCCCTTCGTGTAGGTGTCGCCGCCGGCGATCGCGAGGTAGTTCTCGTCGCTCGGGTGGTAGACGCCGTGGGCGTCGGTGAGGGTGGCGCCCTGGGCCATCAGGCTGTGGATGTACGGCGTGTCCGCCGGGTCGTTCATGATCTGGGAGTAGTCGGTGTTCTCCATCATGACCGTGAACACGTGGTCGTAGCCCGGCACGGCGGAGGGGGGCGGGGTGAGCGGGGCGGGCGCGTTGACCGGGGTGTCGAGGGTGAGGGAGAGGTTGTCCAGGTAGCCGGTCTCGTTGGAGGTGGACAGGAACTGCACCTCGACCTGAATCGACCTGGTGCCGGCCGGGACGGCGCCGGTGGCGCTGCGGGAGAGGAACGCGGTGCTCAGGCCGCGGTCGGTGGCGGAGACGGTCGGCAGCTTGGCGGTCGCGCCGAGCGGGTTGCCGTCGGCTCCCCGGAAGTGCAGGCTGACCGCGGCGTAGCCGCCGTACGTGGTCCAACCGCCGAGCCAGGCCGCGAGGTTGTAGTGCACTCCCCCGCCGTCGATCGCGCCCGCCGCCGAGGAGACGTCGACGGTCTGCGACATCGCGCCGTCGCCGAAGTTGCCGGGGCCGAAGAAGGCCCTGCCGGGGGTCCGGCCGTCGGAGGGCAGGCCGAAGGAGCCCACCGAGTGGCACATCTGGTTGATGCCGCCGGCCTGGACCGTCCAGCCGGGGACGGTGCTGGCGGCGCTCCAGTCGGTGGTGCAGTAACCGCCGCCCTCCGCGTCGCCGTTGACGATCAGGTTGCCGCTGGTGGCCGCCGCGGTGGCGGTGCCGGGCGCGGCGACGGCCAGCGCGCCGAGGAGGGGCAGGGTGGCGAGCATTCCGCCGAGGGGGCTCCGACGCAGTCGCATGGGGGGTACCTCGTCCCGTTGGTGAGGGTGGGTGCCATGGCTGTCCGCCATGGGCGCGACATAGAGGTACCGGTCGGCACTGTCCGGCGGAAGAACGCCGGTCGAACTTGACCAGACAACTTTGCGCGTGCGCTACGCTCCCGGCCCCGCCTCGCCCCTGCCCGCCCCGGCGCGACGACGAGACGACGGGGCGGTCGGACCGCCGCTCAGGCGCGCAGCACCCGGACGCCGGCGTCGGCGATCGCCCGCTCCTGCTCGGCGGAGACCCCCGAGTCCGTCACCAGGTCGTGCACCTCGGCGAGCGGGCAGATCGAGGCGAAGGTCACCCGGCCGATCTTGGTCCGGTCGGCCAGCACGACCGAACGGGCGCTGCTGCGCAGGAAGGCCCGGTCGGTCTGGGCCTCCATCTCGTCGTGGGTGGTGCAGCCCTCCTGCACCGTCAGGCCGTCCACGCCGATGAAGGCGAGGTCGAGGTGGTAGCGCTGGAGCATGGCGTCCGCCGCCGGGCCGACCAGTTCGTAGCTGGCCGAGCGGGCGATGCCGCCGATCACGACCAGGCGGACCTCCGGACGGACGATCAGCTCGGCCGCGATGTTCACGGCGTTGGTGACCACCGTCACCTTGCCCCGCTCGGCCAGCACCCGGGCCAGTTCGGTGGCGGTGGTGCCGCCGGTGAGGCCCACCACCGCACCGTCCGGTACCAGTTCGGCGGCCACCCGGGCGATCCGGCGCTTCTCCTCCTGCTGCTTCTCGCTGCGGTGCCGCAAGGGGAGTTCGAGGTTGACGGCCCCGGTCACCGCGCCGCCGCGGGTGCGGTGCAGCAGCCCCTGGTCGTGCAGCTCCTGGAGGTCGCGCCGCACCGTCGCGCCCGACACCCCCAGCAGATCGGCGAGCGCGTGCACGTCGGCGCTGCCCACTTCCGCGATGTGGGACAGGATCCGGGCGGCGCGATCAGCTTTGAGCATGGTCGGATTGTATCTCCGGCCACAGCTGCTCGGACTTGCCATGTTCAGTCAAGATCGAGCGGTGGCGGCCCCGAGCACCCCCAGCAGGCGCGTCACCTCCGTGGCCACCGCCGTCCGCCCCGGACCGAGGTAGCGGCGGGTGTCCACCAGCCCGGGATCGGCGCCGAGGACGTACCGGACGGCACCGGTGAAGACCCGGTTGAGCTGGGTGGCAATGTTCACCTTGGTCATGCCGTGCGCCACCGCCCGGGCCAGGTGGCCGTCGGCCACGCCGGAGGAGCCGTGCAGGACCAGCGGGACGGGGACGGCGGCGCGCAGCCGGGCGATCAGCTCGAAGTCCAGGACGGCGTCCCGGGTGGCCATGGCGTGGGAGGTGCCGACGGCCACGGCGAGGGCGTCGACGCCGGTGGTGGCGACGAAGTCGGCGGCCTCCCCGGGGTCGGTCCGGGCGCCGGGGGCGTGCACCCCGTCCTTGCCGCCGACCTCGCCGAGCTCGGCCTCCACCCAGACGCCCGCCGCGTGGCAGCGCTCGACCACCGCGGCGGTGGCCCGGACGTTCTCCCGGTACGGCAGCGCCGAGGCGTCGAACATGACCGAGGAGAAGCCCAGTTCGACCGCGTCCGCGACCAGCTCGGCGGAGGTCGCGTGGTCCAGGTGCACCGCGACCGGTACGGTCGCGGCCCGGGCGACGGCCAGCACGGCGGCCGCTATCGGCGCGAGCGCGCCGTGGTAGCGGACGGCGTTCTCGCTCAGCTGGAGGATCACCGGGGCACCCGCGGCCTCGGCGCCGGCCACGACGGCCTGGGCGTGTTCGAGCTGGATGACGTTGAAGGCGCCGACTCCGCGCGCCGCGCTCGCGGCGGGGGTGACGATTGCGCCGGTTCCGGTCTGGGGCATCAGGGCCTCCTGCTCCCGGCCGTCACGGCCTGGTCAGCACGATCGAGCGGGTCAGGTTGCGCGGGCGGTCGGGGTCCAGGCCGGCCGCCGCGGCCAGCCGTACCGCCAGGCGCTGGGCGCGCACCAGGTCGGCCTGCGGGTCGAGCGCGCTCACCGAGGCGGCCGCGCCGGTGGCCCGCACCTCCCCCACCAGCCCGGCGGGCGGCTCGCCGAGGAACCAGACCACCCGGCCCGGGGCGGCGATGCTGATCGGGCCGTGCCGGTACTCCATCGCCGGATAGGACTCGGTCCAGGCGCCGGCGGCCTCCCGGAGCTTGAGGGCGGCCTCGTTGGCGAGGCCGACCGTCCAGCCGGTGCCGAGGAAGGTGAACTGGGCCGCGGCGGCGGCCCCTTCAGGCAGTTCTTCGGCCAGCGCCTGTTCGGCCTGCTCGGGCAGATCGGCCGGGGCGAGGCCGAGGTGGCCGCGCAGCAGCGTCAGCGCCGTGGTCGCGAAGCGGGTCTGCACCACCGACTCCTCGTCGGCGAAGGCGAGGTCGACCACGGTGCCGGCGTCCGCGCGGATCGGCGTGTCCGGATCGCCGGTGAGCGCCGTGCTGGGCAGGTGCCGGGCGCGACGGAGTGCGGCGAGCACCTCGGTCGTCGTCCCGGACCGGCTGATCGCGATCAGCCGGTCGTAGTCGCGGGTGGCCGGGAACTCCGAGGCGGCGAAGGCGTCGGTCTCGCCCAGTCCCGCGGCCTCGCGCAGCGCCGCGTACGCCTGGGCGACGTACAGGGAGGTGCCGCACCCCACCACGGCCACCCGCTCGCCGCGCTCGGGGAGTCCGGCCGGATCCAGCTCCAGGGCCCGGCGCCAGCACTTCGGCTGGCTGGCGATCTCCTGCTCGACGTGGCTCATGACGCTCCTTAGGTGCGCAAAACTGCGCCTCGAATGCTCGATACTGAGCAATACTGCTTACTTCTTACTACGGAAGCCGCGGATCGATCAACCGTGCGCACCGATCGCGGTCCTCGCGCAGGGGCGGCACGGGGGGCAGGGAGGTCACCCGGGGACGGGGGCGCAGGCCCCCGTCCCCGGGTGACTCGGACGCGTCAGCCCGCGATGGGGCCGGCCCCGGCCAGCAGCAACGAGAACCCGCTGGCGGTGGACTGCTGCGGCGTCTTCACGTGCACCACGCCGGCAGCCGCGTCGTACCACCAGCCCGAGGGCGCGGCGTCGAACGCGGCCCGCGAGTCGAAGCCGTCCAGCGCGCGGTGGTCCAGCAGCACCGCGCCCGGCCCCGCGCCGGTGTGCACGGTGAACCCGTACGCCCGGGCGGCCGGTTTGCCGGTGTAGTCACCGACGCTCGGCCCGACCTCGACGGTGGTCATGCCGTGGCCCCGACCGACCGAGCGGACGGTGACGGCCTGGGTCGCGGACGCGCCCTGCTCGCGGGCGCGGGTGGTGCCGTCGTCCTCGTACAGGGTGTACGAGGACGAACCCTTGGCGTAGACGTCGTAGTCGAGGCGGGCGGTGTCGCGGGTCTGCCAGGACAGCGTCCCCTCGGGCCACATCGGCACCACGGCACCGGCCCGGACGAACAGCGGCAGGGTGTCCAGCGGCGCCTGGTAGCCGTTGAGGGTCGTCGGCCCCTGGTACGTCCGGCCCGTCCAGTAGTCCACCCAGGTGCCCGCGGGCAGGTAGATGCCGTTGCGGACGGCGGAGTCCTCGTAGACCGGGGCGACCAGGAAGTCCTTGCCGCTCAGGAACTCGTACTTGGCCGCGTCACCCCAGGTGTTGGGATCGTCCGGGTACTCCAGGACCAGCGGCCGCACCGCGCCCACGCCGCTCCGGTGGGCCTCGGCGGCGAGCGTGTAGAAGTAGGGCAGCAGCCGCTCCTTCAGCTGCAGGTAGCGCCGGTTGATCGAGCTGTACGGTTCGCCCGCCCGCCAGGGCTGCTTGTCGGCGGCGGCCCAGCCGTCCATGGTCATGATCGTGGGGATGAAGGTCTTCCACTCCAGGTCCCGCGTCCCCACCTTGGGGTCGCTGCCGAAGATCCCGCCGACGTCCCCGGTGTCGTAGGCGATGCCGGACATGGTGGCGCCCGCGTAGGTGGGGATCTGCCAGCGGAGGTAGTCGTAGCTGCCCTTCTGGTCCCCGCTCCACAGCACGCCGCAGCGCTGGGCGCCGGCCCAGGAGACCGGCAGCCAGACGAAGCCGCGGGCGTCGCTGTTGCGCTGGATGCCGTCGTAGGCCGTCCGGCAGCCGTCGAGGGCGAACTTGTAGCCGGGGCCGACCCAGGCGACGTCCAGCTTGCGCACCCGGACGCCGGCCTTGACCTCCTCGTCCTGGTTGGGCAGGCCGGTGGACGTCCACAGGCCCAGTTGGGCGTGCTGGTCCCGCAGGCCCTGGCCGGTCTGCTGGAGGTTCTCGTAGCCGCAGCCGTAGCCGTCGTTGACCAGCATCCAGCCCAGCGGGTCCTGGTTGGCGGTGTAGCCGTCGGCGACCTGGAGGGCGTCCAGGGTGTGCCGCTCACCGCGGTTGGCGTTGTGCAGGTAGCAGTCGGAGTCGCCCGGCTCCAGGCCGTAGACGGGCGGCATGAAGGGCTTGCCGACCAGGTCGGTGTAGGCGCTGATGACCTTCTTCAGGTCCGGGCCGTAGAAGTAGTAGCCGTCGAAGCGCCGCTCGCGCTCGGCGGTGGTGACCGGGTCCCCGAAGGTGTAGGTGCCGGGCGCGTAGGTGTGCCGGAAGACGCCGTAGCCGGCCGAGGAGAGGTAGAAGGGCTGGGAGTTGTTGAAACCGCCCTCGTTCCAGTTGAAGTCGTTGGCGGCGTGGACGGTCCGGCCGCGGTGCGAGAACGAGCCGTTCTGCTCGCCGACGCCGTAGAACTGCTCCTGCGGTCCGCGGGCCAGGGTCTGGGCCGTCGCGTCCTCGGTCCAGGTCAGGCCCCGGGTCTCCTGCCAGACGAGTCTGCTGTCGCCGTCCGCGTAGAGCGCGAACCTCAGCGGGTGCTTGTAGGCGCGCAGCGTCACGTCCCGGGAGCTGATCGCCCAGTAGTCGCCCTCGTCGCTCTGCCGGACGGTCTTCAGGACGGGCGGGGTGGTCGCGATCATCTCGCCCACGGGCGGGGCGGTGAAGCTGCCGTCCGGGGAGAACCGCAGACGGAAGGTGTCCTCGGTGGTGAAGTCGACCCGGGCCTGGGCGCCGCCGGCGGCCCGGATCAGGTAGCCGTCGCCGTCGCGACTGATGCCGGTGGCGTCGCCGACCGTGGTGGGCCTGGTCAGCTGGGCGGTGGCGGTGTAGGAGGCGTCGGTGACGTGGTACGGCACGACCAGGACCTGGTACGTGCCCGAGGCGTCCGGGATCACCGCGGAGGCGGGGTCGGCGCCCGAGGCGTCCTCGGCGACCTCCCGGCCGGTGCTGTCGTAGACGTAAAGGTCGAACTCCATGGCCGGGTCGGGCCAGGTGACGGAGACGGGGACGCCTCCGTCGGGGTTGTCCCGCCAGTACCCGGCGGGGACGTCGACGGTCAGGTCGAAGCGCCCGCAGACCTTGCCCTGCGGGTCCTCGGCGGCACTCGGGCAGTGCTTGGGGTCGGGCACCGAGCCCTGCGCGTAGGTCGGGGACTGCCAGCTGACGGCGGGGTGGGCCGGGGAGAGCGCGCCGCTCGGAGGCGTCGCGGCGCGGGCCGCCGGGGCGGTGCCGAGCATGCCGCACAGCAGGGCGACGACGGCGACCAGGATGCTCCGGGGGCGGGGTGGAGGTAAACACCTAGGGATGGGCATGAGCATGCCACCATTCAACGGAGGTCAGGGTGGTGTGCGGCGCAGGACCCTATCAGTTCACTTCTGCTCACTCAATGGTTAAGAATGCGCACAGCTGGGGACATGGGTGTCCGACCATGCTTGCTCTGCGATTGACTTCTGCATCTTCACGCAGAAAACTCGCTCCTCCCGACACCGGGGCCGGCTGGCACCGGCCCCCTCCGCGAAGGCGGTACTGAGATGAAGCGCCCACTCCTCGCCCTCGCCGCCGCCACCACGGCCGGCGCGCTCGCCCTGTCGGCGTGCAGCAAGGGCTCAGGATCCGACTCCACCTCGGCCGACGGCGCCACCGTGATCAGGTTCGTCGCGGCCGACTACGGCTCCAACGGCGAGAACCCCACCCAGGCGTACTGGCAGGACGTCATCTCCGCCTTCGAGCAACGCAACCCCGGGATCAAGGTGCAGCTCCAGGTCATCAACTGGAACGACCTCGACACCCAGGTCAAGACCATGGTCCAGAACGGCAACCAGCCCGACATCCTGCAGACCGGCGGCTACGCCGACTACGCCGCCAACGGCATGCTGTACCCCGCGGGCGACGTCCTCTCCCCGGCGACCGCCGCCGACCTCGTCCCCGCGCTCGCCAAGGCCGGCGTCCAGGGCGGCACCCAGTACGGCATTCCGTTCGTCTCCAGCGCCCGGATGTTCCTGATCAACAACACCCTGTTCCGCAAGGCCGGCCTCGATCCGGCCGACCCTCCCAAGACGTGGAACGACGTCACCGCCGCCGCCACCGCCCTCCGGAAGGCCGGGGTGGACGTCCCGCTCGGCATACCCCTGGGCAAGGAGGAGGCCCAGGGCGAGTCCTTCATCTGGATGCTGGGCAACCACGGCGGCTACCAGGACGCGAACGGCAAGTACGCCATCGACTCCCCGGCCAACGTCGCCACCTTCACCCAGCTCAAGGCCTGGGTCGACGCCGGCCTGACCGAGCAGAGCCCCGCCTCCGTCAACCGCACCGACCTCACCAAGGACTTCGCCTCCGGCAAGGTCGGCATGCTCAACGGCTTCCCGGGCCAGCTGAACGACGTCAAGGGCATGGACGTCACCTGGGCCCCGATGCCCGGCAAGGACGGCCCGTCCCCCGCCACGCTCGGCGTCGCCGACTGGGTCATGGCCTTCAAGAAGCGCGGTCACAAGGACCAGATCAGGGCCTTCCTGGACTTCGCCTACGGCAAGGACAACACCGTCAGGTTCGCCAAGGAGTACCACCTGCTGCCGGTCACCGAGTCCGCGCTGACCGCCCTGAAGTCCGATCCCGACGAGACCGCCCTCCAACCCTTCCTCAAGATCCTGCCCTCGGCCTCCTTCTACCCGCTCAGCGACCCGACCTGGCCCGGCGTCTCCGCCCAGGTCAAGACGCAGATCGGCGCCGCGGTCAGCGACCCCGCCAAGGGCCTGGCAGCCCTCCAGCAGGCCGCGGTCCAGGCGGCGCAGTGACGACGACGGCCCCCGGCAAGACGCTCGACACCGTCCGGTCCCCGGCTCCCCCGACCCGGCACCGGTCGCTGCTGCGCAAGCTGGGCCCGCTGCCCTGGCTGGCACCGGCCGTCCTGCTCATCCTCGGCGTGGTCGTCTGGCCGGTCGTCGAGATGGTGCGCACCTCGCTGCGCCGCGTCGACACGACCGGCACCGACCACGGTGCGGCCGGCCTGCTCAAGTACCGCAAGCTGTTCGCCGACCCCCGCCTGCCCGACGTCCTCACCTGGACCGTGGTGTGGACGGTCACCGTGGTCGGCCTGACCATGGTGATCTCCCTGGCGCTCGCCCAGCTGTTCAACCGGGAGTTCCCCGGCCGCCGGATCACCCGCTGGGCGCTCATCGCGCCCTGGGCCGCCTCCGTGCTGATGACGTCGATCGGCTTCCGCTGGATGCTCGACCAGGTCGCCGGGGTGTTCAACCGCCTGCTGCTGGACCTCGGTCTGATCGACCGCCCGCAGGCCTGGCTGGGCGACGCCGCCCACGCCAAACCCTGGCTGGTGCTCGTCGCGGTCTTCGTCTCGCTGCCGTTCACCACCTACACCCTGCTGGCCGGCCTGCAGTCCGTACCCGCCGAGGTGTACGAGGCGGCCCGGGTGGACGGCGCGTCCCGCGCGCAGACCTACCGGCGGATCACCCTGCCGCTGCTGCGCCCGGCGTTCCTGGTCGCCCTGGTCGTCAACCTGATCAACGTCTTCAACTCCTTCCCCGTCATCTGGGGCATGACCCAGGGCGGCCCCAACACCGACACCGCCACCACCACCGTGTTCATGTACACGCTGCGGAGCTACGACGTCGCGGAGTCGGCGGCGATGTCGGTCGTCAACTTCGCCGTCGTGATCGTCATGGTGCTGCTCTTCCTCCGGGTCAGCGGCCGGAACGGGGAGGACAGCCGATGAGCCGCCAGGGACACCGCGCGAAGCCGCCGGCCGCCCGCACCGTGCTGGTCACCGCCACGGCCTGGGCGCTGGCCGCGATCTTCGTGCTCCCCTACCTGGAGATGGTGGTCACCGCCGGACGCCCGGCGGGCGAACTGCGCGACAGCGGGTACCTGCCCGGGCACTTCGACTGGTCCTCGTTCGTCCGGGTGTGGTCCGACACCACGCTGGCGCAGAACCTCCGGATCACCCTGGTGGTGGCGCTCGGCTCCACCCTGCTGGTGCTGGCGGTCGCGCTGCCCGCCGCGTACTACACCGCCCGGGTCGACTTCCGCGGCCGCAAGGCCTTCCTGCTGCTGGTGCTGGTCACCCAGATGTTCCAGCCCACCGCGCTCCAGGTCGGGCTGTACCGCGAGTTCTTCACGCTCGATCTGCTCGACACCGTCCTGGTGCTCGTCCTCGCCAACGCCGCGTTCAACCTCGCGTTCGCGGTCTGGATCCTGAGCGCCTACATCGCCGCCATCCCGGTCGAGTTGGAGGAGGCCGCGCAGATCGACGGCAACGGGCGGATCGGCGCCCTGTTCCGCGTCACCCTGCCGCTCGCCATGCCGGGCGTGGTGACGGCGGTCATCTTCACCTTCATCGCGGCCTGGAACGAGTTCGTCATGGGCCTCACCCTGACCACCTCCACCGACCGCCAGCCGCTCACCGTCGGCATCAACAACATGATCGGCGCCTACAGCGTCCAGTGGAACTACGTCTTCGCCGCCTCGGTGGTGGCCATCGTGCCGGTGATCGTCCTCTTCGCGGTGATCGAACGCCACGTCGTGTCCGGGCTGACGGCGGGCTCGGTCAGGTGACCACCGACCCGCCTATAGTGGCGCCATGACGGACCAGCGCCCCACCTCGGGCTTCCACGCCGCCAACGCCGACCCGGCCGTCACCGACCGGCTGACCGCCGCGCTGGACGTCCAGGCCGCCAACCCGGGCGTGCGCCGACTGCGCGAGTGGGCCCACGCGAGCCTGGCCGTACGCCCCGGTGACCGGGCGCTGGACGTCGGCGCCGGCACCGGCTCGGAGACCGTGGTGCTCGCCGAGGCCGTCGGCCCGGAGGGCACGGCGACCGGCCTGGAGCCCCACCCCGGCCTGCGCGCCGTCGCCGAACGGCGCGCCGCCGAGGCCGGCAGCCGGGCCGTCTTCCTCGACGGCGACGCGCTCGCCCTGCCGCTGCCCGACGCCGAGGTGGACGCGGTGTGGTGCGAGCGGGTCCTCCAGCACCTGACCGAACCGGACCGGGCCGTCGCCGAGATCGCCCGGGTGCTGCGGCCGGGCGGCCGGGTCGCCCTGCTCGACACGGACTGGGCCACCTTCGTGCTCCACCCGGCCGAGCCGGCGGTGCGATCCGCGCTGGCCGCCGTCACCCGGAGCGCCGCGGCCACGCCGGACGCCGGGCGCCGCCTCGCGGAGTGGCTGACCGGAGCGGGCCTGAGCGTCGACCACGCCGGCGCCGACGTCCTGCTGCACGATCCCCGTACGGTCAGCCTGCCCATCGTGCGGGGCCTGGCGGCCGCCGCCCTGGGCAAGGGCCTGATCTCCGAAGAGCAGCGCGACCGGCTGCACGCCGGCCTCACCGCCGCCGCCGAACGGGGCGCCTTCCACCTGTCGGTGACGATGTTCGCCGTGGTCGCCCACCGCCCCGCCTGACCGCCCGGGGGGCCGTCCGCGCGGCGCGGCACTGCCCGGAGCGCGTCAGGCCGTCCGGGAGTCGGCGGTGAGGGCCGTCAAGAGCGGTTCCAGGAAGCGCTGTTCGAGCCGACCCGGGGGGAGTTCGTCGGGTTCGACGTAGCTCTGGGCGAGGCCTCCCTCGCGGATGGCGATGAGCAGCCGGGCGAGTTCGTCGGCCTCCACGGTGAGGGTGCGGCCGGCCCGGGCCAGGTGCTCGGTGAGGGCGCGGGCGAGTTGGGCCCGCAGCCGGGCGTCGTGCTGGGCGAGCACCCAGGCGGCCTGGGGGTCGCGGATGGCGTGCAGGGTGAACTCGGTGGTGACGAGGTACCACTCGCGTTCGGCCGGTTCGACCTCGCAGAGGACGTCGACGAGGGCCCGCAGGGTGAGGTCCTCGCTGGCGATCGAGTCGACCAGCGCGGTCATCCGCTGGACGATCCGCTCGCTGTGGGCGTCGAAGAGCGCGAGGAAGAGCTCCTCCTTGCTGCTGAAGTTGGAGTAGAAGGCGCCCCGGGTGTAGCCCGCCCGTTCGCAGATCTGCTCGATGGTCGCGGCGTGGAAACCGGACTCGGCGAAGGTCTCCAGGGCCGCCTGGAGCAGGGCCGCCCGGGTGCGCGGCCGCCGTTTGGTCTCGCCCTTGGGCATCGGTGGTGTCCCCGTTCGCTCGAGAAGAAGGCCGATCGGATGCATTGGCGTATCGGATTCATCATTGTATCTTCTGGGGCCATGAGCACTCCCACCGCCTCGGGGGCCGGCACCCCGCTGCCCGCCTCGCTCGCCGCCGCCGTCGGACCGCTCCCGCCCGGCGTCACCTTCCCACTCCCGCCGACCTTCGACTCCGTCGAGCAGGAGCGCCGCTACCGCAAGGAGCAACTGGCCGCCGGCTTCCGGTTGTTCGGCCGCTTCGGCTTCTCCGAGGGGGTGGCCGGCCACATCACCGTCCGCGACCCGGAGCACCCCGACCGCTTCTGGGTCAACCCCTTCGGCATGCCGTTCGGCATGATCAGGGCCTCCGACCTGATCCTCGTCGACCACGAGGGCACCCTGCTGCACGGCAGCCGGCCGGTGAACCGGGCCGCGTTCGTGATCCACTCCCAGGTGCACGCCGCGCGACCGGACGCGATCGCCGCCGCCCACGCCCACTCGCTGCACGGCAAGGCCTTCTCCAGCCTCGGCATCCTGCTGGACCCGCTGACCCAGGACGCCTGCGCCTTCTTCGAGGACCATGCGCTGTACAGCGACTACCGGGGCGTCGTCAACGAGGTCGACGAGGGCAAGCGGATCGCCGGGGCGCTCGGCCCGCACAAGGCGGTGATCCTCCAGAACCACGGCCTGCTGACGGTCGGCCAGTCGGTCGCCGAGGCCGTCTGGTGGTTCGTCACCATGGAGCGCTCGTGCCAGGCCCAACTGCTCGCGATGGCGGCCGGCACCCCGAAGCCGATCGACCGCGAGACCGCACTGATCACCCGTGGCCAGATCGGCAGCAACCTGGCCGGCTGGTTCCAGGCGCAACCGCTGTTCGAACAGATCGGCGCGAGCGACCCGGACCTGGCGGACTGACCGGCCGAGGACCGAGGACACCCGGAATGGACCAGGAACCGCGGATCGCGGTCTTCGGCGCCGGCAGCATCGGCTGCCACCTCGGGGGCATGCTGGCCGCCGCCGCGGACGTCACCCTGATCGGCCGACCGGCCCCCATGGCGGAGATCGAGCGGAACGGGCTGACGCTCACCGGCCCCGGCGAGGCGCGCCGACACGTCCGGGGGCTCGCCACGGCGACCGGCGCGAGCGCCGCCGCGCGGGCGGACTTCGTGCTGGTGACCGTGAAGTCCGCCGACACCGCGGCGGCCGCCCGGGAACTGGCCGGCCACCTCGCGCCGCACGCGGTGGTGATCAGCTTCCAGAACGGCCTGCGCAACCCCGGGATGCTGCGCGCCGAACTCCCCGGCCGCCCGGTGCTCGCCGGGATGGTGCCGTACAACGTGGTGCGCAGCGGGCCGGCCGCCGTGCACCAGGGCAGCGGCGGTGCGCTGACGGTCGAGGACGACCCGGCGGCCCGTCCGTTCGCGGCGGCGGCCCGGGCCGGCGGCCTCGACCTGACGCTGCACCCGGACATGCCGTCCGTCCAGGCGGCGAAGCTGCTGATGAACCTCAACAACGCGGTCAACGCCCTGTCCGGGCTCCCGCTGCGCGAACAGCTCGGCACCCGGGCGTACCGGGCGTGCCTGGCCCGGTGCCAGCGGGAGGCCCTCGCCGCCTTCCGCGCGGCGGGCATCGTGCCGGCCCGGGTCGGACCGGTGCCACCGCGCTGGACGCCGGTGGTGCTCGGGCTGCCCGACGCGCTGTTCCGCCGGCTGGCCGCCGCCGGCCTGCGGATCGATGCGCGGGCCCGCTCGTCCATGTGGGAGGACCTGCGGCGCGGCCGACCGACCGAGATCGACGCGCTCCAGGGCGAGGTCATCGCGCTGGCCCGGCGGCACGGGCTGGCGGCGCCGGCCAACGCCCGCCTGGCCGCGCTGGTCCGCGAGGCCGAGCGGGCCGGTCCGGGCGCCGCGCGGAGCTGGTCGGGCCGGGAGCTGCTCGCCGAGCTCGGGGGGTGACGCCCGCCGGGGCTACGGCGTACGCGACCGCTACGGGGCGACGTACTCGACGGTCTGCATCATGCCGAGGTCCTCGTGCTGCAGCTGGTGGCAGTGGGCGACGGTGCTACCGGTGAAGTCCTCGTACCTGACCAGGAAGGTGACCTGGTCCCCGGGCCTGCCGCCGGCCAGGCCGACGGTGTCGTGCCAGACCGGCGGGTCGAGCCGCTGGCCGTTGCGGTGGGTGACCAGGACGTGGTTGGTGTGCAGGTGGAACGGGTGGTTGAAGCCCGCTCGGGAGTCGTCGGTGCGCACGGTCCACCGTTCGACGGTGCCGAGCGGCAGGGTGTGGTTGACGTAGTCGGGGTCGAACAGGCCGTGGGCCGGGTCCCGGGCCGGGTCGCCGTCGGGGTCGGCGGCGGGGGTGGCGTGGGTCCCCAGGACGCGGAAGGCGTTGGGGAAGGGCTCGGGGAAGACGCCCGGATCGGTGTGGAAGACCACCTCGCGGTCCGCGTGCGGGTTGGTGATGTCGTCCTCGTCGAGGAACGGCTTGCCGGGCGGCAGCTCGGTGGGCAGCGCCATCGGCGGGTCGACGGGCTCTCCCGCCACCTCGACCGTCATCAGGGGTCCGGGCACGCCGTCGGCCCGCAGCTCGTACCGTCCTGGTCCGTCGCCCCGGACCAGGACGTCGGCGCGGTTACCCATGGCCAGGCTCACCGTGTCGGTGGCGACGGTGGCCGGGAAGGTCACGCCGTCCTGGGCGATCTGGTGGAAGGCGAGGTTCCCTGCGTCGCCGGTGAGCCGCAGCGGTAGAGCGGTGAACGCGGTCGCGGCCACCAGCCGCCAGCGCTGCACCTCCCCCGGGCGCAGCGTCAGGGTGGGGTTGACCTCGCCGTTGACGGTGAGGGTGGCCGGGACGGCGGCGAGCGCTCCGCCGGAGGTGAAGTCGGGGACCCTGCCGTCCTGGAGCCTGAGTTCGTTGACGCAGACGACGAGGTCGGCGGCGGCCTTGATCTCGGGCACGTCGTCGATGTCGCCCTCGACGATCAGCACCCCGGCGAGGCCGCCGACGACCTGGACGGACGTGGCGCCGTGCAGGTGGGGGTGGTACCAGTAGGTGCCGGCCGGGTGGTCCGCCGGGATGTCGATGACGGTCTGGTACTGCGGTTCCGGGGCGCCGGCGTCGACCTCGTCGGCGGTGCGCGGGGCGAACTCGCGCTGGACGTTGTCGGCGTCCCCGGACGGGGAGACGTGCAGGCCGTGGGTGTGCAGGTTGACGCTGTTGAAGCGGTGCGGCTGGTTGTGGCCGCCGCTGTGGGGCTCGTTCGGGGGCAGCCCGTTGACGTGGGTCAGGCGCAGCGTGTCCCCGCCGCGCACCCGCAGGGTCGGCCCCGGGATCGCGCCGTTGTAGGTGCGCGTGGTGGCCGGCCCGTAGCCCGGGATCGTGAGGTCGGTGAACCGGACGTCGAGCGTCTGCTCGACCACCTGGGGCGCGGGGTCGGAGACCGACCGCGGGGCCCGGACGGTGACGGGCTGCGGGAACCGCGCCGCCGCCACCGCGCGCCAGTGCTCGGGGATCCGGTGGGGCGCGGCCAGGAGGACGGCCGTGGGGATCGCCTTGAGCACCGATCGACGACTGATTCCGACATTTTCGCTCATGGCCGGGCAATCTAGATCAGATTGTCACAGGCCTCCGGAAGGCACACCGCACGGCCACCCGTCGGCCACCGGTCGGCCCGGGGACGGCCCGTCAGATGGACCCGGTCAGGGCCGACGCCTCTGCTGGCGCCCCCAGGGGAGGTGACGATCGCTCGCCGCGGCGGCGCCGCAGAGGCCGTCACCGACCGGCCGACGGTCTGGCGCCGCCGGACCGGACCCCCAGGAGGCGGCGCCAGCGCGGTAGTTCGGTGCCGCAGCAGGTGACGGCGAGGAGGCTGACCAGCACCGCCGCCCAGGCCGGGAGCAGCAGCCAGGCGGCGGTGACGGCGCCCGCGAGTTCGGCGAGCACCATGAGGACGGTGACCCAGCCGGGCACCGCGACGACCGTGCCCGGCTTGTCGCCCGGCGTCTGCAGAACGGCCGGGACGCCGATCAGCAGGACGTCCACGGCGATCGCCAGCAGCACGGAGTGCGGCCAGAGCGCGATCGGCAGGCCGATCCACCCCACCAGTTCCAGGCCGGCTCTCAGCCCCGTGGCGTACCGGGGCTCGCCAGGCCGCTCGGCATGCTGCTCGTCCTGCGGGCCGCGCGCGGCCGCCTCGTTCCCGCCGGATCTGCCCGGCTCCTGTCCTTGACCCGCCATCAGTTGCCCCCCGTTCGCCGTGGCCGGAACGTTTCGCTGCGCATGCTAGCGCCGGCCGCGTGACGGCCGAGTCTCCGTCAAGGACTTGGTATGAGCACGGCAAAGGCTTCGCTCCACCGCGTCCGCACGTCTGGACCGACCGACCGGCCGGCTGGTGTGGTGTCGGCGCTCCACCAACGCACGGATCCACCCCGCACGGATCCACCGCGCCCGGACGCACCACGCCCGGGCGCACCCCCACGGATTGAACCTCCCACACCCTCACACTCGGGAGCAGACGCATGCGCAAGCCGTTCAAGGCCGCCGCCCACACCCTCACCGCGCTGGCCCTGGCCGCTTTCGGCACCACCACGCTGGCCACCGGAGCCTCGGCGCAACCCGCCCCGGCGCCCGCCCACTCCGGGCTCAAGCCGCTCCACCCCGGCTCCGCCCAGCGGCCCGCCGCGACCACGAGCAACACCCTCTCGGTCCGTTCCAGCGCCTCCCAGGGCGTGGTCTCCCCGACCCCGAAGGTCTACCTGGTCTTCTGGGGCTCCCAGTGGTCCTCCGACCCGGCCGGAGTCGCCCCCGACATGCAGAAGATGTTCAACGGCCTCTACGGCAGCCAGGACACCTGGGGCACCATCCTCGACCAGTACTGCGAGGGCGTCGCCAAGGGCACCACCAACTGCGGCACCTCGGGCGTCCACGTCCAGCACCCGACCTCCTCCCCGCTGGCCGGCGTCTGGTTCGACAACGCCACCGCCGCTCCCGGGAGCGCGACCAGCGCCCAGATCGCCGCCGAGGCCGGCAAGGCCGCCGCCCACTTCGGCAACACCACCCAGGCGCCCAACCTCAACGCCCAGTACGTCGTGGTCTCCGCGACCGGCACCCACCCGGACGGCTTCCCCAACAGCGGCTTCTGCGCCTGGCACGACAAGACCAGCAGCGCCTACGGCACACTCGCGTACACCAACCTGCCGTACATCCCCGACACCGGCGCCGGCGCCTGCACCACCTTCACGGACGGGCGGCTGCTCTCCGGCATCGAGTCCACCGAGACCCACGAGTACGCCGAGACCGTCACCGACTTCTGGCCCAGCATCGGCTGGAACGGCGGCGGCGGAGAGATCGGCGACGAGTGCCAGAACCTCGACGCCTACGTCACCCTCAGCACCGGCACCTTCGACCTCCAGGGCCTGTGGTCGAACAGCGCCAACAAGTGCGTGACCCACGGCTGACGGGTCGGACCGGAGCGCGGGCCCGCGGGGGCCCGCGCTTCCCGGCCGGGGCACCGGAAGGAGGAGGGCCGGGCGGCCCGAGCTCCCGGGGCGACCGGCGCGGAGGACTGACGGAGTGAAGGGCCCGGCCCCCGCCCCGCGACGATGCGGTTCACGGCTCACGGTTTCCGGTCACGGCTCCCGGTCCAGGGCCTGCGGGCGGCGTGCCCGCCGCTCGGGCCGCCGGTGGCCCACCACGGCCCACACCGTCTTGCCGCCGTCGGGCAGCGGGTGCGCCCCGTAGCGGTCGGCGAGGGCGGAGACCAGCCGCAGCCCGCGGCCTCCCGGCTCGCCGGGCTCCGGCAGGCGACGGACCGGGAGCCGGGGATCGCCGTCGCGGACGTCCACCCGGACCCGTCCGTCCTGGGCGCGGAGGACGAGCAGGGGCCGCTCCCCGGTGTGCCGGAGCGCGTTGGTGACGAGTTCGGAGACGATCAGCAGGACGTCGTCCAGGAACTCCGGGTCGCCGGCGTGACCGGTGACCTCCAGGGCACGGCGGGTGACGACTCGCGCGGTGGCGATCTGCCCGGGTCCTCGTCCCAGCCGCACGGCGAATCCCACCGCCGCATCCGCGGGCGCGGCCATCAGGGCCAGCGGAGGAGGTCTGGACATCTCGGCCTCCAGAACCGGAGCGGGTCGTTCACGCCTCGGGTACCCGGCCGCGATTCGCCCATTCGCCCGATCCGGACCCCGTTCGGTTCCCGGACGGCGGGGCGGAGCGTCGTACCCGGCGCGGCCGCCCGGGGATGCGGCGTCCCGTCCACCGTGCGTACCTGGTCTCGGAACGGGTTGGAGCGACTGCGGAGGACGCGATGGGCTTGCCGCTTTCCGTCGGCCATGTGCTCGTGCGGCTGGAGGACGGCGAGCCCGGGGCGGCGGATGCCGTCCTGGACCTGCTGGAGGCCCTCTTCCCGACGCACACCGGCCGCGGGCTGACCCGGATCGGGAACGTGTGGGAGGACCCGCCCACGCTGACCTCCGAGAGCACCTGGACGGTGGCCGAGCCCCGGCTCGGCGGTGCCTCGCCCGGCCCCGGTCCGGGCCCCGCGGTGAGCGCCTCGCAGGCGTTCGACGTCCACCACGGCACCCCGCCCGGGCGAGGGGCCGGGCCGGCGGGCGGGGTCACCGCGGAGTTGCTCGGCGCCCCGGAGGACGTCGAGGTGATGCTGCGCACCCTCACCGGCTGCTGCTCGGCGCAGGAGGAGGGGCGCCGGCAGGAGGGGCCGCAGCTGGTGGTGCGACTGCGGCTCGGGCCCGCCGGACGCCCACCCGGGTAGCCACGCGGGCGGCAGGGGCTCGGGTGCTCGACGGCCGGGCCCGCGCGGGCG
Source organism: Kitasatospora sp. NPDC048194 (assembly GCF_043202455.1). Taxonomy (NCBI): domain Bacteria; kingdom Bacillati; phylum Actinomycetota; class Actinomycetes; order Kitasatosporales; family Streptomycetaceae; genus Kitasatospora; species Kitasatospora sp. NPDC048194. The sequence continues at coordinate 96,906 of NZ_JBIDAK010000004.1, forward strand.
GCGTCGGGCCGGGCCCACCGAGCGGCCGCGGGCCGTCACCCGGTCACCCCCGGAGGGCGGCGAGTCGGCGGCGGGCGGGGTGCAGCGAGCGGCCCCGGCTCGGGGCGTCCCGCCACGGATCGGCCTCGAGCAGTCGGTCGACGGTGGCGAGCGTCCAGCGCTGCGGGGTGAGGTCCGGGTCCGCCACGTCGTCCCAGCTGACCGGGGCGGCCACCGGGGCGCCCGGCAGGGCCCGTACGGCGTAGGGGGCGACCGCGGTCTGGGCGTAGGCGTTGCGCTGGAGGTCCAGGTAGAGCCGGCCGGCCCGGGCGCGTTTCCTCGCCTCGGTGGTGAGCCGGTCGGGGTGGCGGGCGACCAGGAGGCCGGCCACCTCGCGGGCGAAGGAGCGGACCTCGTCGAAGTCGGCGCGGCGGTCCAGCGGAACCAGCACGTGCAGGCCGCGTGATCCGGTGGTCATGACGGCGGACGGCAGCCCCAGTTCGTCCAGGAGTTCGCGCAGCAGCAGTGCCGCCTCCCGGACCGGGGTGAACTCCTCGCCGGCCGGGTCGAGGTCGAAGACCAGCCGGTCCGGGTGGTCCGGCCGGTCGGCGCGGGAGAGGAACCGGTGCGGGGTGATGCAGGCCTGGTCGGCGAGGTAGAGCAGGGTGGCGGTGTCGTCGCAGACCGGGTACGTCACCGTGCCGTCCGCCTTGGGCAGTTCGGCCCGGTGCACCCAGGCGGGGAAGTAGCCGGGGACGTCCTTCTGCATGAAGGCCGGGGCGTCGATGCCGTCGGGGTGGCGCTCCAGCATCAGCGGCCGGCCGCGCAGCTGCGGCAGCATCCGACGGGCCACCGCCCGGTAGTGGTCGGCCAGTTGGGCCTTGGTGATGCCGTCCGCGGGGAACAGCACCTTGTCCGCGCGGTGGAGTTCGACGGTCCGACCGCCGGCGCGCAGCTGCCTGGTGGTCATCGCGGACTCCTCGTCTCCGGGCCGGCGGTCCGCCGGCGAGGGGGCTCAGGCGGCATCGCGGGTCTGCCGGAGGGTGTGCCCGGTCCTCACCGAGCGCGCCCGGGCCGGATCGGTCGTGCCGTCGGCGGCGGCGCCGGATCCGGCGTGCTTGACCAGCAGCCAGGCCTCCCGCTCCCCGGCGCCGTGCCGGATCCGGGTCAGTGAGTAGCCGCCGTGCAGTTTGTGTCCGTACAGGTGGAACGAGGCATGGCCGCGCTCCAGGGCGTCGGCGAGCGGGAGGTCGCGCCCGGCGCGGTCGGTGGACAGGTTGCGGTACGTGCCCTCGTCCCAGACGATCACCGTGCCGGCGCCGTAGCCGCCGTCGGCGATGACGCCCTCGAAGTCGCGGTACTCCAGCGGGTGGTCCTCGGTGGGCATGGCGAGCCGCTTGTCGTGCGGGTTGCGGGACGGGCCCTTGGGGACGGCCCAGGACTTGAGTACGCCGTCGACCTCCAGCCGGAAGTCGAAGTGCATCGCCGTCGCGTCGTGGAGTTGCACGACGAAGGACGGACGGCCCTCGGAGGGCGTTGTCCGGCCGCCCTCGGGCTCGGCGGTCCGGGCGAAGTCCCGGCGCCGGTGGTACTCGGCGAGGGTGTCCTTCATGTCTCCTCCGACTCCTCGGGGTCGCTCGGGCGACGGACCCGCTCTCCCCGTCGTCGCCTGCCCCCGGTCCCCCGGCCGAAACGGGCGCCGCGGCGCCACGGCTCGCGCGGGCCCCGGGGGCCTACGGCAGCCCGAGTTCGCACCAGACGGTCTTGCCCCTCCCCCACGGACGCCAGCCCCAGCACAGGGCGAGCCGGTCGAGCAGGTAGAGGCCCAGGCCACCGCGTTCGTCCGGGCCGTGCGGGGGCCGGGGCAGCGGGGGCCGCGGGCTGGAATCGCTGACCTCGATCCGCATCCGGCCGGGGCCGCGGACGAGGAGCAGCGCGCCGGGCTCTCCGGCGTGGCGCAGGGCGTTGCCGACGAGTTCGGAGACCAGGAGGACGGCGTCGGCGATCACCAGCGGGTCCGGTACCCCGGCCAGGAAGTCGGCGGTGACCGAGCGCGCCTCGGCGACGATCCCGGGCGCCGCCCGGAGCGGCAGCCGCCGGGCACGGGCTCGGGCCGGTCGTGCGCAGCGGAGCGGTGTCCCCGTCACGCCCGTCCACCTCCCTCGGTCCTCCGCTGCCGGTGGCCGCGGGCGGCCACCGCCCTGCTGGTTCCGCGCCGCCCTCGGCGCTCCGGCGCCGCCCCGCCGGGGCGCGCCTACCCGGGCGGCCGGTCCCGACACGGTGGACGGCCGGAGGGCCTCGACGGCGGACAGGCGGATCGCGTGGCCGGCGCCGGCCCGGCCGGGAGGTGGCGGTCGGTCAGCGGGCCACCGACGGCGGTCAGTCGGGTGGGGCGTCCCGGATCCGGAAGGCCTCGGTGGCACCGGTGAGTTCGAGCATCCGCAGGACCAGCGGCCGCGGCCGGGCCAGGTCGATCCGGCTGCCGTCGGCCACCGCACGGGCCTGGGCGCGCAGGAGGGCGTTGAGGCCGGTGGAGTCGCAGAAGTCCAGGCCCGCGCAGTCGACCACCACCACGGTGCCGGGCGTCTCCAGCGCGGGGTCGAGGGCTGCCCGCAGGTCCGCGACCGAGTCGAGGTCGAGTTCGCCGCGGAGGGCGAGGACGGTCCCGCCGGCCCACGGTGTCGCGTCCACGGTGAACGGGCGCGGCGGCTCCTCGGGGGCGGAGTCCTGCTCGGCGGACCACCGGCGGGGCGGTTGCGGGGCCACGACGCTCCTCCTGGCGGTACCTCGGTGGCGACGGCCCCCGAGGCGCGGCTGTCCGCTGGGCGGAATCCGAAACCCGGGCCGCGCGGAAAACCGGCACCCGGGCAGATGCTTGACAAGCTCAACCTTTCAGGCCTAGCGTGCCTCCCCGACAGTTATTTCATGACCTGAAGCATCGGCGCGCAGGACGCCCCGAAGCCCCGCGAGACCGGACCCCGGAGACCACGTTCATGACCCCGCTCGACCACGGCGCCGCCGTCGCCGCCGAGACCGCCCGCTTCGTCGCCGCCGTGCGGCAGGCCGACGCCGCCCTCCCGGTGCCCAGCTGCCCCGGCTGGACCCTCGGCGACCTCGTCCGCCACGCCGGAAGCGTGCAGCGCTGGTTCACCGTCCTGCTCCAGCAGCGGATCCAGGAACCGCCGCGCAGCCGGGACGTGGACCTGCGGCTGCCCGAGCGGCCCGAGGACTACCCGTCCTGGCTGGCCCAGGCCGCCGAGGAGGCGGCCGCGACCTTCGCCCGGACCGACCTCGACGCCCCGATGTGGGCCTGGGGCGCCGACCAGCACGCCCGGTTCTGGGTGCGCCGGATGCTGTTCGAGACGCTCGTGCACCGCGTCGACGCCGAGCTCGCGCTCGGTGCCGAACCCGCCGTCGAACCGGAGCTCGCGGCCGACGGCGTCGCCGAGTTCCTGACCAACCTGCCCTTCGCCGCCTTCTTCGCGCCCGCCACCGCCGAACTGCGCGGCGACGACCGCGCCATCCGGTTCAGCTCCGTCGACGGCGGTGGCGAGTGGCTGGTGCGCCTGCGCGCCGACGGCTTCGGCCTCGACCCGGACGGCGTCGGCGCGACCGCCGACGCCACCGTCCGGGCCACCGCCGCCGACCTGCTGCTCCTGCTGTACGGGCGGCTCGACCGCACCTCGGAGCGCGTCGAGCGGTCCGGCGACGAGGATCTGCTGGCCCACTGGTTCGCCCACTCGTCCTTCTGACGGCGGTGACGCGGCCGACCCGACAACGGCGGTGGCGGCGGCCGACGGCCTGGGCCCGGGGCCGTTCGCCCGAGCGGCCCCGCGCCGCCGGACGGCCCCGGGCCCGGTCGTCACCCCCGGATCAGCGACATCAGCTGGTCGTGGGTCACACCGTCGGCCGCCGCCACGAGCCCGCCGCCCGGCCCGCCGACCGGGCCGCCGTCGATTCCGGTGACCACGCAGCCGGCCGCCCGGCACAGGGCGATGCCGGCGGCGAAGTGCACGCTCCCGGAGAGGTCCCCGCCGTCGGTGACGTACGCGGCGCGCCTGCCCGCCGCGACCCAGGCCAGGGCGAGCGTCGTGGAGAGGACCCGCGGGCGGAACCGGGCCGCGAACCCCGGGTGCGCGAGCAGGTCCACCGCCCGGAAGGTCCCGGCGTGAGGGAAGGGCGGATCCAGGTTGACGTCGACGAGCCCACTGGCGGCCGTGGGCTCCAGCCGGGCGTCCGCGCCGTCGCTCCGGATCCAGGCGGTGGCACCGTCGGTGAAGAACACCTCGTTGCCGAACGGATCGGCCACCGCCGCCGCACCGCCGCGCAGCGCCACGTTGACGGCCACGGCCATGGTGCCGACGGCGTAGTTGAGCGTGCCGCACAGCGGATCCACCAACCACCGGCGCTCGGCCCGCGCCGATCCCTGCTGCCCGCCCTCCTCCCCCAGCACGGAGTCACCAGGCCGCGCGGCCCGGATGACGTCCAGGATCGCCTGCTCGGCCTCGACGTCGGCCGTGGTCGCGAAGTCCCCGGCCCCCTTGTCGATCCGGGCGAGCCGGCGGCCGTACAGCTCCCGCACCACGGTCGCGCCGGCCCGGACCGCGGCCACCGCGACCTCGGAATCGTCATGCCCCTCATACGAGTTGATCATGACTCGCAGGATAGCGAGGCCGGGCCCGCCGCTGGACACGGGGGCGGCCGCGCAGCAAGGGGACGGACCCGGCGGGGTGGGAGCGCTCCTCCCGCACGCCGGGCCGCGCCGCCGCTACGGTTCGACCCGGACCTTGTCCGCCTCCATGCCCTTCGGGCCCTCGACCGCCTCGAAGCTCACCTTCTGACCCTCCACCAGGGACTTGAACCCGCTCCCTTCGATCGCGCGGAAGTGCACGAACAGGTCGGGGCCGGAATCCGGGCTGATGAAGCCGTAGCCCTTCTCGTCGTTGAACCACTTGACCGTGCCCGTCTGACGCTCCGCCATCTCTTCTCCTCCACGATCGGGCTCCGGTCCGGAGATCCTCTCACGCAGGGCGTCCGATCCGGCACGCACCGTGGCGGCGCCCGGGTCCAGGCGGTCGGCGCGGCGCACGCCGGCTCAGGCGGTCGGCGCCAGGGTGCCGTCGAAGGTGGCCGCCGCGAGGCCGAAGGAGAGGGTCATGCCGATGCCGGAGGTGACGGAGAGGGCCCGCACCCCCGGCGCCAGGTCGCGCACCAGCAGCGGGCCGCGCGGGCTGCTGGCGTAGACGCCCTGCCAGCGTTCGAGGATCCGCAGGCGCTGGACGCCCAGCACGTCGGCGACGGCTCCGATCAACAGCTCGGCCGTGCGCTCGTCGACGAACGGCGGCGTGGTGGCGTCGTAGTGGTGCGAGTCGCCGACCAGCACGGTGCCGTCCGGAAGCCTGGTGAACATCACGTTGGCGCCGATCTCCAGCAGCTCCGCGCTGTGCCCCTGCACCTCCTCCCGCAGCCGGGCGGCCGACGGGCGGCCGGTGAAGGCGTCGTAGCGGAGCATCGAGGTGGCGGTCAGCACCGCGGCGTGGGTGCGGAAGGCGGCCGGGGCGGCAGCTCGCGCCATGGTGAGGCGGCAGCGCTGGATGCCGTGGTCCTCGGCGAGGTCGGGGAACAGGTAGTCCAGGTCGTGGCCGACGCAGATCAGGATCCGGTCGCCGTGGACCGGCCCGCGGGTGGTGTGGACCGTCCCGGGCTCCACCCCGGTGACGGCGGTGCCCCAGAGGATCCGGCCGTGCGGCTGCTCCGCCACCCACCGGGCCAGGCCGGGCGCCGCTTCGCGCGGGTTGACCCGCAGGTCGGCGGGCAGCAGCGCGCCGCCCACCGGGCCGCCGGACCCGCTGCTGCCGCCGTCGCCCCGCGCCCCGCCGTCCGTGCGCCCGAGCAGGGCGGCCGTCTCGGCGGCGGTCCGCAGGCGGACGGCGTCGCCGCCGCGCTCGGCGCGCAGTTCCTCCAGGACGGCCGCCTCGGTCGCCGACCGGGCGACCACCAGGGTGCCGGCCTCCTCGGCCCAGATGCCCGAGGCCTTGGCCGCGCGCAGCCAGCCGGGGCGGGAGCGCTGGGCGAGGGCGAGCAGCTCGCCGTCCTGGGCGCTGATGCAGCAGTGGCCGAAGTTGCGGACCGAGGCGCCGACCGGCTGCCGGTCGCGGTCGAGGACGGTGACGGACAGTCCGTTGCTCAGCGCCTCGAAGGCGTGGGCCAGGCCGATGATCCCGGCGCCGACGATCACCACGTCGCTGCGGCCGGGGGTGCCGGCGGCGCGGGTGCGGGTGGTGGCGCGGGCGGTGGTGGGTGTGCTGCTGCTCATGGCTCCAGGTTTCCGGCTGGTCGGCATCCATGTCAATAGCTGTATGTACAAGTTATGCTGCGTTCATCCCGGCGACCGCTCGGGTATCGATGCAGCTCACCGCCCGGATTCTCCTACCGGACCGCCTTGAGAAGTGCCGCCCAGGAGTGTCATAGTCGACTTGTGAAGACAAGTGACGAGCTTCCTCTCCACCAACGGCTCGGCGCCGAGTTCCAGCGCCGCATCGCGGCCGGCGAGTGGCCCGAGGGCGAGCCGGTGCCCAGCGAGTCGCAGCTCTGCGCCGAGTTCGGCACCTCCCGGGGCCCGGTCCGCCAGGCCCTGGCCATGCTGCGCCGCGAGGGCAGCCTGGTCGGCGGGCGCGGCAAGCCCCCGGTCGCCCGCCGCGCGGCACCCTCCCAGCCGTTCGGCACCTTCCTGTCCTTCACCCAGTGGGCCCGCACCATCGGCCGCGAGCCCGGACAGACCACCCTCGAGGTGGCCCGCCGCCGGGCGAGCCCGGAGGCGGCCGCCCGGCTCGGCCTCGCCGAGGGCGAACCGGTCGTCGAACTGGTCCGGCTGCGACTGCTGGACGGCGTACCGGCCATGCTGGAGCGCTCCACCTTCGTCCACGACGTCGGTCGCATCCTGTTCGACTTCGATCCGGATCACGGGTCCGTCTACGAGGAACTGCTGCGCCGCGACGTCGACCTCCACCACGCCCGGCACACCATCGACGCGGTCGCCGCCGAGCCGGGCGACGCCGAACTGCTGCGGGTCGCCGTCGGCGCGCCCCTGCTGCGGGTGCGGCGGCTCACCGCGTCGAGCCGGGGCGTGCCGCTGGAGGACGCGGACGACCGGTACCTGCCCGCCATGGCCACCTTCACCATCGAGAACGCCATCAACGGCCCGACCGTCATCGGCCGTTACCACACCGAAGAGGACTGACACCGTGATCGAGCTCGTGGCCCTGGACATGGCCGGCACCACCATCGACGAGGGCGGGGCCGTCTACCGGGCCCTGCGCACCGCCGTCGAGCGCACCGGGGTGCCGGTCGCGGACGCCGACCTCCAGACCTGGATGGGCACCGACAAGCGCGAAGCCATCGCCGCCCTGGTCCGCCTCGGCGGCGGCACCCCGACCCCGGAACTCGTCGAGGAGGGCTACGCGGCCTTCCGGGAGTTCCTCCGCGAGGCCTACCGGACCACTCCCCCGCAGGCCATCGCCGGCGTCGAGGAGACGCTGGCCGAGCTGCGCCGACGCGGCATCAAGGTCGCCCTGACCACGGGATTCAGCGACGACGTCGCGTACCCGCTGCTGGAGTCGCTCGGCTGGTCCGCCGGTGAGGGCGGCAACCTCGACGCGGTGGTCACCTCGGACGAGGTGCCGCGCGGGCGCCCGGCGCCCCACATGATCCACCGGGCGATGGAGAGGACCGGGGTCATCGACACCCGGCGGGTCCTGGCCGCCGGCGACACCGTGGTCGACGTCGAGGCGGGCACCAACGCCGGTGCCGGGGTGGTGGTCGGCGTGCTGACCGGGGAGCTGACCCGCGCCGACTTCGACGGTCACCCGTACACCCACGTCCTGGACAGCGTCGCCGACATCCCCTCGCTGCCCGAGGTCCGGCCGGCCGGCTGACCCCGGGCCGGGGCGCCGGAGGAGGTCCGAGCGGCGCCCCGGCCGCCGCCCGGCGCCGGCCCGCACGGCGGGGCAGGTCCGGCCTCTTCGGACGCCGGTCGTGCCCGCGCCACGGAAGGTCGGAACACCCCTGATATCGCTGGCGATCGCCGTCCCGCGTGCCGCAGACTCGGGGCGAGCACTTTTCGGACCGGAGGACGATTTCCATGGTTGACCAGCCCTTGACGCTGATGGCAGTCCACGCCCACCCCGACGACGAGGCCACCGGCACGGGGGGTGTGCTGGCCCGCTACGCGGCCGAGGGCATCCGTACGGTCCTCGTCACGTGTACCGACGGCGCCTGCGGCGACGGGCCGGGCGGGGTCAAGCCGGGCGAGCCCGGCCACGACCCGGCGGCCGTCGCCGCGCTGCGCCGGGCGGAGCTCCGCGCCAGCTGCGACGTCCTCAAGGTCGGCCACCTGGAGATGTTGGACTACGCCGACTCCGGGATGATGGGCTGGGCGACCAACGACGCACCCGGCTCCTTCTGGCGGACGCCCGTCGAGGAGGGTGCCGCCCGCCTCGCCGAACTGATCCGGCACTACCGGCCCGACGTGGTCGTGACCTACGACGAGAACGGCTTCTACGGCCACCCCGACCACATCCAGGCCCACCGCATCACCATGGCGGCGCTGGCGATGACCGGGACGACGCCGAAGGTCTACTGGACGACCGCGCCGCGTTCGGCGATGCAGCGGTTCGGGGAGGTCATGCGCGAGTTCGGCGCGGACTGGGAGGCGCCGGAGGACGGGGACGCGTCGCAGTCCGACGCGATGCCCGAGATCGGCCTCCCCGACGAGGAGGTCACCACCTGGGTGGACACCACCGCGTTCGGCGGCCAGAAGTACGACGCGCTGGCCGCGCACGCCAGCCAGGGCGAGAACATCTTCTTCCTGCGGATGGGCAAGGAGCGGTTCACCGAGCTGATGGGCGTGGAGACCTTCGTGCGCGTCCAGGACACCACCGGCGCGCCCGTCCCGGAGAACGACCTCTTCGCCGGCCTGCGCTGAGCCCCTCGTGATCCCCGCGGTTCCGCCCGCCCGCTCGACCCGGGCGGGAGGAACCGCGGGGACGCGTCCCGCGTCGGAACGGGTGTACGCCCACCGGCCGCCGGGGCCGGGCGGGCCGGGGGAACGGGGGCCTTCGACGTGCTGATCGCGCTGGTACTCCTCGCCGCGGGCGCCGGCCTGGTCGTGATGGGCGTCCACAAGCTGACCACGGCGGTGCCCACGTGCGACGGCCGGCCCATGTCGCCCGAGGACGTCTGCCACCCGCGCGTCACCGGCTCCTTCGGTGACGGCATGCCCGAGCCCCACTCCTCCACCTACCAGGAGCAGTTGGACAACCTCACCAGCGGCGGCTGGACCGCCCTCGGCATCGGCGTGGTCCTGCTGGCGCTCGGGGTCCTGGTCGCCGTCGCCTGGGCGGCCTCCCGGGACTGAACCGGCGGGCGCGCCGCGAACGGGATCGGCCGGTGTACGACCGGCCCGGGAGGCCCTTGCGGCGGCGCCGCGCGTGGTCGGAGGCGTCCCCGGAGCCTTCTACGATGACCGCCATGAACACAGCTGGGGCGGAACGACGCCTCGTCGACGGACGCTTCGAGCTGCTCCAGCAGCTCGGTGGCGGCGGCATGGGCCTGGTCTGGCGGGCCCGGGACAACGCACTGCACCGCGAGGTGGTGCTCAAGGAGGTCCGACCGGCGGATCCGGCGATGGCCGCGGCCGACCCGGACGGCGAACGGGAGTTGCGCGAACGGGTGCTGCGCGAGGCCCGGGCGCTGGCCCGCCTCCAGCACCCCAACGTCGTGGTCATCCACCACATCGTGGACAGCCCCGAGCACCCCCACCCCTGGCTGGTGATGGAGCTGGTCAGCGGCGGCAGCCTGGCCGACCGGTTGGCGTACGGACCGCTCGGCGTGCCGGAGGCGGCCCGGCTCGGGCGCGGTGTGCTGTCCGCACTGCGCGCCGCCCACGCCGCCGGCATCCAGCACCGGGACGTCAAGCCCGGGAACGTGCTGCTGCGTCCCGACGGCACCCCGGTGCTCGCCGACTTCGGCATCGCGGCCGTCCAGGACGCGACCGCCCTGACCGCGACGGGCGCGCTGATCGGCTCGCCCGGGTACATCGCCCCGGAGCGGATCCGCGGTCAGGAGGGCGGCCCCTCCTCCGACCTGTGGTCGCTCGGCATGATGCTCTACGTCGCCGTCGAGGGCAGCCACCCGCTGCGCCGGGCGAGCACCCTGGCCACCCTGGCCGCCGTGCTCGACGAGCCGCTGCCGCCCCCGGTCCGGGCCGGGCGCCTCGGGCCGCTGCTGGTCGCCCTGCTCGACAAGGACCCGGCACTGCGCCCGGACGCCGAGCAGCTCGACCGGGCGCTGGCGGAGGCCGAGTACGGGCCCCGCACACTGCCGCTGACGCCACCCGCCCCCGCGGCCCGGCCGGCGCCGCAGGACCGCATACCCACCGGCTTCCCGGTGTCCCCCACCGCGGTCCCGCCGTCCGCACCCGCCGTCCGCCGCAGCCGTGCCGCGATCGCCGCGGTGGCGGCCGGCGCCGTGGTGTTCGCCGGAGCCGGGGCGCTGTACCTGAGCCGCTCCGGCGGCGACCCGGGCACCGGAGGGGCCAAGGCCCCGAGCGCCGCGACCGGGGCCGCCGTCACCGGAGCCGCCGTCAGCGGGCCCGCGAACCCGTCCGGCGCGTCCTCGCCCTCCTCCGCCGGCCCGGCCGTCTCCGCACCGCCCCCGGCGGCCTCGACCGCCCCGGCGAACCTGCTGACCCCGGAGGGCGTGCGCCGCACCGTCGCGGCCCTGCAGCCCTACGCGCCCGGCAACAAGGTCTTCGAGCTGACCGTCTACCCGGAGTACGCCATCGCCGAGGTCCCGACCTCGGCCGGCCCCAAGCTCTACGACCGGATCACCATCCGCGCCGGGAAGGTCACCAAGGAGGCCGGCGGGGAGGTGATCGGCGACGGCAAGGCCGTCGACCTGGGGCAGTACGACTGGGACGCGCTGCCCGGCCTGCTCCAACGCGCCCAGGCCACCCTGAACGTCCCCCAGCCGACCACCCGCTACCTGCTCGTCGACGCCGACATGTTCGACGACTCCCCCGCGCTCAAGGTCTACCTGGCCGACGACTACGGCACCGGCTACCTCGAGACGGATCCGAAGGGCACCACCAAGCGCAGCTACCCGCGCGGCTCCTGACCGCCGCTCAGGACGGCCGGACGCCCGCCTGCCGGAGCGCGGAACGCGCGGCCAGGACGCCGCACAGCCCGTGCACCCCGGCGCCGGGCGGGGTGGCCGCGGAGCAGAGGAAGACGCCGGGGATCCCGGTGGCGTACGGGTCGAGGGCGGCGCGCGGGCGCAGCACGGTCTGCAGCGCCGTGTTGGCGCCCGTGGAGATGTCGCCGCCGACGTAGTTGGCGTTCTCCCGGGCCAGTCGGCCGGTCGACGTGACGGCCGTGGCGAGGACCCGCTCCCGGAAGCCGGGCGCGAACCGCTCGATCTGGGCGAGGACCGCCTCCGAGGCGTCCCCCCGGTAGCCGTGCGGCACGTGGGCGTAGGCGTACACGGGGTGCACGTCGCCGCGCGATCGGCCGGGGTCGGCGAGGTACTGCTGCGCCACCAGGACGAAGGGGCGCTCGGGCATCCGGCCCGAGGCCGTCTCCCGTTCGGCGTGGGCGATCTCCTCCAGGGTGCCGCCGAGGTGGAGGGTGCCGGCCCGGCGGCAGTCCCGGTGGCGCCACGGGACGCCGCCGTCCACGGCGAAATCCATCCGGAACGCCGCCGGGCCGTGCCGCCAGCGGCGGTAGGCGCGGTGGACCCGGGCGGGCAGCTCCGGCCCGCAGAGGTCCGCGGCCGCGCCGGGCGCGAGGTCCAGCAGGACGACGCGGAACGGCCGCAGCTCGGCCAGCGAGCGCACCGGCCGCCCGGTCTCGATGCGTCCGCCGAGTTCGGCCAGCCGTGCCGCCAGGGCGGCGGTGATCCGGCCGGAGCCGCCCCGGGCGACCGGCCAGCCGCGGTGGTGGGCGGCCGCGAGCAGCAGCAGGCCGACGGCCGAGGTCAGCGGTCGGTCCAGCGGCTGGAAGGCGTGGGCGGCCGCGCCGGCGAACAGCGCCCGGGCCCGGTCGGTGCGCCAGCCGCGGGCGAGCAGGGTGGCGGGCCGGACGGCCCTCAGTCCGAACCTCCCCAGCGTCACCGGGTGCCGGGGCAGCCGCAGCAGCGGGCGCAGGGCGTCCCCGGCCAGGGCGTCGAAGTCCGCGCCCAGCCGGCCGAACACCCGCTGCCAGGCTGCCGCGTCCGGCCCCAGCGCGCGGGCGGTCTCCGCCACCGACCGCACCGCCACCGCCGCGCCCCCGTCGTCGAGCGGGTGCGCCAGGTCCACCTCGGGCCAGGCCCACTCCAGCCCGTGCCGGGCGAGGTCGGCGGAGCACAGCAGGGCGGAGGCCATCGCGAAGGGGTGCACCGCCGAGCAGTGGTCGTGCAGCAGGCCCGGCAGGGTGGCCTCGCCGCTGCGGGCGCCGCCGCCGATCCGTTCGGCCGCCTCCAGCACCGTGACGGCCAGGCCCTGCTCGGCGAGGGTGACGGCGGCGGCCAGCCCGTTGGGGCCGGAACCGACGACGACGGCCTCGCTCACGCCTGCCTCCCGGGCGGTCGCCCGCTACGGCCGGTGCGGCCGCGGCGCTGGTCCCGGACTCGGACTCGGGGCCGGACCCGCGGCCGGGGCGCCGCCCCGGCGACCGGCACCGTCCGCCTCCTCAGGACTCCTCCAGCGGTGCGGCCTCGTCGGGCCGGAAGGAGCGGAACGGATCCTGCGCCGGGTCGTCGGCCTCGGCCCACCAGGGCTGCTCCGCGTCATCGGCGCCCGCGGCGGTGTCGCGCGGCCTGCGGATGGCGCCGTGCAGGCGTTCCAGCACCTCGGGCGGCACGGACGCCGCGAGGTCGGTCACGGCGCCGGCCCGCCCTCCGGAGCCGCGGGCCTTCCGCCGCGCCCGGTCCGTCGGGGCGGCCGTCCGCAGCCCGGGGACACCGTCGACGCCGGTGGCGTCGTACCGGGTGCCGAGGCTCTCCGAGGCGATCCGCGGGTGGTCCCCCAGGGCGATCGGCGAGGACAGCACGATCTGGTGGCCGCCGAACGGCCCGGCCAGCACCGGCCAGGTCCGGTCGTTGCGGCACCGCTCGACGGCCCTGCGGGCCCAGTCCGGCGGGTTGGTGACCGACAGGAACCGGCCGTGCTCCAGGCCGAGCAGCAGGTGGACGGAGACCAGCGAGCGCGGCAGCGCCTCCTCCCGGCCGGCCCGCCGGGCCGGCGTCCAGTCGGAGGTGTTCTCCACGACCACCGTCAGGCGCTGCGCCCGGTACGGACCGGGCAGCTCCTCGGCCCGCACCCGCACCAGGCCGTCGACCTGTTCGCACCGCCGCACCAGCCTTCCGACGGCCGCGCCCTGCCGGTGCACCAGCTCCGTCCTGCCGACGCCCGGCAGCCGGAAGGCCCGCTGCACCCCTTCGCCGCTCAGCTCGTCGATGTCCAGCAGGAGTTCGATCCGCTCCTCGACGCCCTCGTCCCGCTCGGGGAGGGCCCACTCGGCGACTTCCCGACCAGCGGGTTCCCGCCCGGTGGGGGGCCGCTCGGGGAGGTCCGAACGCTCCGCGAGGTCGAACCCGCCGACCTCGAACCCGCCGGTCTCGACGGCCCGCTCCACGGTGCGCCGCTGGACGCGCAGGAAGCGCAGCTCGACGGCCAGCCGGTCGTCCCGGCGCGCCTCCATCACGCACTCGGTGCGCTGGTGGGAGTGCTCGCCGCCCTGCGCGGTGTACTCGGGCGGGACCAGGACGCCGAACTGCCAGCGCAGCGCGTTCCCGGCTGTCGGCTCCCCGTACGGGTGGAGCGCGTAGTCCTCCAGCAGCACCGCGTCGGCGATCTGCCGGGCGGCGGCGAAGCCGCGCTCGATGCCCTCCGGGTAGCAGTTCGCAGGCTCGGCCCCGCCCGCCGCCGCGGTGGCCTGGATCTCACGCATCGTCGCCTCCCGGAAGGGCGGGGCCGGTCGGGAGCGGCGGGCCGGTCGGCGCCGCGGTGGCGATCTCCTCGCTGCTCGGTCGCCGCGCGGCGGGCGGTGGCACGGTGCCGCCGTCGGTCGGTGCAGCACCCATCAGGACGCCTCCTCGGGTTCTCGGGACGGGGTCGTGCGGAAGGGCTCGGATCAAGTCATAGCAACGGTCCGGGCGGGTCGCCCGGTCCGAACGGTCGGGGTGGGCGCCCGGGGGCGCCGGCGGGCGGGAGCCTAGGGGTCGGGTGCGCCGGCGGAGTCCGGGGTTCCGCGCTGCACCGTCCGGAGTAGCCCGGCGCCCGGCCGCCCGCCGCCGCGCCGGACCACGGCGGATCACGGCGGACGGCGCCGGATCAGCCGACCGTCAGGGTGCCGTGCATGAACGGGTGGATGGTGCAGATGTACGGGTGGGTGCCCGACTGGGGCACGGTGAAGGTCCCGGTGGCACCGGCCGCGATCGTCCCCGTGTCGAAGGACTTGTCGGAGGCGGTGAGGGTGTGCGGGACGGAGTCCTGGTTGACCACCGTGACGGTCTGACCGGGGCTCACCGTGAGGGCGGCCGGCTCGAACGCGAAGTTCCTGATCGTGACCTGGAGCGCGCCGCTGCTGCTGGGCACGGGCGACGAGGCGGTGGCGGCCGGGGAGGTGACCGCCGGGGAGCTCGCGGCCGGGGAGCGCGCGCCGGTCGTCGCGCCGCCGGAGGGCGTGCTGGAGCTGGAGCAGCCGGAGAGGACGACGGGGATCAGGAGCGCTGCGGCTGCCTGGAGTGGCCGGGGGGTGATCACGGACGGGCTCCGTTCGGAGAGGGGCTCGACGGGGGTGGCGGCGCGATGACGGGCCGCTTCCGTTCTCCTGCGGCGCGCGCCCGGCCGCAACCGGGCCGGGCCCCGGGACGGCCCGCCGGTTCACGCGCACGGGTGAACCCGGGTGAACCCGCGGCGCGGCCTTGACCCGGACCGGCGGTCGGGGGCGCTCCCGCCACTCGTTGCCCGTCCGCCCCTGCGCGGGGCGGCGCGGACGGTGGTGTGCGAAGGGGTTGTGGAGATGACGGCCCCACGGGGTGCACGGAAGCGCTTCGGGTAGGCGTCCCGCAGGTGTGCCGGCCCGTCCGGGGGCCGGTCCGTCGCGATCGAAGGAGGCCGAATCGATGCAGACGTCCACGGTCCGCCCGATGCCCGTCACGTTCCCCGAGAGTGCGCTGCCCGACGTACCGGTCGACGCCGAACTGCGCTTCGACACGAGCCTTCCGTACGCGGCCTGCCTGGCGTTCCCGCTCTCCCCGTGCCAGTGCACCGACGACGGCGCCCGGGTGTGCTGGTACTTCAGCCGGGAACTGCTGAACGAGGGCCGTCACCAAGCCGTCGGCAGCGGCGACGTGAAGGTCCGTCCGGGCCCGGACGGCGAGGTCCTGATCACCCTTCGGGGGCCGACCGGCAACGCGGCCGTGCTCAGCGCCCCGGAGGACGTGGTCACCGCGTTCCTCTCGGAGTGCTTCGCCCTGGTGCCCCCCGGGTCGGAGTCCGACCACCTCGACCTCGACGCCGCCGTCACCCGGCTCCTCGCCGCCGACTGATCCGCCCGCCCGGGGCGTTCCGTAGAATCCGCAGGTCGTACCCGCCCTACCCACTCGCCTGCTGGAGGCCCCGTTGGCGCCCAACCCCGGGCCCGGTGTGCTCACTCACCTGGAGACCCTGCTCCGCGAAACGCCCCCCGACCGGAGCGGGGCGCTGTGGCGACTCGCCGAGGAGGGGCGCCAGCTGGACGCGAACATCGTCCGGCTGGCACCGCACGCCGAGGTCGCCGAGCACGTGGAGCCGGACCTCGACGTCCTCGTCCAGGTGCTCGGCGGGAGCGGCCGTCTGGAGACGGACGGCGGCCGCCAGCCCCTCGCCCCGGGTGCCACGGCCTGGCTGCCGCACGGCGACCGGCGGGCCCTGGCCGCCGGGCCGGAGGGACTCCTGTACCTCACCGTCCACCGCCGCCGGCCCGGCCTCTCGATCCGCTCCGTTCCGCTCCCGTAGGCCGACGGCGCCTGCCGGGCGCGTTCCCCGGGTGCCCGGGTGCCGGGGATCCAGCTCAGCCGTCGTTCTCCGCGGAGGGCAGGTACGCCCCGGGCACGTCGTCCGGAGCGAGGACGGCCGACTCGCCCGGGTAGGGCGTGGTCCAGCCGTGCGTCTGGTACCAGGTCAGGTGGTTCATCTGCGCCGGGTTGGCGCGGTCCGGTGCGGCGTTCGGCCCGGTGAGGCGCTGCTCGGCCTTCCAGGCGTCCCACTGGTCCGCGACGGCCCGCTCCGCGGCCGGCGGTGCGGTCGTCACCGGGGCGGCGGCCGCAGCGCGGTCCTGCGCCGCGGGCACGTCGACGCCGCACGCGGGCGGCGTCTTCAGACCGTCGGTCAGCGGGGTCCGGTTGGGCACGGCGGTGAACGGCGTGAAGTCCGGCTTGTCGGTGAAGGCCGTGGCCATCGGGGAGGCCGCGCTGTCCTTCTGGTTCATCGGGTGGATCCCGAGGATCTGCTCGATGGTGCGGATCACGGTGATCTGGGAGTAGTAGCGGCTGTCCACGGCCCCGTGCCGGGCCCAGGGGCTGATGACCTGGATCGGGGCACGGTGGCCGTCCACGTGGTCCAGGCCGGCCTGGGAGTCGTCCTCGACCACGAAGACCGCGGAGTCCTTCCAGTACTCGCTGTGCGAGATCTCGTCGACGATCCGGCCGACCGCCAGGTCGTTGTCGGCGACCTGCGCGGCCGGGCTCGCCGGGCCGCCGGTGTGGTCGCTGGACAGCCACAGCAGATTGAGGTCGGCCGGGCCGTTCTGCTCGAAGTCCCGCTTCCAGATCTGGTACCGGTACTGGTCCGGCACGTCGAGGTCGAACTTGGGGAAGCCGGGCACCGACACGTCGTTCAGCGAGGGGATCGGCGACGAGGACTCCAGCGGGTAGGCGGTGTCCTGCCCCTTCGCCTCCATGTCCTTGGCGTCGCAGTACAGGTTCTGCCAGGTCGCGCCCGCGGGCTTGGTCAGGAACTGGTGGAACTCGCCGAAGTCCCGCACGTCTCGGCCGGCCGCCTGGGCGCCCGTCCACAGGAAGCCGGAGCGCTGGTGGCCCAGGCCGTCGTCCTCGGTGTCGTAGCTGCGCTCGTACTCGCCGGCCGAGGACTCGGTGTACTCCGGGTTGTCGGCCTGCATCAGCCAGTTGTGGCCCTCGGCGGAGTTGGTGCCGATGTCGTAGGTGTTGTCGTAGAGCCCGAACTGCTGGGCCAGTGCGTGCTGGTTGGGCGTCACGTTCGCGCCGAACTGGGCCAGCCGGGGATCGCCGTTGCCCTGCGCGAGGTCGCCGAAGAGCTGGTCGTACGTCCGGTTCTCCTTGACGATCAGGAAGACGTGCTTGATCGTCGACGGGTCGCCGATCCGCGCCGGCACCGGCACCGGCTCGGCCTTCCGACGGTCGGCGGTCCGCACCGAGCCGTCGGTCCAGCCGTTCTGGCGGAAGACCTTGGCGGTCTGGGAGCGGATCTCCCGGTCGCCGGGCAGGGTGAACCGGGTGATGCTGGCGGTGGTGTCGTGGGTGTTGTGCGCGCCGGTGCTGTTGGGCCGGCGGGCGTCGACGCCTCGGGTGTTGGAGACGACCACCGTGGATCCGACGGTGGTGATCTCGGCCGGGAAGTAGTCCGTGGGCAGCAGGCCGACGTAGCCGACCGGCTCCTGCGCACCCCCGTAGCGGTAGACGGCCACCGCGTCGGCCCGGCCGAGGGTCACCAGCAGGTGCCCGTCGTCGGTGAGCGTCACGGCGGTCGGCTCGTAGCCGACCGAGGCCTCGGGCCACGGCTTGGTGGAGATGCGCTGGACGACCTTGCCGCGAGCGGTGTCGACGACCGACACCTCGTCACTGCCGGTGTCGGTGACGAACAGCACGCCGTCCTTGGCGTACAGCGCCGTCGGGTGCAGGCCGACCTCGATGGTGCCGACGGCCGCGGAGGGGTCCGCGAGGTCGATCACGCTGACGGTGCCGGTGGTGGTGGCGCCGGTGTCCGGGTCGGCCACCACCTGGGTGCCGTAGGAGTTGAGGGTGTCGTCCTCGGGCGTGGCCGGACGGCCGCCCTCGTTGCTCACGTACAGCTTGTGGCCGACCCGCACGATGCCGCGCGGCGCGTTGCCCACCGTCCAGCTCCGGCCGATCGCGCCGGTCGCCGCGTCGATCGCCACCACCCGGTTCTGGCCGTTGACGGCCGCGTACACCGTCGAGCCGTCGGCGGAGAACACCGCGCCCGAGGCCAGCGCGTGCTTGGCGCCGTCGGCCGGGATCGCCACCGTCACCGGGGCGGACAGGGAACCGTCGGGGTTGACGGTGAACCTGGTGTAGCCGTTGAGCTGGCCCAGCCACAACTGGGAGCCGTCCGGAGAGTAGACCGGTGCCTCCTGGCCGACCGAGCCGTCGGCGAGGTGGAGGTCGTCCCCCTTGGCCCTGCCGATGCGCTGCTGCACCCGGCCGGTCTTCAGGTCCACCACGACCAGCGAGGCGTCGCCGTCGGCGACCGAGGCGGCCAGGTGACCGCCGTCCGGGCTGACCCGGGAGGCCATGACCTTGCCGTTGTCGATCTCCAGCCGGTCGCCGTACGGCGCGAGGTACTGGTCGCTGGAGATGACCTGCCCGTCGGCGGTGACCTGGCCGACCCGGTCGGTGCCGAACTGGTGGGTGGACGCGAAGGCGGTGCCGGTGGCCACGGACACCGCCGTGATGCACGCCGTGGCGAGGGTGGCGCGGCGGCCGGCTCGCCGGCCGGAGAGGACGGGGTGTTCCTTCGGGGGGCGTCGACGACGCGTCACCTGCATGAGGTCAGTCCTTCGGTGAGTGGGTTGCGGTCGCTGCGACCGTCGCGGCCTTCGGGTGCGTAGCGGTCGTTGCGGGCGTCGCGGCCGTCGGGTGCGCCGCGGTGGTCGGATCCGGCGCGGCGGAGAGCAGCCCGAGCCTGCCGTCGAACTGCCACAGCGGGTTCGGCGCGTCCCCGTCCGGGGTGTGCACCAGGAAGTAGCCGTTGACCTCCTTGGGCCCGTCCCCGTCCGCCGTCAGCCGGCCGTCCGGGGCGACGTCCACCTGGTAGACCGCCGTCCCCGGTGCGGCCGTGCCGGGCAGGTGCCAGGTGACGACGCAGCGCCAGTCGTTGCCGGGCCCCTCCGGATCGACCTGGCCGTCGCCCCGGTCGCAGGCCGCCGTGACGCTCAGCTGCTCCTCGGAGACGGCGGGGCGGTGCAGCTGCTCGGTCTGCAGGCGGTACAGGTGCGCGAACACGGTCGCGACCGACCGCTGCACCTTCGCCTGGGTGATCCCGGAGCCCGTCGAGGGTGCGGCCACCGCGACCGCGCCGAAGGTCAGCGCGAGCAGCCCGGCGAGCGGCAGCACCCCGGTCGCGAGCGCGCGGCGCCCGGTGCCGTCCTCGCTGCCGTGGGTGAAGTCGCGCCGCAGGAACAGCCGGTAGGCCGCGACGGTCGCCACCACGGCCCACCCCAGGCTCACCGCGACCGCGATCAGCGGCTCGTCCAGCCGCGTCGGATCGGCGAACAGCCCGTCCCAGGCGACGAAGGCGTAGCCGGGCAGCGCGAGGCGCAGCGCCACCGGCAGCGGCAGCAGTTGCGCGAGCTGCATCGCGACCGCTGCCAGCGCGGGGACCAGCAGCCCCATCGGCGAGCGCCCGAGGACGACGGAGCCGAGCAGGCCGATGGCCGCCAGTGCCAGCGTGGGTGCGAGGGCGATCCCCCAGGCCAGCAGGACGTTCGCGGCCGCGTCCGACGGCGCCAGGAGGTGCCCGTCGATGCCGACCAGCGGCCGGTTCCCGACCGCCGCCAGCCCGCCGGCCGTGCTCGCGACCACGAGCCCCGCCACCAGCAGCACGATCACGGTCGCGCTCGCCAGCGCCTTCGCCGCGAAGATCCGCCGCGGGGAGCGGATCGCCACCAGCAGGTGTCGCCAGGTGCCGAGCCGGTCCTCGGCGGCGAACACGTCACCGGCGACCACCGAGGTGAGCAGCGGCAGGGCCCACGAGCCCGAGAATCCGAGCACCACGAGCGGTCCGGCCCAGCCGGTGGCGTGCATCCAGCGGCCGAACAGCGTGTCGGAGGGCAGCGTGCCCTGCTGGGCCACCGCGGCCGTGAACAGCCCGGGTACGGTCCAGCAGGCGAGCATCAGCAGCCGGATGCGCCACTGGGAGACGAGCTTCACCAGCTCGAAGCGGTAGACCCGGCCGACCGGCACCCGGCCGGCGCCCGGTACCCGGTCGGCGGCCGAGGCGTTGGTCGTGGTCGTGGTCGTGGTCATGCCCGCCCCTCCTGCCGCTGTTCGGTCAGGGCGAGGAAGGCGGCCTCCAACGGCGGTACCACCGGCGCGACCTCGCGCACGCCGATGCCCGCGAGCACCAGCTCGGTCACCAACTCCTCGAGGGCCGGCCCCGATGCCCGTACGACCAGCGCCCCGTCGGCGCGGCGCGGCCCGGGCTCTGCGAGGGCCCGTACGCCCGCCGCCCCGGCGGCCACCCGCCGGGCAGCCTGCGGATCGGAGGTGACCAACCGGTGCTCCAGTTCGCGGCTCTCGGCCGCCAGTTTCTCCAGCGGGCCGGAGAAGCGCACCCGCCCGGTCGCGAGGATGGTGACCTCGTCGCACAGCGCCTGGAGGTCGTCCATCCGGTGGCTGGACAGCACCACCGTCACCCCGTCGTCCGCGAGCCGCCGCAGGGCCCGGTGGACGTGCCGCTTGCCCGCCGGGTCCAGGCCGTTGGACGGTTCGTCGAGCACCAGCAGCCGGGGACCGGTGAGCAGCGCCGCGGCCAGTCCGAGCCGCTGCCGCATGCCCAGGGAGAAGCCCCGCACCCGGTCGTCGGCGACGTCCGTGAGACCGACCTCGGCGAGGACGTCGTCGATCCGCCGGCCGCGCGCGACCGGTCCGTGCAGCGCCGCCAGCGCGGCCAGGTTCCTCCGTGCGGTCAGCGCGGGGTACAGTCCGGGGCCGTCCACGAAGCCGGCCACGCCGTGCGGCGCCGCCAGGGCCGGCCCGACCGGTCTGCCCAGGACCCGCAACTCGCCGCGATCGGCGACGGCCAGCCCGAGCAGCAGCCCGAGCAGGGTCGTCTTCCCGGCCCCGTTCGGCCCGGCCAGCCCGTGGATCCGGCCGGGCGCCAGGTCCAGCCCGACGTCGTCGAGCGCCACGACGTCACCGAAGCACTTCGTCAATCCGCGAGCCCGTACGGCGAGTTGTGTGTCGTCCATAGCCCCTTCTC
The DNA here is from genome assembly GCF_043202455.1 of Kitasatospora sp. NPDC048194. NCBI lineage: Bacteria > Bacillati > Actinomycetota > Actinomycetes > Kitasatosporales > Streptomycetaceae > Kitasatospora > Kitasatospora sp. NPDC048194. Next base: position 118,165 of record NZ_JBIDAK010000004.1, read on the forward strand.
GCAGTCCACCAGGGAAGGTAGGACGTTGACGGGGCGCTGACAGGAGCGGGTGGTTGAACACGGGTGGAACAGCAGGCGCTCGGCGGGCCGATCCGACGGCCGGGCCTGTCCCTCAGCTCCGCCGGCCGCCGGGTCCACCTCCTGGCGCCGCCGGCCGCCGGGCCTGCGGAGCGGACGTCCCCGGCCCCGGCCCGGCGACCGCCCACCGCCCCCACGGGCGGACGGTCGCCGGGCCCTCGCGGCCGGTGCGGCGTCAGCCCTGGCAGATGCCGCGGGTGTAGTCGTACGTCGCGGCGGTCCGCGAGTACTGCCACTGGGGGGCGAGCACCCGCTCGTCGAGCTGCGCCGCGGCGGTGCGGTCCTCGACCACGTAGCCGAAGTCCTGCAGCCAGGCCGGGTAGAGGTTCTTGGAGCCGATGGCGAAGGCGGATCCGTCGACCGAGACCAGCTTGTGGTGGAGGGCGTACGGGTGGCCGTCGGCCCAGGTCGAACCGGCGGCGGCGCGGAACGGCGCGAGTTGGAGGTTTCCGCACATCGCCGCCCTGGCCCGGGCCGGGTCGCCGAGGCGGGCGGTGAGCCGGGCGGCGAGGGTGTCGCTGATCTCGTTCAGGGACTTGATCTGCGAGTAACCGCCGCTGCCGACCGCGCCCCGGTTGCCGGGGTCGCTGACCACGATGCGGACCTTCACGCCGTCGGCGAGTTTGGCCGCGAGCAGGTCGAAGAGCCGCACGTCGTAGCGGGGCATCGGCGGGCAGGTGCCGGTGACGTCCTGCTGGGAGATGTCGATGCGGCTGGTCGCGCTGGCGACCAGCGCGCGCAGCGCGCTCTCCTCCGGGTTGACCGTCTCGTAGTCGCGGTCGCCGTTGGTGTTGTCGTGCAGGCCGACCGGGCCGCACTTGAGATCGTCGGCGGCGGGCACCGGGCCGGGGCGGTAGGTGGAGACCGGGTCGCTGTCGCGGATCCCGGCACCCAGGCCGCCGACGGCGATCACCGACTGGCCGCCGGTGGCGGGCACGCGGTCGGCCGGCGGGTTGTGCCGCTTCTCCAGGTCCGGGGTGCAGGCGGCGCCGTTGGAGGAGGCGAACCAGGCGGCCGAGAGGACTCCGGTGTTGCGGCAGGTCCAGGCCCAGAGGGTGTCCAGGTAGGCACCGGCGGAGGCGGCGGCCGGACCGTTCAGCGCGAGGTCGACGTCGGTGACGGGGTGGGTGGTGTCCAGGTAGTCGGCCTTCCAGTTGTTGATCCCGCCGGCGATGACGCTCTGTCCGTCGACGACCAGCAGCTTGGAGTGGTTCCAGGAGAACGCGGTCCTGGCGGTGGTCATCGAGGCGACCTCGACGGTGACGGCGCGGGCGGCGCCACCCAGTTTGGCCACCAGGTCGTCGCGGTACTTCGACGGGAGCGCGGTGATGTTGTAGAGCGGCGCGGCTCCGGCGAGGATCCGCACGTGCGGCGTGTTCCCGGCGGCCACGGACGCCTTGAGGCCGTCCACGATGGCGTCCTGGAACGCGCCGTCCGGGAACGGCGCCAGGGTCGAGATGTCGACGGTGCGGGTGGCGCGCGCGATGTTCTCCCGCATCCTGTCGAGCAGGCGGCGGGTTCCGGTGCGCTCGGTGCAGGACGCGTCCCCCCAGCAGCCGGGGGTCTGCAGCAGCCAGCCGCCCGGGTCGTCGGCCGGCGCGTCGAGCCGGTTGCCGGCCGTCCGCTGCCACACCGTCCCCTCCAGGCCGGGGGACACCTGACGCAGCGCCTGTTCCACGGCGTCCAGGTGCGGGGTGGCGTCGGTCCGGGCCGCCGGCCCCGGGGCGGGGGCCGGGGCGGGCGCCGCAACGGCGGGGGCGCCGGGCAGTGCGCAGACGGCGGCGGCGAGGGCCAGTGCCGTTCCGGCGAGACGGCGGCCGGATCGGCGGGGCTGGTGATCGAGCACGTACAAGTCCTTCATGAGGGGCCGGGTTCGTTCACCCGGATGACAAGATCAAATTACCCTAAGGTAACCTGATGTAATGTCAGGGACCCATCACCGGAAGCACGTCGGCCCCGCACCGGTCGGGGCGGGGGCCGCGGGCGAGAATCCGAGCACCGTGCCGCGCACGAGGACGATCAGGGCGACGGGTGTGCGCCGTTGGGCACCGGCGGTGGCGGGGCTCGGCCTCCTGCTGGCGGGATGCGGGAGCGAGCACGTGGGAGGCGGGGCCGGGCCGGGGGCCGCGATGCCCTCGCCGAGCACGACGGCGGCGCCCGCCTCACCGCGCGACTTCCCCTGCCCCGGGGAAAGCCCGACGACGACCCCGGCGGCGGCCCCGACGTCGACGGGGGCGCCGGCCGGGCCGCCGTCGCCGCCGGACCACTACTGGGAGAACAACGGGTTCAAGATCCCCCTCCCGCTGCACGGACAGGCGCGCTGCGACGGGCTGTCGGCCGTCCAGCGGATCCGGGGCGCCCTCGAACCGCTGCGCCGGCGCGGGGATCTCACGGTCGGGAGCACCCGCACCGCGCTCACCGGCCTCGGGTTCGAGGACGGGAAGGTGACGGTGGACGGCAACGGTGCCGGCCTCAGCTTCCTGATCGACGCCACCGGCTCCCACCTGTGCCTGGAGGGCACCGTGAATCCGGCCGCCGTCACGGCGGAGGCCTTCGGGGGCTACCCGGACCACCCCGGCTGCGACGTCCCCCGCGGCGGGCACTGACCTCGGCCCGGCGGTCCCGGCGGCCCGAGGTCAGGCCGGCCACCTCAGCCGGCCGCCCCAGTCGGCCGCGTCAGCCGGTGACCTCGACCGTGACGTCGTACGTGCGTTGGTCCGGCGCGCAGTTGAGGGCCTCGCCGCAGACGGTCCGGGAGGCGGCGAGGTGGGCGGTGCCGGGCGTGCGGGCGGTGAAGGTGGTGGTCGCCGTGCCGCAGCCCCCGCCGGGGTGGCAGCCGGCGGACGGCGAGGTGGTCGGCGGGCCGGCCGGGGCGACGACGTCCGGGGCCGAGCTGGTGACGGCGGACCAGTAGGTGCTGTGCAGTTCGACGGAGACCGTCGTGCCGACGGCGACCTTCAGGGTGGTGTGGTCGGCCTTCTCGTCGGCGGTGACGGCGCCCGAGGCGGTCGTGGCCGTGGGCGTGGGCGCGGCCGTCCCCGTGGCCGTCGCCGTGCCCGTGGGCGCGGCCGTCCCCGTGGGCGCGGCCGTCCCCGTGGGCGCGGCCGTCGCCGTGGCCGTGGTCGCCGGGGCGGAGGAGGCCGCCGGGCTGGCGGCCGAGCCGCAGCCGGCCAGGGCCAGCAGCGCGGCGGCGCAGGTCAGGGTGACGGCGGTGGGTCTTCTCAGGTTCACGGTGGTTCCCTAGTGCCGGGGTACGAGCGGTGCCGGTTGGACGCACCGGCGCCCGGATCGGATCCCTTCCCCCGGGAGCGAAAACCGCACCGGGGCGGGCACGAGGCCCACCCCGGCGCGTTCGGCGCGTCGATCGTCAGGAGACGGTCACGTCGTCGTAGTAGGTGTAGGTCGGGTCACCCGGGTAGTTGTCGTCGTGGTTGCTCAGGGTGAGCGTGTAGGAGTGGCCCGGGGTGACGGCGGCCGTCTTGTTGGTCCAGGTGCCCGTGGTGGTGCAGGTCTTGGCGAGGACCGTGGTGGTGGTGCCGGTGGTGTTGTCCTTCAGGGTGGCGGTGGCCCAGTCGTAGGTGACGGTGTCGTCGCAGGTGTTGCTGTACCAGAAGGACAGCTTGCTGGAGCCGGTCGGCGCGGTGAAGGTCTGGGCGAGCGAGGAGTCCCCGGTCGGGCTGGTGGAGCCGACCATGGCGCCGTAGCCGCCGCTGTGGGCGGCGCCCGCGGTGGCGGAGGTGGAGCCGGCGGCGGTCCAGCCGGTCAGGCTGCCGGTCTCGAAGCCGCCGTTGGTGACGGATCCACCGCCCGAGGTGGTGGACTCGGTCCAGGTGAAGGTGGTGTTGCCGGCGGCGCCGGTGGTGTCGGTCGCGGTGACCGTGACGCTGGAGGTGCCGGCGGCGGTCGGCGTGCCGGAGATCAGGCCGGTCGAGGAGTTGATCGACAGGCCGGCCGGCAGGCCGGTGGCCGAGTAGGTCAGGGTCTGGCCGGTGGCCGAGTCGCTGGCGTGGATCTGCAGGCTGGCCGCGGTGCCGACGGTGCCGGTCTGGTTGCCCGGGTTGGTGACGGTGACCGTGTTGCCGTGGGTCAGGATGGCGTGCGAGATCGCGCAGGAGTTGGTGTCGTTCGACCAGCTGGCCTGCTCGGCGAAGGTGCCGAAGGAGCCGAAGGAGACGTTCGCGGCGCCGCCCGTCGAGCCCGGCTGGATCCAGGCGCACTCGTCGGAGTTCTCCTGGCCGTTGTACGAGCTGCCGGACACGTGGTTGGTCCAGCCGCCGGCCGGGTTCTGGTCGGACATCATCTCGTGCCACTCGTGGCCCAGCGTCATCGTCCAGCCGTCCAGCGTGCCGGGCGAGTTGACGAAGCCGACGCCGCAGCTGGCGCCCTGGTCGATGTTGTACGGCTGGTTGGAGAAGGCGATGTCGCCGTAGGGCGAGCTGGCCGCGCCGCCGGTGAGGGTGGTGTCGCCGTTCCAGTCGTGCCAGGCGCAGTACCCGGTGGTGGGGTTCTGGTAGTCGTCCGGGTTGGTGCCGTGCGGCGAGAGGATGACGTAGTACGCGTCGCGGTTGGAGGCGGCCGTGGTGTTGCCGAAGTGGCCGGCGGCCTTGACGGCCTCCTGGGCGAGCTGGTTGCCGGTGGCCTGGGCGGGCGAGGCGGCCGCGTTGTCGTACCAGACGCCGGCCAGGACGCCGCCGCTCTGGTACGGGATGAAGTTGGCGTTGGACGGGCAGCTGGTGGCACCGGTGGCGACGTTGGGGCCGTCGCACCACTGGGTCAGGTCGGCCGACCAGGTCTCGCCGTTGGTCCCGATGCCCTTGAACATCTGCTGGGTGGCACCGGCGGCGCCGGCCGAGTCTCCGGAGAACTTCGCGTTCCCGTTCGCGTCGGTGGTCTGGGTGCCCCACTGGGTGCCGTAGAAGACCAGGTACACCTTGGAGTGCCCGCTCTGCACGCCGATGCCGTCGACGCCGCCGCCGTAGGACAGCGTCTGCTGGCCGGTCGCCGCCGCCTGGTTGTGCGCGGCGAGCCACTGCTTGTAGTTCTCGTGCTGCTTCATGTTCGGCACCGCGCCGTGGCGGTACGGGTGCCCGTTCTGCGGGCTCCAGGGGTTGAACTCGTTGGCGGTGCTGCCCGAGGAGCTGGAGATGTCCTGGGCGGCGGCCGGGCCGGCCGCACCGGCCAGGCCTGCGGCGGCGAGCGCGAGCGACGCCATTCCGGTGAGCGCCGCGTACTTCGCGCGCCGCATTCTGCGGGAGTGACCCATGGGGTGGGGGTGCCTCTCTCTGCCGATCGCCCGCACGGCCCGGGGGGCGGCGGACGATCCCTTTGTGGGGAAGGGAGCTGACGGCGAATTCCGTTCGAAAGCCGAATCCGGCGATGTGTTCCGGCACCCGGATTTGACTGCCCGTCGGCTGGGGCCGCCGTCTGCTGGCATGAGGAAAGCAGAGCTGATGAACGCGGGTCAACGGCGAAGGGTAAGGAATCATTAAGAGTGGGTATCCGGGCAGGTGGAGCCCGTGATCGGCAGGGAGTTCAGAGCTTCGGCCATTCACTGAATAGTGGTCACAACACTGTTTCCGAATTCAGTGAAACCGTCGCATCGTCAACAACTTCGCGATTCACTGTGAACGGCCGCCGTGCCCGTTCCCGGCCTCCGCCGGGGGGCCTATTCCGGGCTCAACTTCCCGTGGCCGGACGCGGGGCGTCGATCTCGGCCCAGACCGTTTTGCCGTCGTCGTGCGGCAGCGCGCCCCAGCGGGTGGCGGTCTTCTGGACGATGAAGAGGCCGTGCCCGCCGGGCAGGCCGGGGTGGTGGGGCCGGCGCGGCTCGGGCAGGGTGGTCGACCGGTCGCCGACCTCGATCCGCAGGCGGGCCTCGGAGGCGTCGAGGACCAGTTCCACCGGACCGCCGGCGTGCAGGGTCGCGTTGGCGACCAGCTCGGCGACGAGGAGCACGATGTCGTCCCAGGCACCGGCGGCGCCCGTCGGCCACGACCAGTCGGCGACGGCCTGCGCGGTGTACGTCCGGGCGCGGGCGACGGGCTTGGGCAGCCCGGCGAGGTGCAGGCGGCGGCGCTGTCCGCCGGGGGGCAGTGTGGGACCGGCACCCGACCGGTCGCCGTCCAGGGTGGCCCGGCTGGTCGTCATGAACGGGTTCCCCTCCGTTTCGGCACTGGGTGGCTCTCCGCTTCGCCTGCTCGGCTTCCCGACCGCCGCGGGATCATGCGCGATCGCCCGGCGGCAGCGGTCACAGCGGCGCCGTCAGTGCGGCCTCCAGGGACGGGTGGAGCGAGAACACGCTGTCGGCGCAGGTCAGTTCCAGCAGCCGCCGGACCGCTTCGGACGGGGCCGAGAGGCGGAACCCGACGTCCGCCGCGGTGGCCGCCAGCCGGGTCCTCAGCAGCAGGTTCAGCCCGGAGGAGTCGCAGAAGTCGACGTGTCCGAGGTCGACGACGAGCAGCGGCGGATGCCGGTCCACCAGGTCGTCGAGCGTGCTCCGCGCGGGGGCCAGCGTCTCGACGTCGAGGTCGCCCGCCAAGGCGCAGACCACGGCGAGGTTCTCGGTGTGCCAGGTGCGGACGGCCAGGTCGGGCCGGACCGGACCACCCGTCGCCGCGTCGAAGCCGACCAGTCGCAGCCCGGGCAGTCGGGGCTCGGGCAGTCGGGGCTCGGGCAGTTGGTGTCCGGACAGGTCGGGCCGGCGCAGTCGGGCCTCCGGCGAGTGGGGCCGGCGCAGGGGCGCCCCGGTCGGCCGGAACCGCGCCGGGGTGCTCGGCGGCGGCGGTTCGAAGGCGGCGGGGACCGGGGGCACGGTCGTGGGCCCCTCCTCCTCCGGCGTCGTCTCCTCAGGCCGCATCGTCCTCGCACTCCCTCCACGGGCGTCCTCCACGAGCCTAGGCACGTCGATGCCGTTACGGCCAGGCCCTGGCCCGAATTCGACCGGTCCCGGACGGTCCCGCGGACCGTGACCCGGGTTCAGGTGATGGCGAGGCCGGCGCGCAGGCGCTTCATCGTGCGGCCGAGCAGACGCGAGACCTGCATCTGGGACAGCCCGAGCCGGTCGCCGATCTGGGCCTGGGTGAGGTCCTCGCCGAAGCGCAGCGACAGGATGAGCCGGTCGCGCTCCGGCAGCGCCGCGATGAGGGGCTTGAGCGCGATCAGGTCCTCGATCCTCGCGTACCTCGGGTCCTCCTCGCCGAGGCACTGGAGGAGGGTGGCCGGCTCTCCGTCCTCCCCCTCGGCGGCGGGGGCGTCCAGGGAGCCGGCGGTACGGCCGTTGGCGGCGGCGAGCCCGTCGACCACCTCCTCCTCCGGCAGTCCGAGGTGTTCGGCGAGCTCGGGCACGGTCGGCGCGCGGCCCAGCCGCTGGAACAGATCGTCGCGGGCCTTGGCGAGATCGATGCGCAACTCCTGGAGGCGTCGCGGCACGTGGACGGCCCAGGTGGTGTCGCGGAAGTGGCGACGGATCTCCCCCAGGATCGTCGGCAGGGCGTAGGTGGTGAACTCGACGCCGTGGCCGGGGTCGAAGCGGTCGACCGCCTTGATCAGGCCGAGCGAGCCGACCTGCACCAGGTCCTCCTCGGACTCGCGCCGCGTGCCCAGGCGGTGCACCGCTATCCGGACCAGGGACAGGTTGAGCTCGATGAGGGTGGCCCGCACGTACGAGTACGCGCGGGTGCCCTCGTCGAGCGCCGCGAGCCGGACCAGCAGCACCCGGGTCAGCTCGCGCGCGTCGGCGGGCGCGACCCGCCGGACGTCCTCGATGCCGGCGAGTTCGGGGAGGGCGGGGCGGGAGGCGGTCGGAGCGGTGACGGACGGCGCCGCCCGGCCCGGGGCCGTCGCGCGGTGGAGGAGGTCGTCACCGGTCGTGGCCATGGCTTTCCCTTCCGCTCGGCCTGCGGTCCGCCCCCGGTTACCCCCGGGAGCCTCGTCCATGCCCCTCCCCGGGTGCGGATCGCGTGAACTTCCCTGCCGGGCCGGCGAGTAGTCGAGACGGCACACACTGTGCATGCCCGGCCCGGATCGGGGCACCCGGACCGGTGTGGACCGCCGCAGGGGCGGCGGAGTCGGGGGAACCCGGACGCCGGAGGTCGAGGAGGAGACGATGGGACGGATCGAGGAGTCGGTCGAGGTGGCGGCGCCGCTCGACGAGGTCTACGGGCAGTGGATCCGCTGCGAGGACTTCCCGCAGTTCATGCGCGGGGTGCTGAGCGTCGACGTGTCGGGCCCCGGCAGCAGCAGCTGGGTGGTCGAAACCGCCGGCGGCCGACGGGAGTTCGAGGCGGTCACCACGGAGGTGGTGGAGGGCGAACGGGTGGCCTGGGACGGTGGGTCCGGCCCGGTCCGCCACAGCGGCGTGGTGACCTTCCATCACGTGGACGAGCGCACCACCCGGGTCATGCTGCAGCTGGAGATCGAACCGCACGGGCTCTGGGAGCACCTCGCGGAGGCACTCGGCTTCGTCGACCGCAGGGTCATCGACGACCTGAACGACTTCAAGCACCACGTCGAGCTGAGCAGCGGGGCCACGGCCGGTTGAACGGCCTGCTGCCCCGGACGGCGTTCCGGACGCCGAAGGGCGATCCGAACGCATGAACCTCGACATCGGGGGCAGTCGAGCGGACACGACCGGCCGGGCCGTACGGGAGGGCCCGGTCCACGAGGAAGCGAACGGAGGCAGTCATGAGCGAACGACACGACATCTGGCAGTTCCGCACGGCCGCCGGGCACACCGCCGGCACCGACCTCATCGGCTTCCACGTCGAGGCCACCGACGGCTCGATCGGCAAGGTCGACAAACTGTCCGAGGAGGTCGGCGAACAGTACCTGGTCGTCGACACCGGCCCGTGGATCTTCGGCAGGCGCGTCCTGCTCCCGGCCGGCACGGTGACGCGCATCGAGATCGCCGAGCAGAAGGTCTACGTCGACCGGTCCAGGGACGAGATCAAGCACAGCCCCGACCTCGACGAGTCCGAGGACCACCAGGAGAACGACACCCGCGAGCGCTTCGGGCCCTACTACGACCGGTTCTACGGCGGCCGGATCATGTGACCCGGCAGCGGCCGGACACCGCGCCGGACCGGTCGGCCCCGCCGGAGACGCCGGCACCACCGGAGGGGCCGGCGCCACCGGAGGGGCCGGCGCCACCGGCCGGGCGAGCACCACCACGGGTCAGCACCGGACGGGACTGACCGCGGCAGACCGACGGAAGGACCGGCCGCGACCGTCCCGCTGCGGACGGAACGGGGAAGGAGAACCCGCTCGATGGAACGTCTCACCACCCGGATCACGATGCGGCTGATGACCGGGGACGAACGCAGCCGGGACCTGGAGGTCGGCTGGTCCTACCGGGCCGACGATCCCCACGCGGTGGACCTGGACTTCTCGTCCTACCAGCCGGGCACGGTGTGGACGCTCTCGCGCGATCTCCTCGTCACCGGCCTGCTCCACCCTGCGGGAGAGGGCGACGTCCACGTGACGCCCTACGACAACGACCGGGTGCTGGTGGCACTCGGCGGCCGCGAGGGCGTGGCCCTGCTCGCCGCTTCCGCCGAGCCGGTCGCCCGCTTCCTGGCCGCCACGGCCGGCATGGTTCCGCCCGGGCGCGAACACACCCGGATCGACTGGGACCAGGGCCTGAAGGACCTGCTGGCCGCCTGAGCCGTCGGGCCCTGCCCTCGGCGGCGGGCGGGGCCCGGCGTCATCCACCCCACGGCCCGCCGGACCGCGGCCCCGCGAGACCGGCCTCCCGGACCGAGCCTCCACGAACCACGCTCACGCGCCGAGCCCACGGACCCGCCTCGCGAACCCGGCTCACGCGCCGAGCCCACGGACCGAGCCGGTGAACCCGGCTCACGCACCGAACCCACGGAACGACCGAGAGGAGCCCCCATGACCAGCGCACCCGCCCAGCCGGGCGTCCTGCCGCAGCCCGACGAACCGCCGGGGCCGCCGATGCCGGTGCCCCCGGAACCGGCCCGGCCGCCCGGCCCGCCCGTGGTCCCCGACCCGCCGCCACCACCCGGTTCGCCCGTCCCGCCGCCGGACCCACCACCGGCGCCCGGCCCCGTCCGGCCGGCCCCCGGCCCGGCCGCGCCCCGACCGGGGCATCCCCATCCCCCCGAGCCGCCGGACTGACCGGCGGTCAGCGAGCCCGGTCACGGGCCGACGGACGCCGCCCAGCTCCCCCGGGCGGCGTCCGTCGGCGTGGTGGCACCGCCTCCCGCGACCGGGCGTCACCGTGCCCAACTCCCGCAGACAGGAAGGAGACCGGCACATGTGGAGTCTGCTCCGCCTCGCCGTCGTCGGTGTCGCGGCCGCCCTCTTCACCTATGGCCTCGACCGGATGATGCAGTTGGTGGCGCGGCGGCTGACGATCCAGGGCAGTGCCGAGGGTGTCCCGCGGATGGTACGCAGGTGCCGCCGCCCGGTGCTGGCGCTGACGGCGTGCCTGCTGCTCTCCGCCGCACAGCCGTGGATCGACCCGCCGACCGCCACCCGCGAGGAGCTGCGGCACCTCCTCGTGATCCTCTCGATCGCCGCCGGCGGATGGCTGTGCGCCCGGGTGGTGGCGTTGCTGGTGGACAGCGCGCTGAGGCTCGCCGTGCACCGCCGCGACGCGGCCTGGGCCGGCCGGGCCCGCACCCAGGCCAGCCTGCTCGGCCGGATCTGCCAGGCGGTGGTCGCCGTCGCCACCCTCGGAGCCGTGCTGATGACCTTCCCGGCGGTCCGCGGGGTCGGCACCAGCCTGCTGGCCTCGGCCGGGCTGGTCGGCGTGGTGGCCGGTGTCGCGGCGCAGAGCACGCTGGCCAACGTGTTCGCCGGGGTGCAGATGGCCTTCGGCGACCTGGCCCGGATCGGCGACGTCGTCGTGGTGGCCGGTGAGTGGGGGACGGTCGAGGAGATCACCCTGACCGCGGTGGTGATAGCGACCTGGGACCAGCGGCGGCTGGTGATGCCGATGTCCTACTTCGTCGGCCGCCCCTTCGAGAACTGGTCGCGCCGCACCAGCCGGATCACCGGGACGGCGCTGCTCCACCTCGACCACCACACCCCGGTCGGGCTGCTGCGGGAGGAGTTCGACGCCTTCCTGGCCAAGAGCGACCTCTGGGACGGCCAGGGCAGCGCGCTCCAGGTGGTCGACACCACCCCGACCACGATCGTCGTCCGGGCCCTCGCCACGGCGGCGAACGCCGACGACGCGTTCGAACTGCGGTGCAGGCTTCGTGAGCACCTGATCGGCTACCTGCGCGACCACCACCCCTACGCGCTGCCGCGCGTCCCGGTCGCGGACGCAGCGTCGGACCGGGTCCCCGGGCAGCTGCGGGAGGGCGACGTCACGGTGCCCCGCGGCCGCATGCCCTGACCCACCCGCCGGGGCCCTGCCGCTGGCCGCGCCCCTCCCCGGGCTCCGCCGACGCGACGCTGACGGACCGCCGACGCGACGCCGACCGCCGGCGTCACGTCGGCGGTCCGTCAGCCCTCGTCCCGACCGCTGCCGGCCCCGGGCTCTCCCGCTCCGGGCAGCTGGTCCTTGATGAGCTGCATCACCGAGCTGTCGGTGAGGGTGGTGACGTCGCCGAGACTGCGGTTGTCGGCAACGTCCCGCAGCAGGCGGCGCATGATCTTCCCGGAGCGGGTCTTCGGCAGCTCCGGCACCACCAGGATCTGGCGGGGCCGGGCGATCGGGCCGATCTCGTGGGTGACGTGGGCGCGCAGTTCCTCGGCGATGTCGCGGCCGCCGTCGCCCGCACCGGTCGCCGCGTCCGCGCGCAGGATCACGAACGCGACGATGCCCTGCCCGGTCGTCACGTCGGCCGCGCCGACCACCGCTGCCTCCGCCACCTTCGGGTGGGAGACCAGCGCCGACTCCACCTCGGTGGTGGAGATCCGGTGGCCGGACACGTTCATCACGTCGTCGACCCGGCCGAGCAGCCAGATGTCGCCGTCCTCGTCCTTCTTGGCCCCGTCCCCGGCGAAGTACACCCCCGGGAACCGCGACCAGTAGGTGCCGAGGTAGCGCTGGCGGTCCCCCCAGATGGTGCGCAGCATGGCCGGCCACGGCTCGGTGAGCACCAGGTATCCGCCGGCGCCGTTCGGGACCGGCACACCGTGGTCGTCGACCACCTCGGCGCTGACCCCGGGCAGCGGGCGGAGCGCCGACCCGGGCTTGCAGACGCTCAGGCCCGGGAGCGGACTGATCATCTGGGCACCGGTCTCGGTCTGCCACCAGGTGTCCACCACCGGGCACCGGTCGCCGCCGATGGTGCGCCGGTACCACATCCAGGCCTCCGGGTTGATCGGCTCGCCGACCGAGCCGATGATCCGCAGACTGCTCATGTCCCAGGCGGCCGGCACCTCCTCGCCCCACTTCATGAACGTCCGGATCGCCGTCGGCGCGCAGTACAGGATGCTGACCCGGTACTTCTCGACGATCTCCCACCACCGCCCCTGGTGCGGGGTGTCCGGGGTGCCCTCGTACATCACCGAGGTGGCGCCGTTGGCCAGCGGACCGTAGACGATGTACGAGTGGCCGGTCACCCAGCCGATGTCCGCGGCCGTCCAGAAGACGTCCCGTTCGGGCTTGAGGTCGAAGACGGCCCAGTGCGTCCAGGCGACCTGCGTCAGATAGCCACCCGAGGTGTGGAGGATGCCCTTGGGCTTCGCGGTCGTCCCCGAGGTGTACATGATGTAGAGCGGGTGCTCGGAGTCGAAGGGCCGCGCCTCGTGGTGCGGCGACTGCCGGTCCACCAGGTCGTGCCACCAGACGTCCCGGCCCGGGGTGAACGACACCTCCTGACCGGTGCGGCGCACCACCACCACGGTGCGCACCTCCGGGCAGTCGGCCACGGCGTCGTCGACGGCCGGCTTCAGCGCGGAGGCGGAGCCCTTGCGGTAGCCGCCGTCCGCGGTGATCACCACCCGGGCGTCGCAGTCGATGATGCGCCCCCTGAGGGCGTCGGCGGAGAAGCCGCCGAAGACGACGGTGTGGGGCGCCCCGATCCGGGCGCAGGCGAGCATGGCGATGGCCGTCTCCGGGATCATCGGCATGTAGATCGCCACCCGGTCGCCCTCCCGCACGCCGAGTTCGGTCAGCGCGTTGGCCGCCCGGCAGACCTCGTCCTTGAGCTGCGCGTAGGTGAGGGTACGGGTGTCACCGGGTTCGCCCTCCCAGTGGAAGGCGACCCGATCACCGTGTCCGGCCTCGACGTGCCGGTCGACGCAGTTGTGGGCGACGTTGAGACGGCCGCCGACGAACCAGCGGGCGAACGGCGCGTCCGACCAGTCGAGCACCTCGGTCCACGGCTCGGCCCAGCTGAGCCGCTGCGCCTGCGCGGCCCAGAAGGCCAGCCGGTCCCGCTGCGCCTCGTACACCGTCCGCTCCGTGACGTTGGCGGACGCGGCCAGCTCGGCGGGCGGCGGGAAGCGGCGCTCCTCGTGCGACAGGTTGGACAGCGTCTCGTTGGACGGAGTCTCGTCAGTCATCGCTACTCCCCGGGGCGGTCCGGGAATCCTCTGGCCTCCCCGAACCCGGGGTCCGAAGGCCCGGTGGGCGGAACGGAACCGCCCGGCGGGACGGTGCCAGCCGGAGGAGCGGTACCGCCCGGACCGGCGGGCGCAGCGGCGCCGCCGAGCGGCCACACCGGGAGGACGGTCCGTTTGAAGGTGCCGTTGGTGACGGTCGCGAAGGAGGCGTACCAGGCGATCAGGGCGGTGAGCAGCCCCAGCCAGCCCCCGGCCTTGGTGCAGCCGTCGGACTGGGCGAAAGCACCGATGGTCAGCAGCAGGAAGGTCAGGGTCAGACTCACGAACACCGCGAGCACCGCTGCCGTCGTCCGCAGGGCGGCGATCGTCATGTAGGCCGTGAAGATCGTCCAGGCCAACAGGAACAGGCCCGTCGCCTGGTAGAGCTGGTGGGCGTGGAGCAGGTGCGGGACCACGGCCTGCACGAAGCCCCAGTACGCCAGCCAGAAGGCGCCGAAGGAGGCGAAGGCGGTGGCCGCGAAGGTGTTGCCGCGCCGGAACTCCCACATCCCTGCCAGCAGTTGGACGATGCCTCCGTAGAACAGGGCCAGCGGCAGCACCACGGCCGCCACGGACTCGTTGATCAGGCCCGCGTTGAACCAGCTCAGCACGAACGTGGTCATCGCGAAGGCCCCGAGGCCGAGGGCACCCGGATCGGCGACGGTGCTGGGGGCCGGCGGGGCCGGCGGTCTGGGAGGAAGTACGGACCCTGGATCGGTCCGGCCGGGAACTGCCACGATGACTCCTCTCCACGGCGTGCCGACCGCAGCCGCCCGCCCGTGCCCGACGTCGGACACGGCGCCGAACGGGATGCGGTGTGTTCCGGGCACCCGCTGATCGGCGGTGGTGCTGCCGGCCGGAAGGCTCCGCGGCGCGGCAGCCCGTCGCACCGAGCGCGCCTTTCCGGTCCGCACCCGCTCAAACGGCCGGCGGGGCGCCTTCGGGGCCGAGGCCTCCGGCACGCTCGACGTGCGCTGATCGGTGCGCTCTTCGATCCGCTCTTCGGCCCGTTGATCGGCGCACTCTTCGGTGCGCCGGGCCGGGCTCTGGTGCGTCCGACCCGTGGCGGCCACAATGCGGGCATGCGGACACGGCGCGTGGCGGGCCTGCTGGGCTCGGTCGTGGCGGCCCTGGCGCCGTGGGCGTGCGGTGGACCGCCCACGGCGCCGCCCTCCGTGGCGGCCGCGCCGTCCTCCGCCGACCGGGTGACCGACTGCGTGCTGAGCGTCCTGCCCTGGTTGCGGACCTACCTGGACGGCGGCACCGATCTCGGCGACTACCAGGAGATGGGCCTCTCCAACGCCCAGGGCGGTGCACTCCGGGAGCTCCAGCGGCAGGCCGCCGCCGTGAGGGCCCGCGGTCCCCTGCCCTCCGGCTGGGCCGCCACGGAGGTCCGCCGCGCCTGCGACTCGATCGTCGCCGCCTCGGCCACGCCGACCGCCACGACCAGCACGAGGCCGCCCGGCTGGCCGTGACGGGCCGCCCCACCCCGTCCGGTGCACCCGGGCCCCGGGGCAGGGCGGACAAGGCCGGGGTCGGCGGGGTCAGGCCCGGCGGGGTCACGCCGGGCGGGGTCACGCCGGGCGGGGTCAGGCCTGGGCGCGGCGCACGATGAGCATGTCCTGGGTGTGGCCGATCGCGTAGCTGCCGTCGGGCTGGGTGAAGTGTTCGCGCACGTAGCAGGTGAGGGCCGCGCGGGTGGGCCGGGCGTCGAGGGTCGCGAGGTCGGCGACGTTCACCATGAACTCGGCGACGTCGACGGCCTCGCCGAGGTGGGGCGTGCGGTAGTGGAGGGCGAGGGTCTCCAGGGCGTAGTCGTGGGCGGGGTGCGCGGTGCGGAGGCGGTCGAGGAGGGGCCGCAGGTCGTAGCGGGCGCCGGTGAAGTGCTCGGCCATCCGCATGCACGGGCTGTCGGGGTTCTGCAGCACGACCAGCAGGGCGCCCCCGGGAGCCGTCCAGTCCAGGGCCCTGGAGACGGTGGGGAGCCAGTCGCCTTCCGGGACGTAGTAGAGCACGTGGGAGAGGTGCACCAGGTCGGCCGGCTCGGGCGGCCGGGCCCGGTCGATCGGCTCGGGGAGGACGAGCGCCTCGGGGCAGGCGGCGCGGAGCTTCTCCCGCATGGCCGCGCTGGGCTCGACGGCGATCACGCGGTCGAAGGACCGGGCCAGGTGGGCGGTGGTGCGGCCCTCGCCGGCTCCCAGGTCGAGCAGGACCCGGCGCTGCGGGAGTGCGGCCGCGATCTCGCTCAGCCGGGCGTGGGTGCGGGGCTTCTCGTCGGTACCGGCGAGGAAGAGTTCGAAGGCCCGGCGGTAGTCGGCGCCCGAGACGTCGAGTACGCGGACCGGAACGGTGTCGGTGGTCGTCGGCTCCATCGGGAGCGTCTCCTGTGGTGTGTGCGGGGGCTCGGAAGGGGGCCGCGGGCGGAGGGCTCGCGGCGGAGGTGGTGCGGGACGGCCGAGCGGTGCGGCTTCAGCGGCCGCTCCCTTGCACCGCGGTACGGCTTCCCTCACTGCACCGCGGTACGGCTTCCCTCATTGCACCGCGGCGCGGCCGTCCCCATTGCACCGCGGCGCGGCCCCGACCGGACGCAGGGACGTTCCTGCCCGGGTGTCGCCGCCGCCCCGCCGCCCGCCGGGCCGTCAACTCCGGCATCCCAGTTTCCACCTGGGCGGGTGGTTAGGCCGGGCCGCCCCCTCACCGGTGGACCCGCGTCGTCGGACCCGCCTGGTACGAAGGCGGAGCGAAACGATCCCCATCCGGAAAGGAGTCCACGGCATGCGACGCCTGCTCCGCCTGTTCGCCCTCCTCGCCGTGCTCCTGACGGTCGCCGCCGCACCGCCCGGCCACGACGGCGCCGATCCGCCGCGCACCCCCGGTGCGCCCGCCTACACCGTCGAGCTGCGCAGCGACGCCACCGGCTCGCACTGGCGCGGCCGCGAGCGGATCGCTTTCAGCAACGCCTCGGCCGAACCGCTGCGCGAGGTGTACCTGCGGCTCTGGGGCAACGCGCACGGCGGCTGCGCCGCGCCGCCCGTCCGGGTGTCCGGCCTGGACGGCCCGTACTCCGTCGGCTGCACCGCGCTGCGCGTCGCCCTGCCCCGGCCGCTGCCGCAGGGCGCCTCCGGCAGCGTGGCGTTCGACCTGGCCGTCGACGTCCCGCACCGCGTCGACCGCTTCGGCCGCGACGGTGCCTTCAGCTTCCTCGGCAACGCCCTGCCCGTCCTCGCCGTCCACGACGGGGAGGGCTGGCACCTGGACCCGTACAGCGACCTCGGTGAGTCCTTCTACGCACTGGCGTCCGACTTCGCCGTCACCCTGGACCATCCCGCCGACCTGCTGGTCCCCGCCACCGGCACGGCCGTCGACGCACCCGGCGAGCCGGGCCGTACGCTCACCCGGGCCACGGCCCGCCGGGTACGGGAGTTCGCCTGGGCCGCCGGGCCGTTCCGTCGCATGACGGGCCGCTCGGCCGACGGCGTCCGGATCGCCGTCTACGCGGCCGCGGGCATCCGCGCCGAGGACGCCCGCGCGATGCTCGACCTCTCCCTGCGGACGGTCGACGCCCACTCCAGAAGCTACGGGGCCTACCCGTACGGCGAGCTGGCCATGGTCCTGGACGACGCCTTCGACTTCGGCGGCATGGAGTACCCGGCCTTCATCCTCGACCGGATCAGGCCATCCGCCGTCATCCACGAGCTGGCGCACCAGTGGTGGTACGGCATCGTGGGCGACGACCAGTACCGCGCGCCCTGGCTGGACGAGTCCTTCGCCGAGTACGCCATGGACCTCGCCCTCGGCGACTTCGGCGAGGGCTGCACCGCCGCCACGCCCTGGCGGTCCGCCGAGGAACGCCTCACCAACGCGATGAGCTACTGGGACGCCCACCCCGACCGCTACGAAGCGGTCGTCTACGACCGCGGCTCCTGCGCCCTGCACGAACTCCGCCGTCTGATCGGGGCCGGGACGATGGCCGCCCTGCTCCATGACTACGCGGGCGCCCACTGGTTCGGCGTCTCGACCACCGCCGACTTCAAGGCCGCCGCCCAGGCCGCGACCTCAGTCGACCTGAGCGCCTTCTGGCACGAGCACCGGCTCGACTGAACCACCGCCGGAGGAGCCGGCGCGCCCCTTCCGGCCCGGAGTCCGCCGAAGGCGCCGGGCAGGGCGCAGCCGGCGTGCCCCCTGTCCACACGGCCGGGTGCGGCTCGCCCCCGGGGCGGGAGGCGAGCCGGGAAGGGCCTCAGGCGCGGCAGCGCAGCAGTTCCAGCGGCGGGCTTGCGAGGAGGTCCGCCCAGAATTCCTCGCCGTACTCGCGGACACCGGCCTCGGACACCTGCAGCGGCACCCACTCCAGCTCGCCGAACCCGGCGGCCCGCAGGGACTCCTCGTAGACCTGGCGGCGCGGAACCACGCCGAGGATGCTGATGGGCTGCGGGTCGAGGAGCGCCGTGACCCGCGCCCGCGGGCCGATCTCGATCTCCTCGCCGGTCGGCTCGCAGCGGAACCCGTACTTCTCGAGGGAGGCGCAGTCGAACCGGTAGTCGGGCTTCTGGGCGAACACGAAGAGCTCCCCACCGGGCACCAGATTGCGGTGGATGTTGCGACACATCCGTTCGAGCTCCGCGCGGGACTGCGCGTAGTTGAGGCACTGGACCGCCAGCGCGATGTCGAACCGCCGATCGAGCGGCGCGAGTTCGGCCACGTCACCGACCTCGTAGCGCGCCCCCAGGGGTTCCCGCCGCTCGAACTCCCGGGCGACGGCGATCATTTCACCGGAGATGTCGACGCCGAGCACCTCCTTGGCTCCGCGCCGCATGAACTCCCTGCTGTAGAAGCCGGTGCCGCACGCCAGGTCGAGGACGGACTTCCCGCTCACGTCCCCGACCAGGCCCAGGAAGCTGGGCACTTCCCCGTACCGGATCAACGGCAGCGACTTGAAGCCCTCGAACGCCTCACCGATCTCGTCGTACTGCTGCGCGCCCATGCGCCGCCCCTCCCGTGTCGTCATCCTGTGGACGGCCGCCGCCCCCCGTTCCGAACGTGCTGATGGGCGGCGGCCGTGGCGGAAAGTCTCCCGCCCCCGACCCGGCCGCCGTACTGGCAGATGACACAAAGAACTCGGCCGGCGCCCCGGGGCGGGTGCCCGCCATCGCCCAATCCCGGACGACGCGCGGCCTGTCGGAACGTCAGGTCACCCCGCCCCCGGTCAGCCGATCGGCGTGCCCACCTGGTCGCGTTCGAGCGCGGACCGCAGGGCCGAGAGGGCCTGTGCGACCGCCGACAGTGAGGGCCCGTCGAGATTGCCGCCGAGCAGCTCGGCCAGCCCGCCGGTGAAGGTCCGCTCCGCTTCTTCGACGAGCCGCGCGCCGTCGTCGGTCAGGGCCAGCAGCGAGGACCGGCGGTCCGAGGGGTTCGGCCGGCGGGCGACCCACCCCTGCTTCTCCAGCCGGTCGATGCCCTTGCTCGTCGCCCCGACGCCGATGGCGAACTCGCCGGCCAGGTCCGCCACCCGGCACCCGGGGTGGTCACGCAGGTAGCTCAGGAACTCGTACTGGGAGGTGACGATCCCGTGCCCGTCCCGCAGGCGGTCGTTGAGCGCGTTGTACACGCGCGTCTCGCAGCGGACCAGGTCGGCGAAGACCTTGGCGAGCTCGCCCGCAGGCCGATCGCCACCCGATGTATATTCCATGGCATATAGTGTACCGGAAGCTACTTGCGAGGAGTGTGCCCATGAGCAGGGACCAGCGCATACGCATCGACCGGCTTCTGCGGCAGCCGCACCCCCAGGGCCCCCAGTCGGTCGAGCAGATCCGGGCGGGCTTCCGGGAGTTGATGGCGCAGATGATCGTGCCCCACGACCGCATCCGGACCGCACCGACGACGCTCGGCGACCGGCCCGCCCTGCGCGTCGAACCGAACCCCGGACCGCAGGCGGGGACGGACGGCCCGGGCTCCGGAACGATCCTGTACTTCCACGGCGGCGCCTGGGTCTTCGGCTCCCCCGAGACCGCCCTCTCGCTCACCGGCAACCTCGTGGCCAGGACCGGCTTCGGCGCGTACTCGCTGGACTACCGGCTTGCCCCCGAACACCCCTTCCCCGCCGCGATCGAGGACTGCGTGGCCGCCTACCGTGCCCTCCTCGACAGCGGCGCGGACCCCTCGGCCCTCGTGTTCGCCGGGGACTCCGCCGGCGGCGGCCTGGCCGTCACCACCTGCCTGGCCGCCCGGGACGCGGGCCTGCCGCTGCCCGCCGCGATCCTGGCCTTCTCCCCCGGGCTGGACGCGACCCGGACCGGCGAGAGCATGGACACCAAGGAGGGCATCGACCCGGTCTTCACCCGCGCGGCACTCGACCACACCGGAGCCATGTACCTCGCCGGAGCGGACCCGCACCAGCCGCTGCTCAGCCCGGCCGTCCTCGCCGACCTGACCGGCTTCCCCCCGATGCTGATCCAGGTCGGCTCCAACGAGGTGCTGCTGGACGACTCCACCCGCCTGGCCGCGCGGGCGAGGGCCGCAGGCGTGGACGTCATCCTCGACGTCACGGCCGACGTGCCGCACGTGTTCCAGGCGTTCGCCGGCGTCCTCGACGAGGCGGACGAGGCGCTGGACCGCGCCGCCCTCTTCCTGCGTCAGCGGATCCGCGCCGGAGCCGCCGCGCGGACCTCGGGCGCGTAGGACCGAACGGCGCGCAGGACCGAACGGCGCGCAGGACCGAACGGCGCGCAGGACCGAACGGCGCGTAGGGCCGAACGGCGCGCAGGACCGAACGGCGCGCAGGGCCGAACGGCGCGCAGGACCGGACGGCATCGCGCCCGCCGGAGCGCACGGCCCACCCGCCCGACGCTCAGACGAGGACGTCCGCGTGCTCCGGGCCGAGGAACTGCACCCCCACCCGGTCCGCGTGGGCGGCGAGCAGGCCCCGCAGTTCCTCGGCGGCCGCGTCGAGCAGGTGCCCGTCCCGGGTGGCCCGGACGGTTTCCAGCAGGAAGAGGACGCGGGCGGACTCCTCGGTGACGCGGGTGCGGTGGGCGTCGCGGTGGTTCCAGTGGCGGGTCAGCACGCCGGCGCCGTCCGCGTAGACGACCTCGCCCGGCGCGGGGTGTTCGACGGTGCCGGGCTCCCCGAGCGGGGTGAAGGCCTCGCCGCCGTCAGCGTGGCGGATGGTGATGTCACCGGTGACGCGGTCCAGGTCGAAGGCGCCGGCGGGCAGGCCGTGCCGGACGGAGACGGCGTTGTAGGAGTCGACGGCGGGGCCGATGCGGGGCAGGGTGCCGCGCTTGACGAGGCGTCGGCCGAGGGCGTCGACGCTGGGGCGGCTGCGACGGGGATTGGTGCCGAAGGAGCGGTAGGCGGCGTGCCAGGCCTCGATGCGTGGGTCGGTCTCGTCGGCGGGCCGCCGGCTGCCGTCGGCGAGCCCTCGCTCCAGTTCGGCGAGTGCGGCGTCGGTGCCGGGCCAGGGCTCCCGGCCGCGCAGGCCCGTGACGGTGAGCACGGCGATGCGGGTGTCGGGGAAGGCGTGGGCGACGGCGGGGTCGAGCCGGAGGCGGGGCATGGGCGGTCCTTTCCTGTGGCGGTGGGGGGCGTGCCGTGGTCGCCGGAGGTGATCGGCGGCCCGGCGCGGCGGCGGTACCGGCTTCCGGCTGCGCCGGGGTTCGGCGGCGCCCGCCTTCGGCGGCTCGGGCCGGCGCCGCAAGGCTGACCGCGAGGGCGGCGGCTCAGGCCAGGGCCAGGAGGCTGACCGCGAGGGCGGCGGCGCCGAGCCCGACGACCTGGCCGCGGTGGATGCGCTCGGCGAGCACGCCGCGGGCGAGCAGCACGGTACCGGCCGGGTAGAGCGCCGTGATCACGGCGACGACCGTGAGGTCCCCGCCGCGCACGGCGAGCAGGAACAGCAGGTTCGCCACCGAGTCCAGTACTCCGGCGGCGGCCGACATCGCGTACGCGGGCCGCTCCGCGCCCAGCCTGCGGCGCATCGCCCCGGCCGCGGCCAGGGTGACCGCGGAGGAGACCGCACGGCCCACGATCAGCGGCGCCACGCCGCTGCCGGCCGGCGCCTGGTGCAGGCAGACCAGCTGGAGGGCGATGGCGGCGCCCGCGCCGAAGGCGAGCAGCAGGGCGGTGCGCGAGGGGCGCGCCGCGCCGGCACCCTGACCGGCGCTCACCAGGACGATCGCCACCAGGGCAAGCGGCAGGCCGATCACTCCGGCAGCGCCGAGGTGCTCGCCCTGCAGCAGTCCCACGGCGACCGGCAGCGCGGCGGAGACCAGGGCCGTCACGGGGGACAGCACGTTCATCGGTCCGATCGCCAGGGTGCGGTAGAGCAGCGCGAAGGCGGCGGCGGAGGCGACACCCGAGGCGGCGCCCCAGCCGAGCGCTCCCGCGCCGAACGAGGCGCCGAGTACGGGCCACAGCAGCAGTTCGACGGCGAGGCTGGCCGGGGCGGCGATGAGCACGGTCCGCAGCACGTGGGCCTTGCGGGCCCCGAGACCGCCGACGAAGTCGGCGCACCCGTAGGCGAGGGAGCTGCCGAGGGCAAGGAGCAGAGCGATCACGGTGGTACATCCCTCGCGGACTCACAATGGAACGACCACAACGTACATCAAACCGACCGCCGCGTGCCAACGAACCGACCGGGCGGTGCACTAGAGTGGTCCGAGTGAGGATGGTGATCAGGTGACCGAGACGGCCGAAGCACTGCGGACGGTCGCGCACAACGTCCGGGCCGCCCGCGTCCGCGCGGGGCTGTCGCTGGAAGAGCTCAGCCGACGCGCCCAGGTCAGCAAGGGCGCCCTGGTCGGTCTGGAGAAGGCCCAGGGCAACCCCAACCTGGCCACCCTGGTGCGCCTCGCCGACACCCTGGGCATCTCGGTGTCCGCGCTGATGCAGGGCCGACCCGAGGGCCGCGTGCGCGTCGTCGCGGCCGACGCCGTCGCACCCCTGTGGACGGGGGAGCACGGCGGTGAGGCCCGGCTGATGCTGACCACCTCCGGCCCGGCCCCGGTCGAGGTGTGGCGCTGGCGGCTGGAACCGGGCGAGGAGTACCCGAGCCACCCGCACCAGGCCGGCGTCGTGGAGACGGTCAGCGTCACCTCCGGCCGGATGACCCTGGTCGTCGACGGCACCGAACACGCCGTCGAGGCCGGCCAGACCGCCACCTTCGACGGCGACGCCCCGCACACCTACCGCGGCGCCGGATCCGGGCCCTGTCACCTGATCATGACCGTCCACCTGCCACCGGGCCCCGCCACCACGGCCTGACCGCCGGGATCCCCCCTCGACGCCGGGCGCCGCGCTCCTCCCCCCCGCCGGGCCCGGCATCGCCGTGCGGCGAGGGGGCGCACCGCCCCACCGCACAGGACGGCCCGCACACCGCGGCGCTCAGCTCCGAAGCGCGCCGAGCCACTCGACCAGCAGCCGGTTGACGTCGTCGGCCCGCTCCTGCTGGATCCAGTGGCCGCAGCCCTCGAGGAGGTGGCAGCCGGTCAGCCCCGGCAAGGTCTCGGTGTAGGCCGCGATCGCGTCGGCCAGCCAGGTGGTGGAGGCGTCCTGGGTGCCGCCGACGAACAGCGACGGCTGGGTGACGGGGGCACCGTGGTAGGCCATGAGGTCCTCCCAGTCCCGGTCCATGTTCCGGTAGCGGTTCAGCGCCCCGGTCAGGCCGGTCCGCTCGAACTCCCCGGCGTAGAAGTCCAGATCACTTTCGCTGAGCCACCCCGGCAGCGGTCCGGAGGGGAAGCGCTCGCGCAGCGTGCCGCCGGTGGCGACGAAGTGCGGGTCCGGGGAGCCGGGCGCCGGCATGGTGTCGGCCGACAGTGCCGCGTAGAAGCCCGCGAGCCAGCCCCGGACGTCCGGCTCGATCTCGGCCTCCGCGCGCCCCGGCTGCTGGAAGTAGGAGACGTAGAACTCCTCCCCCCCGCCCAGCCCGGCGAACACCTCGCCGGGTCGCGGACCGCCACGCGGAGCGTAGGGGACGCTGAGCAGCCCCACCGCGCTGAACACCTCCGGGTGGAGCAGCGCGCTGTCGGCGGCGATCGTCGCTCCCCAGTCATGGCCCACCACCACCGCCGACGCCTCGCCAAGCGCGCGCACCACGGCGACGTTGTCCTCGACCAGCTCACGCATCCGGTAGGCCGCCGGCTCGGCGGGCCTGGAGGAGCGGCCGTAGCCGCGCACATCGAGGGCGACCGCGCGGTACCCGGCCGCGGCGAGGGCGGGGAGCTGGTGGCGCCAGGAGTACCAGGACTCCGGGAAGCCGTGCACCAGCAGCACCAACGGCCCGGAGCCCTGCTCCACCAGATGGATCCGCCGGCCGCCGGAGGAGACCAGTCGGTGGGTGGGTGCGTCCTGCTGCGGCATGCGTCCTCCGAGGTTTCGACCCGGCGCGCGCGGGAAGCGGCGCCACCTGCCCGCACTGCGGGCTCCGCCCACGATCCTGGGCGAGCACCCGCCAGGAGGCCCAGCCGATTTGCTGTTCCGGCAAAGCCGCTGTCCCCGGGTCACCTTCCTTCCTTCCGGAAACGCCCACCCACCGGCAGGTGGGAAGTTCAACCAGTGGATGCTCGACCTCACCTCAGCCGAACTCGCCGAGCTGGCTGACGAATTGCAGGCGCTGTCGCGGCGCTGGCGGGATCGTTGGAAGGCCGCGCGGGCCGCCGGTGACATCGAGGGTCGAGAGCACGTGTCGGTTCACGTGTACGGCTTCCCCTTCCGCCCCTGACCCGGCTCCGCGCACCGCCACCGTGCGCCACCACCGCGCCGTCACCGACCAGTTGGAGCCCGCCTTGGCCACCGTGGAGACCGCACCGCCCCTGCTCCCCCCTGCCCCTGCCCATCGCGATGCCAACGTGCTGCGCTGGCTCACCGCCTACACGGCTTCGCTGGTCGGCGACAGCGTCTACTTCCTGGCCCTCGGCTGGTCTGCCCAGAAGACCGCCGGGCCCACCGAGGTCGGCATGGTGATGGCCGCGGGAGCGCTGCCCCGGGCGGTCCTGATGCTGGGTGGCGGCGTGGCCGCCGACCGGTTCGACCCCCGCCGGGTGATCCTCGGCAGCGACACCGTGCGCTGCCTGCTGATCCTCGCCGCCGCCGTTGCCGTGGCCGTCACGGCGCCGGCGCTCTGGCTGCTGGCCGCGGTGGCAGTGGTCTTCGGGGCGGTGGACGCCCTCTTCGTTCCCGCCGTCGGCGCCCTCCCGCCGCGCATCACCGGCGCGGACCAGCTGGCCCGGGTCGCCGGTCTGCGCTCGCTGGTGATGCGCGTCAGCCAGGTCGCCGGGCCGCCGCTCGGCGGCCTGGCCATGGGGCTCGGCGGTCCCGCCGTCGCCTTCGCCCTCGCGGGCCTGCTCTTCGCCGTCTCCCTACCGCTGCTGCTGGCGGTGCGGCTCCACCGCCTTGATGCGCCGTCCGAGCCGTCCGAGCCGTCCGAGCCGTCCGGTCCGTCCGACCGCCGTGAGCAGCAGGCGCAGGGCCGGGTCGAGGCCCGGGGTGAGCTGCTGGACGGGCTGCGCTACATCCGCCGCCATCCGCTGATCGGCCCGCTGGTCGCCGCCGGGGCCGTCAGCGAGCTCGGCCTGTCCGGCATCCTCAACGTGGGCTTGGTGCTGCTGAACGCCGAACGCGGCTGGGGCGCGTCAGGCTACGGCTGGATCGTCGCCTGCTTCGGCGCAGGTGCTGCCGCCGGGGCCGCGCTGGTCGCCGTCGCCGGCTGGCTCCCCCGGCCCGGTCTGACGATGGCGGCGACGCTGGCGGCGGGCAGCGTGGGTGCGGCCGCCATGGCGTCGGTTCCCAGCCTGGGGGCGGCTGCGCTGCTGGGCGCGCTCGTCGGGCTGGGCGCGGGCGTCTTCGGCAGCCTGGACAGTGCCCTGATCCAGACCGCCGCCGACCCGGCCTACCTCGGCCGGGTCACCTCCGTCGCGATGCTGACCATGGTCGGCCTCGCGCCCCTCAGCTACCCGGTGGTCGGCGCCGCCGTCGGAGTCTGGGGCGCGGCGCCGGTCTTCGCCGGCTGCGGCGGCCTGGCCTGTCTCGGGGCGGCCCTCGCGTTCGCCTCGCGGGCGGTCCGCCGGGCAGAGCTGCCCCGACGGTAGCGCCCGCAGCGGGTGCCCGGCGAGGGCGGGGCGACCGGGCCGGTGGCCCGGTCCCCTGCCGCGCCGTCGGGTCGGGCTACAGCCCGGGTGTGTAGGGGGCGACGCCGACGATGAGGATGTCGCGCCGGCCCTCGGGGCCGTCGTCCCCGAGTCGGACCGGGCCGACGTAGTGGCTGACCCGGCAGTCGTGCACGCCGTACCCGTCCAGTGGGTCGCTCAGGACGAAGCGGTCGTGGACGGCCTCGGGGGGCAGTGCGTCGGGTTGCCGGCCGGCGCTCTCGGGGGTGGCGATGACGTTCTCGCCGCCCTCGATGTTCCGCCGTCCGACGAGGTGGGCGAAGGTGAAGGTCGCCGGTGAACCACCATCCTGGTGGAGGCAGTTCGGCGAGGACACCGCTACCTGGTCCCGGTCCCGGACGCCGAGCGCGATCAGGTGGATGCCGACGTAGACGGGGACGCGGTGCAGGTCCTCCAGCCACAGGGCGTGCTCGAGGTCGGCCCGGATCACGGCGTCGAGCAGCCGGTTGCCGTGCAGGGCGGTCGGGATGTCGGGCAGCCGACGGCGCACCCTCGGGTACTCGGGGTTGTGCTCGTCCTGCCAGTACTCGGTGACGGTGCCGAACTCGTCGTCGGGCGCGCCGGGGATGTAGGACAGCTCACCGGTCCAGGGCAGGTAGACGGCGTGGGAGTAGCGGCGGAACCGGTTGGTCTCCTTGGCGTACGGGTCCGGGGGCAGGTCGTCGTAGGCGCCGGCGAGCCGCCCGAAATCGTCCGCCATGGCCTCGAGGTCGACGCCGAGGTCGGCGGCGCCCAGCCGGGCGTAGCCGTCGCGGCGCACCCGTACGGCCTGTTCGACCGTCGGGGGCTCGGGCGGCCGGTCGGCGGTGCCGGGCGCACCGGTGGCGGCCGGCCGGCCGTCTGAGTCCAGGATCGTGTCCATCGGCTCCTCCTCCTGAGTTCACGGGCGGCCGTCGGCGGGGTCCGTTCCCCGCTCGGCTCCGGTCGCGCCCCTTCAACCTGGCACGCCTACGGCGGTGGCGCCGCCGCGTGATCCGCCGTGCGGGCGGTGTCGGGGGCTGTCATGCCGGCCGCCAGGTCGTCCACGACGGCCGGCAGACCGCCCGAACGGTAGGCGGCGCGCTGGCGGTGGGCGCCGCTGCCCCGGGCGGCCAGCCGGTCGAGGAAGGCCTCGACCCGTTCCAGGTCGCCGTATTCCTCCAGGGCCGCACCGATGTGCGCCACCAGCCGCCGGGCGCGCTCGGGAGCCGACAGTCTCCGGCCGGAGAGCGCGTCCACGCCCTCCCCCGGCCAGCCGTCCCGGGTGGCGTACCAGTACGCGCCCCGCAGTACCTCGCCGCCCAGCCGCGGGCCCTTGTCACCCTGCTCGGCGAGGCGGGCGGAGGTCACCACCAGGCCCCGCACGACGGCCGCCAGCGCCACGGAGTCGGCGGCGTCGGCCGGGACGTCCATGCAGCGCACCTCCAGGGTGGGCAGGCAGGGGTGGGGGCGGGTGTCCCAGAACGGCAGCTCGGCGAAGGACATGCCCCCGACGTCCGCCATGGCCGTGGCCACCTGCCGGTAGCCGTCGAAGGAGTCGACCCACGGCGGCGGCCCGAGGCTCGGGAAGCGCAGGCGCAGTACCGACCGCCAGCTGGCGTACCGGGTGTCCCGTCCGGCGTGGAAGGGCGAGTTGGCGCTCATCTCGACCAGCAACGGCAGCCAGGGCCGCAGGTGGTTCCCGGCCAGGGCCGCGACCTCGCGGTCGGGCAGGTGGACGTGGACGTGCAGCGCGCTGACGGCGAAGTCGTCCATCATCGTGCGGAACAGGTCCACGCCCTCGCGGTACCTGGGGTGGTCGCCCACGGGGACCGCACCGGCGCCGCCGCCGATCACGGGCGTCCCGCTCGGGCACACCCTCAGGTTCGCGGTGGCGGCGCAGGCGGCCAGCTCCCGGCGCAACCGGGCCAGTTGGGCGGACAGCTCGTCCATGGTGGTGCAGGGTGTCGTCCGCACCTCGATCTGGAGGTCGGTGAACTCCCCCGACACCGACGCGCCGAGCACACCGGCGGCCCGGGCGGCGAGCCGCGGACCGGCCGGCACCACGGCGCGGGTGCCGGCGTCCACGAGGAAGTACTCCTCCTCGACTCCGACCGTCGGCGGGCCCCCCTCGGGCGCGCGCTCCTCGGGCTTGCGGTCCTGGGGCTTGCGGTCCTCGGGCTCCGCGCCGTCCGGGGTCGCGAACGGCCCGGGCCGCAGGGCCCGGGTCGCCGCGTTCACGGTCCCGGTGTTGTCCGTCACCGCGGACCCCCCATCGGCCGGACGGGACCGGTCGGAAGCACCGGACCGGTCAGTAGTAGTGGCGACGTCCACCGACAGCGTGTCCCAGAGCGCCCGCGATCCAGAGGATCAGGCCGATGACGAGCAGGACGATGCCTATGGTCCACAGGATCGAGATCCCGGTGACGAAGCCGATGATGAGCAGGATGACGCCGACGACGATCACGGTGCCCTCCGGGTTGGTTGACGGGACGGCTGTCGAAACGGGGCGGTGGACCGGTCCGGCGCCCGGGGCCGTCCCCTGAAGTGGGACCGTCCGTCCTTCGGCTCCACCCGAGACACGCGTCTACCGCCGTTCGGGCGGGCCAAACCTCGTGCGCGCCCGGTTTCCCCGCGGAAGCGACCGGCGCGCCCGGACCGGGTGCGCACGGCGCGGCACGGCACCGCTCCCTCGCGTGCACGACGCGGCACGGCACCGCGTCCTCGCGTGCACGACGCAGCACCCACCGCGGGGCACCGGCCTGGCCTGGCACTCCAAGGCGTCCGGGGCACCCGTGAAAAAATTCCCGCGAATCCGTCCCTCGTGTCGATCCCGGGCTGGTCCCGTTCGACCTAGGTCTGAGAGGGTCGAGAAACGGCCCCTGATCGAGGAGAGCGAAGATGGCCAAGTACATGCTGATCATGCGCGGCACGGACGAGTCCGTCGCGAAGATGATGGAGACGCCCTTCGAGGAGATGCTCGAGACGGTCGGCCGCTTCAACGAGGAGCTGATCCGGGCGGGCGTGCTCGTCGCCGCGGAGGGGCTGGACGATCCGTCGCAGGGCGTGGTGGTCGACTTCAGCGGGGAGACCCCGGTGGTCACCGACGGGCCGTACGGTGAGACGAAGGAGCTGTTCGGCGGCTTCTACCTGATCGACGTCGCCTCGAAGGAGGAGGCGGTCGAGTGGGCCAAGCGGCTCCCGGCCGTCCCCGGCTCGAAGTGCGAGGTGCGCCGGGTGCCGGGCATCGACGAGTTCCCCCAGGACAACGAGTGGATCGTCAAGGAGCGGGCCTGGCGCGAGCGGACCGGCCAGCTGTGACGTCCGGTGTCCCCGACGGCCCGCCGGTCGCCGAGTCGGCGCGGCGGGCCGTCGAGGCCGTCTGGCGGATCGAGTCCGCCCGGATCGTGGGCGCGCTGGCCCGCTACACCGGGGACTTCGCGTTCGCCGAGGACGTCGCCCAGGAGGCGCTGGCGGAGGCGCTGGTGTCCTGGTCCCGGGACGGCGCCCCCGCCAGCCCCGTGGGGTGGCTGCTGGCGACCGCACGGCGGCGGGCCGTCGACGCCTTCCGCCGCAGGTCGGCGCTGGACGAGCGGTACGCGGCGCTCGCGGGCCCGCTGGTCGAGGGTGAGTTCAGCTCGGGCGCGGCGGCCGCGCCCGAGCGGCCGGAGGACGACCTGCCGTTCGACCCCGACCGGGTCGACGACGACGTCCTCGCGCTCATGTTCACCGCCTGCCACCCGGTGCTCTCGCCCGAGGCCCGGGTCGCACTCACTCTGCGCGTGGTGGGAGGCCTGTCCAGCGAGGAGGTCGCCCGGGCGTTCCTGGTGCCGGTGCCGACCGTCCAGGCCCGGATCACCCGGGCGAAGAAGACGCTCGCCGCGGCCCACGTCCCCTTCGAGCTGCCGCCGCCCGAGGAGCGGCGCGAGCGACTCGGCGCCGTACTGAGCGTGCTGTACGTGATCTTCACGGAGGGGTCGACGGCGACGACCGGCGACCGCCTGCTGCGTCCGGACCTCGCCTACGAGGCCGTCCGGCTGGCCCGGATGCTGACCGCGCTGCTGCCCGCCGACCCGGAGGTGCACGGGCAGCTCGCGCTGTTCGAACTCACGGCCGCGCGCTTCCCCGCCCGGACGGGGCCGGACGGCGAGCCGGTCCTGCTGGAGGACCAGGACCGGAGGCTGTGGGACGGGTCGGCGATCCGGCGCGGTCTGGCTGCTCTCGGCCGGGCCTCGGCCCTGCGGCGGGGGATCGGCCCGTACGGTCTGCAGGCCGCCATCGCCGCCTGCCACGCCGTGGCGCCCTCCGTGCGGGAGACCGACTGGGAGCGCGTCGTGCTCCTCTACGAGGCGCTCGGCCGGGTGGCCCCCTCGCCGGTGGTGGAGCTCAACCGGGCGGTGGCCGTGGCGATGGCGAGCGGCCCGCAGGAGGCGTTGAGCCTGGTGGACGACCTGGTCGCCGCCGGCCGGCTGTCGGGCTCGCACCTGCTGCCGACCGTGCGCGGCGAGCTGCTGGTCCGGCTCGGCCGCACCGTCGAGGCCAGGGCCGAGCTGGAGCTGGCCGCCCGCCTGTGCGGCAATGCGCGGGAGCGGTCGGTGCTGCTGCGCAAGGCGTCCGCGCTGGAGTGAGGTCGGCGCCGGTCCCGCCCCCGGCGGTCGGCGCACCTCCTCCGACCAGGCCACTCGGGTCGGATTGGCCCGCGACACCGTCTCTCCGTCCCGCTACCGTCGGGCTGACGTCCGATCAACGGAGAAGCCCCATGCACCCCGAACTCGCCGCCGACCTGGCCCACTTGCCCGCCCTGCTGGAGGAGACCCGACGGCAGGCCGTCGCGTTCCTCGCCGGCCTCGCCGACCGCCCGGTCGTCCCCCGGCACCCGGATCCGCCGGCACCGGCCCAGCCGCTTCCCGAGGAGGGCGAGGGCCTGCGAGCCGCCCTGGCGGCGTTCGGCGAACGCTGGCAGCCCCGGCTGTCGGCAGGCGCCGGCCCGCGCTACTTCGGCTTCGTCACGGGCGGCGCGACTCCGGCCGCGCTGGCGGGCGACTGGCTGACCTCCACCGCCGACCAGAACTCCAACTCCTCGCTGGATCCGGCCGGTCAGCACCTGGAGGCGGAGACCGTCGGCTGGCTGCGCGACCTGTTCGGCCTCTCCCCCGTGCACGACGGGACCTTCGTCAGCGGTGCGACCATGTCCAACACCGTCGGTCTGGCGATCGCCCGGGAGTGGCTCGGCGAGCGGCTCGGCGTGGACGTGGCCGAGGACGGGGCCGCCGCGCTGGGCCGGGTGCGGGTGCTGTCGGGCAGCGCGCACTCCAGCGTGTCCAAGGCGCTGAGCGTGCTGGGCCTGGGCCGCCGGGCACTGACCGCCGTGCCCACCCTGCCCGGCCGCGAGGCCGTGGACGTCGCCGCGCTGGAGCGGGCACTCGCCGAGGCCGAAGGCCCGTGCGTCGTGGTGGCGAACGCGGGCACGGTGAACACCGTCGACTTCGACGACCTGTCCGCGATCGCGGCCCTCCGGGACCGTCACGACTTCTGGCTGCACGTGGACGCCGCCTTCGGCGCCTTCGCGGCCCTCGTGCCGGAGCACGCCGGGCTGGTGGCCGGACTGGACCTCGCCGACTCGGTCTGCGTGGACCTCCACAAGTGGCTCAACGTCCCCTACGACAGCGCCGTGCAGTTCACCCGCCGCCGCGACCTCCAGGCGAAGGTCTTCCGGAACGCCGCCGCCTACCTCGGCCCCCTCGGCGAGCACCCGGACCTCGTCCACCTCACCCCGGAGAACTCGCACCGACTGCGCGCGCTCGCCGCCTGGTTCACCCTGCGCGCCTACGGCCGGGCCGGGCACCGGGAGATCGTGGAACGCTGCGTCACCGGCGCCCGCGCGCTCGGCGAGGCCGTCGACGCGACCGACGGCCTGCGCCTGCTCGCCCCGGTCCGGCTCAACGTGGTCTGCTTCACGCTGGCCGAGGACCCCACCCCGGAGCGGCTCGCCGCGCTCGCGGCCGAGGTCTCCGACGAGGCCTTCCTGACGCCCACCCGCTACGGCGGGCAGGCCGCCCTGCGCGCGGCCTTCAGCAACTGGCGCACCACGGACGCGGACGTGCGCCGCACCGCGACCGCGCTGTCCGGCGCCGTCCGGAAGCTGGCGCCGAACTGACCGCGGGGCGCGGCGTGTTGCGGATGCGCCCCGTCGCCGTGGAGACTCCTGGGCGAGTCGGTCACACGCGGGGCGACGGGGCGGCGCGGCGGACGTCCGCCGCGCGCACCCGCTGCGCAACACACCTGCCACCCCTTGACCTTGACACCGGTGTGAAGCCCGATGATGGTCCCATGACCACCACTGCCTACGACCCGTACGCGCTCCTCGCCCAGAGCCGCCTGGGCATCCTCGCCACCATCAAGGCGGACGGCCGTCCCCAACTCTCCCCCGTCATGCCCTACTACGACCGGGAGGCGAACGCGATCCTGATCTCCACCCGGGAGGGGCTCGCCAAGACGGCGAACCTGCGCCGGGATCCGCGGGTCAGCCTGGAGGTCACCGGCCCGGAC
This sequence comes from Kitasatospora sp. NPDC048194, assembly GCF_043202455.1. Lineage (NCBI taxonomy): Bacteria > Bacillati > Actinomycetota > Actinomycetes > Kitasatosporales > Streptomycetaceae > Kitasatospora > Kitasatospora sp. NPDC048194. Next base: position 150,438 of record NZ_JBIDAK010000004.1, read on the forward strand.
GGCCGTTCCTGGGCGACCGCCGAGGGCGTCGCCACCCTCACCGGCCCGGGCACCGACCCGCACGGCCCCGAGGTCGAGGCCCTGGTGGACTACTACCGCCGGGCCGCCGGGGAGCACCCGGACTGGGCGGAGTACCGCCAGGCGATGGTCGCGGACCGCCGGGTGCTGCTCACCATCCCCGTGGACCACGTGTACGGGACCAGCATCTGAGAACGGGCCGAAGCGGGGCTGGACCGGGGGCTGGACCGGGCGCTGGCTCGAGGGCTGGACCGGGCGCTGGCTCGGGAGTTGGTACGGGGGTTGGTCCGGGGGTTGGTGCGACTGTCCCGACCGTCCCGGCCACCGCCACGGGGGTGCGGTGACCGGGGCGGTCCTCACTCACGGCCTGGTCGCGACGACCACCGTGGCGTCCAGTTCGTCGTCCCGGCGGGCGACGGCCGCCAGGCCGGCCGCCCGGGCCACGGCCAGTGCGCCCGCCGCCTGCCGGTCACTGGTCTCGAACAGCAGCGACCCTCCGGCGGCCAGCCAGCCCGGCGCCCCGGCGGCCACCCGGCGCAGCACGTCCAGCCCGTCGGTGCCGCCGTCCAGTGCGGGCCGGGCCTCGTGGACCCGGGCCTCGGTGGGCAGCAGTTCGATGTCACCGGTCGGAACGTACGGGACGTTGGCGATCAGCACGTCCACCCGCCCGCGCAGCGCGTCGGGCAGGGCGGAGAACAGGTCGCCCTCGAAGACCCGTGCGCCGGTGCCCGCCAGGTTGCGCCGGGCGCAGTGGACGGCGGCCGGATCGAGATCGGCCGCGTAGAGCTCGACCGGGTGGCCGACCGCAGCCACCACGGCGGCACCGAGCGCACCGCTGCCGCAGCACAGGTCGACGACCAGCGCACCGGGGCGGGTCAGCCGGGCGGCAGCGGCGGCCAGGAACTCGCTGCGCCGGCGCGGCACGAACACGCCGGGGTCGACGGCGATCCGCAGCCCGGCGAACTCGGCCCAGCCGACGACGTGTTCGAGCGGCCGCCCCTCGGCGCGGGCCCGGACCATGGCAGCCAGTTCGGAGGGTGTGGCGGCGGCAGTGAGCAGGATCCGCGCCTCGTCCTCGGCGAACACGCAGCCGGCGGCACGCAGCCGGGCGACGACCGAGGAACGGAGAGCGGTGGAGGGAAAGACCGGCAAAGGGACCCCTTGGGCAGGACAGGAGAAGAACGGAGGACTCCGTCAGGGCTCCCGCCAGGGCCGACGCCGCGTCGACGCGTCCGCGCTACGCGCGCGGGGCGCCCGCACGGCCGCGCTCCGGGAGCACCCGTTCGGACATACCGGTAATGGGTCTCACCTCCCTGCGTGACGGTCGTATGCGGCGTCGGTCACCCTACCGCACCGGCGCCGCCGGTGATCAGGCCTTTTCTGGTACCCGGCGCGACCCGGGAAATGGCAGGCCGGCGGGCCGGCAGGCCAGCACACCGGCGGATCCGCTGGCCGGGTCCGGCCGGCTGGTCAGGGGAGGAAGTCGGCCACCAGCACCGCGAACTCCTCCGGCGTGGTGATCGACACGCCGAGCTCCTCCGCCTTGGCCCGCTTGGAGCCCGCCTTCTCACCGGCGACCAGCAGCGTGGTGCGCTTGGACACCGACGAGGAGGCCTTGCCGCCGGCGCGCTCGATCAGCTCGTTCACCGCGTTGCGGGAGAGGTCGGCCAGAGCACCCGGCATGCTGCCGGTGACCACGACGCTCTGCCCGGCCAGCGGGCCGGCCGAACCGCCCTGGTCCGCTGTGGTCGGAGGGGCTGCTGCGGCAGCGGCCGGCTCCGTCACCCCGACGCCCACCCCCTGCGCCGCCAGCCGGTCCAACAGCGGCCCCACGGCGGCGAGTTCGGCCAGGATCACGGCCGCCTTCTCCACCCCGATGCCGTCCACGGCCGCCAGCGCCTCGGCGTCGGCGGCGCGGATCGCGGCCATGCTGCCGAAGTGGGCGGCGATCCTGCGCGACATGGTGCGGCCGGTCCCGCGGATGCCGAGGGCGCAGAACACCCGGTTCAGCGGCCGGGTGCGGGCGGTCTCGATGGCGGCGAGCAGCTTGTCCGCGCTGGTGTCGCCCATCCGCTCCAGGGTGAGCAGCTGCTCCCGGCTGAGGGTGAACAGGTCGGCGAGATCCGTCACCAGCCCGGCCTCGACCAGCTGGACGGCCCGGGTGCCGCCGAGTCCCTCGATGTCCAGCTGGTCGCGGCCGGCCGCGTAGATCACCGAGGCGACGGTCTGGCAGCCGCGGCCCCGCACGCAGCGCCAGCGCTGCTCGGAGGTGTCGATGGCGTCGCCGCAGCGCGGGCAGGCCTCGGGGAAGGCGATCGGCTGTTCGACGCCGGTGCGCTCGTCGACCAGCGGGGCCTCCACCCTCGGGATGACGTCCCCGGCCCGGTAGACGAACACCTGGTCCCCGAGCATCAGGCCGCGGCGCTCGATGTCGGCCGGATTGTGCAGCGTCGCGTAGGTGACGGTGACACCGTCGATCACCACCGGTTCGAGCACGGCCCGGGGCGCGATGATGCCGGTGCGCCCGACGTTCCACTCCACCCCGAGCAGCCGGGTCACCTTGTGCTGGGCCCGCAGCTTGCGGGCCACCGCCCAGCGCGGGGCCCGGGAGCCGGAGCCGGCCCGCTCCTGGTCGGCCGCCGCGTCCGCCTTGACCACTACGCCGTCAATCCCGAACGGCAGCGCGGCGCGCATTCCGGCGATCTCGCCGATCCGCTGCTCCACCTCGGCGAGGGTGGCGCAGCGACGCGGCGCCGCCTGCGTACCGGCGGCGGTGCCGACGCCGAGTTCGGCCAGCCGGGCGAGCAGGTCGCCGTGGTCGAGGCCGGGCAGGCCGAGGGCGTCGTAACCGAAGAAGGTGAGCTCGAGCCGGTAGGCGCGGTCCTTGGCCCGCAGGGTGCCCGCGGCGCCGCTGCGCGGATGGGCGAAGGGAGTGGCGCCGTGGGCGGTGCGGACGGCGTTGGCCCGTTCGAACTGCTCGTGGGTGAGGAGCACCTCGCCGCGCAGTTCCACGTCGAGCGGTTCGGCGAGCCGGGCCGGGAGGCCGAGGACGGTGTCGGCGGCGTGGGTGATGTCCTCGCCGGCCAGGCCGTCGCCCCGGGTGAGCAGTCGGGTGAGCCGGCCGGCCCGGTAGCGGGCGGCCACGGCGAGCCCGTCCAGCTTCGGCTCGACGCACCAGGCGGCCACCGGGTGGCCGAGCCGGCGCTCCAGCCCGGCGGCCCAGGACTCCAGCTCCTCGGCCGAGAACACGTTGTCGAGCGAGAGCATCGGCGCGCTGTGCGGGACGTCTCCGACTGCCGCGCCGCCGGCCACCTTGCCGGTGGGCGTCTCGGGCAGCACCTCGCCGGGGTGCTCGCGCTCGTAGGCCTCGATGGCCCGTACCAGGGCGTCGTACTCGTCGTCCCCGAGCGGGGTGGCACCGTCGGCGTAGTACGCGGCGGCGGCGCGGACGGCCGTGGCGACGGCCTCGGCGTAGGCCGCCGGCGAGGCCAGGGCTGCGAGGGAGGCGAGGGCTGCCGGGGAGGCGGGGGCCGCCGGGAAGGCAGGGGCTGCGGGGGAAGCCGTCGTGGCTGCGTCCTTCATGGCCCCATCATGTCGAGCAGCACTGACATTCGATCCTGCCGCCGGAGGCGCCCCCGCGCGACGGCGCGGCCCACCGGGACGGACCGGCGGGCCCGGCACCGGGACGGGTGCGGTGAGGATCAGGCGGGCGGCACATGTGATCCGGAACACGGTTGAGGTTGCCCCTGGGGCAGGGTGGAGGGTCGTCGCATCGGCCCGGGGCAGGCACCGGGCACCACGACGCGGAGGAGCGGCATGTCCACCACCCGGACCGACCGGCGGCAGGACCGACCGGAGCTGCGGCGGGCGATCGAGGAGATCGCCGAGTCCGGCTTCCTCGGAGTCCAGCTGCGGGTGAACGACGAGCACGGCACATGGGTCGGCGGCGCAGGGGTCAGGGAGTCGGGCCGCAGCGCCGAGGCGCACACCGACGGTCACTTCCGCGCGGGCAGCACCACCAAGAGCTTCGTCGCCACCACGGCGCTCATGCTGGTCGCGGAGGGGAGGATCGGCCTGGACACGCCGGTCGAGGAGCACCTCCCCGGCTTCGGCTTGGACGGGCGGATCACGGTGCGGATGCTGCTGCAGCACACCAGCGGGATCTTCAACCACACCGGCGAGCTCCGCGAGGACGGGACGGTCGAGCCGGGGGTGCCCTGGCAGGGCGAGGAGTGGGTGAGGAACCGGTTCCGCACCTACCGGCCCGAGGACCTCGTCCGACTGTCCCTGTCCAGGCCGGGCCGGTTCGCGCCGGGGACGGGCTGGAGCTACTCCAACACCAACTACGTGCTGGCCCGCCTGGTGATCGAGCGGGTCACCGGCCGCACGTTCGCCGAGGAGCTGCAGCGGCTCGTGCTGGGACCGCTGGGCCTGACCGGCACCGTGGCACCGGGCACCTCGCCGGCCGTCCCCGAGCCCCACAACCGCAGCTACTACCGCTACCGGGACGCCGGGCGGGAGCGGACGGTCGACGTCACCCGCCACAACCCCTCCTGGGTCTCGGCCGGTGGTGACATGATCACCACCACCCGGGACCTCCATGTCTACTTCTCCGCCCTGATGGGCGGCAGGCTGCTGCCGGCCGCTCTGCTGGCGGAAATGCGCACGCCGGAGGCGACCATCGGTTACGGCCTCGGGGTGTTCGTCCAGGACACCGGCCTTGGCGGCCCCACCCTCTTCCACCACAACGGCGCGACCATCGGCTCGGCAGCGCTGATGTACAGCACCGCCGACGGCGGCACGACCATGACCGCCGGCCTGAACTACGTGGACGACGCCGAGCTGTCCATCGCGCCGGCGTTCCAGAACGCCCAACAGCGGCTCGTCCAGGCGGTGTTCCTGGACGGGCGGACCGATCCGGCCCGGCCCGGCCCGGCCGAGGAGCTGACCGCCGAAGGCCGTACCCTGCGTGACCGGGGGCTCCTTCCGAACTCGCCCCGCGCAGAATTCACCGGGGCCACGCCGAGCCGGTCAGGCCGGCGGGGTCCGTTCACCCACGGCCTGGCGGGGCAGCGCATCCGCCAGGCCGGAGAAGGACAGGCTGAGCAGTGATGAACGGAGTCACCATCGGGCAGGCGGCGGCCTTCGTCGGCGTCACGGTGAAGACGGTGCGGCACTACCACCAGCTCGGGCTGGTCGACGAACCGCGGCGCGACGGCTCCGGCTACCGGCGGTACGGGTCGGACGAGTTGCTGCGGCTGGTACAGGTCCGGACACTGGCCGCCGCCGGGGTACCGCTCGCCGAGATCGGACCCCTGCTCGACGCCGACGCCGAGCGGTTCACTGCCGCCCTGGCCGATGTCGAGCGGCGGCTGAACGACCGGATCGCAGAGCTGACCGCGCGCCGCGACACGCTGCAGCGGCTCGCCGACGGCGATCGGGCGCTGCTGCCCGATCGCGCCTGCGCCGTCCTGGACCGGATGCCCGGCCTCGGGCTGAGCCCCGACTACGTGGCCGCACAGCGCGAGGCGCTGGTGCTGGCCCGGGCCCTGGTGCCGGAGGGCTTCGACGGCTTCGTGGCACAGCTCGAACACTGCCTCGACGACCCCGAGTTCGTCGATCTCGCCAAGCGCGGCCAGGAGGCCGAGGACTGGGAACCGGACGACCCGAGGGTCGGGGAACTCGCCGCCGCCATGGCCGACCGCTACCTCGCCAATCCCGCCCTGCTGGGTGATCCCGCGAGCCTGCGGGCCTGGACCAGGGCCTCTGCCCAGTACCGGCTGATCAACCATCACCGGGAGGAACGGGCGCCGGTCTCGGCCCGGCTGACGGCGCTCACCGAGGCCAGACTCCGCTGGGCGGGGGTTCTTGTCCCCCACCGCTCGGCGGAGGTGCCGGTTCCGCACCGTCAGCGGAGGTGACGTGCCCCGGCGGCCTCAGCCGCCCGCCCGTACGCGCGGGCCCGAACGCTCCGTTCGCTTCCGCGGCCGCGCCCGTCCGGGAGCGGCGTGGGTTCCCGTCTCGTAGCCGCCTTCCGCGCAGGACCGGCTACCACGGACCGGGCAGCCGGGGCGGCCGTCCAGAACCGGCTCCGGTCACCCCTGCCGTTCACAAACCGGCCGCGACCCGTTCGGCAGTCCCGGCGCGAGCGTCCGTCGACTCCTCGCCCCCGTGCGGGGCCGAACGGGCCGCCGCGGCCTCGGCGACCACCTGGGCGCCGCGGTCCGGCCCCATCTGGAGCGAGCCCAGCACGCCGGGCACCGCGATGCTCGGCATCAGGTGCTGGAACAGTCCGGACACCCGTTGCTCCAGGTCGGCGCGACCGGAGAGCTTCTGGGACTGGATCTGCACGCCCGTCCAGGCCGCGGTGATCACCCACGCGGTGTCAGCCGGGACGACGTGCGGCAGCAGTTCTCCGCGCTGGCCGGCGGCCACCAGCAGCGCCTCCGTCCGGTCGATCCAGGTGCGGATCGCACCGCCACCGAGATCGTCGGACAGGTCCTGGCCGAGCGAGAGCCGGGCACCCGCGCTGAGGAGCGGGTCACGCGGCATCAGGTGGGCGACCACCATGCCGGTGTCCACGAACTCCTGGAGCTTGCAGCTGCGTTCGGGCACACCGTCCTGGCCAAACTGCTCCTCCACCACTCCTCTGGCCAGATCCCGCTTCGAGGCGAAGTGGAAGTACACGGCGCCCCGGGTGACTCCGGCCCGGGAGACCACTTCCCCGATCGTGGCGCGCTCGTAGCCGAACTCGTCGAAGACCGACGCCGCGGCCTCCAGGATCAGCCGACGCGTCCGACGCGCCCGCTCCTGCCGCACCACCGCCACCACCCCGCCCTGAGCTTCCGCAAACAAAACCAAATACCCCGTATCTTAGCTACCGACGGCCCGGGAACCACGCGGCCGAGGGAATCGCTGCAAACTCCTTCCGCTCCCCACCCAAGCGTTCACCCTTCCTCCCGGTCCTCCCAGTTGCGCCAGGGGTGGGCGCCGGGCAACCACAGGGTTCCGACGCCCCGCCGCCTCCGCAATGAAGGCTCTGAGCCGCCCCACCAAGAAATACCGAGCGACCGGTTTTCGCGGGCGCCGGCCGCGTGAACACCGGCGGGCGCCCCCTCCTCAACCGATCGGTTGACAGTGTCCCCGGCGGGAGTAACGTGGTCATCAACCAATCGGTTGAGGATGAACAGAGGTGTGCGGTGGCCATCGATCCGCTCTCCCGGGCGTTCGTCGCCCTGGCCGATCCCACCCGGCGCGACATCGTGGCCCGACTCTCGACCCGGGACGCCACGGTCGGCGAGCTGGCGGAGTCCTACGCGATCTCGATGCAGGCGGTCTCCAAACACCTCAAGGTCCTGGAGGAAGCCGGACTGGTCAGCCGCAGCCGGGACGCCCAGCGGCGACCGTGCCATCTGGAGCCGCAGGTGTTCGACTTGATGACGAGCTGGATCGAACGCTACCGCCGCCAGGCCGAGGATCGGTTCAGCCGTCTGGACGCCGTCCTCGCGGCAGTGAACACCTCGGCCCCCGGTGCCCACCCCGACACCGGCCCCGAACCCGGCACCGACCCTGAACCCGGCGCTGGCACCGGCACTGATGCCGAGCCAGACCTACGGACACCGCCCCGGCAGGTCCGGACCCCGGACCGGGACACCAGGCCCGAACCCGGCAAGCCCGATCCCGGCAAGCCGGACCCCGGCAAGCCTGAGCCCAGCAGGCGCGAGCCCGACAACCCCCGCGCCGAGCAGAACGAAGGAGCCCGTCATGACCCCCACCGACCGTGAGACCCGGATCGAAGCGGACCCCGCCCTTCCCACCATCCGGATCGTCCGGGAGTTCGACGCCCCGCAGGACCAGGTCTTCCGGGCCTGGACCGAGCCGGAACTGGTCGCCCAGTGGCTCGGCCCCCGGGACCTCGACATGAAGATCGACACCTGGGACGCCCGCACCGGCGGTTGCTACCGCTACTCGGTGTACCGCGAGGGCCGGGAAGTCGCCGGCTTCTACGGCTCGTTCCACGAGGTGCGGCCGGCCACGCGGCTCGTTCAGACCTTCACCTTCGAGGGCGTGCCGGACGGCGTCTCCTTGGACACCGCTGTGTTCGAGCCCGTCGGCGAGAGCCGCACCCGTGTCACCGTGCTGTCGGTGGTCGACAGCCTTGCGGCCCGGGACGCCATCCTGGCCAGCGGCATGGAGCGGGGCGTGGTCGAGGGCTACCAGAAGCTGGACGCCCTGCTCGCCGCCTACTGAGCCCGACGGTGCGGGGCGCGTCAGGGCAGTACGGCCACCGCCTCCACCTCCACCAACTGGTCGTGGTAGCCGAGCACCGAGACGCCGAGCAACGTGCTCGGGACGTCATGCTCCCCCATGTACTCCCGGTAGACGTCCCACACCTTGACCAGGTCCGCCTGGTCGCCGGAGGCCACGTACACGGTGGTCCGCACGATGTCGGTGAGCGCCGCGCCCGTCTCCTCCAGCACGGTTATCAGATTGCGCATCACCTGGTGGGCCTGACCCGCGTAGTCGCCGACGGCCACCGTGCGCCCCTCGGCGTCCAACGGGCAGGCCCCGGCGAGCCAGAGCGAGCGGACGGGCGCGTCGACGACCGCCGCGTAGGCGTAGTCGACGGCCGGGGTCAGGCGCGTGCTGCGGACCAGCTTGACGGCGCTTTTCACGAGGTCCTCCGAGGGTCGCGACCGAACGTTCGCGCCCATCGTTGGCCCCTCACGAACGCCGGTCAAACGCTTTTACGGTGAACTCCCGGCCCGGCCAAGGCCCGTGTGCCCACGATTCACCGTTGCGGGTGATGGCGCACCGGGCTGCCGGACCGCGATGCTGGTGCCCGTCCGTAGCGCCGCACGCCACGCCCGGCCACGCCGGCCCGCCCTGGACGCCCCCACCAGTACCGCAGCCACCCCGGGAGTCGACCGATGGAGTCCCCACCACCCAGCCGCGACCAGGCCTCCGGGGTCGGACGGCGCCGGATGCTCGGCCTCGCCCTCGGGGCGGGCCTCGCCCCCGCCCTCGTCCCGGCGGCCCAGGCAGCGGCCGGAGCGACAGCCCGGACCCCGGCCCACGCCGCGCCGCCGTCCGAGCGCGCCGCCGCCCTCGGCCAACGGGTCGCCGCCGTCGCCGAGGCCCAAATCGGCATCCCGTACGCGTGGGGCGGAGGCGACCGGCTCGGCCCCAGCCTCGGTTTCTGCGACGACGAGAACGGCTACCTCGACGGCAAGTGCCTGGGCGAGTCCACGGTCGGATTCGACTGCAGCGGCCTGTCCCTCTACTGCTGGTACCGGGCCAGCAACGGCACCGTCGAACTCGGTCACTACACCGCCGCCCAGTTCCACCTCGGCACCCCGGTCGATCGTGATGCCCTGGCCCCCGGCGACCTGCTGTTCTTCTCCCGCCCCGACGCACCCCTGCACCACGTCGGCATCTACGCGGGCGACGGCGCGATGATCCACGCCGAACGCACCGGCACGCTGATCGCCCGGGTCGAGAAGGTGCTCGACGTCCCGCGCTGGGCGGGCGAGTTCGCCGGCGCCCGCCGCCCCGGGCCACGCGCTTCCTGAGACCACCCGGCCGGGGAGACCACCCGACGCCCAGGACCACTCGCCGCCCGAGACCGCACGCGGCCTGAGTCACCGGACGCCGGAGACCACCGGCCGCCGGAGATCACTCGCCGCCGGAGATCACCGGGCGTCGGAGATCACTCGCCGCCGGGCTGCTCCGCCATCCCCTGGTGCACCCGCAGCAGCAGGTCGTGCAGGGTGCGCCGCTCCTCCGCGTCCAGCGGCGCCAGCACCTCGTCCCGCACCGCCCGCGCCCGCCCCTCCAGTTCGGCCAGCAGCGCGCGCCCGGTCGCGGTGACCGCCACCGACACCCTCCGCCGGTCCCGCTGGTCGCGGGTGCGCTCGACGTAGCCGGCCGCGCCCAGTTGGTCGGCGACCTTCGCCAGATCACTCGGGTCGATGCCCAGCCGGTGCACCAGGTCCCGCTGGGCCTGCGGCCCGAAGTCGGCGAGCGCGGCGAGCACCGCCAGGTCCCACAGCCTCAACCCGCGCTCCGCCAGCTGGTCGGCGAGTCGGGCGCGCGCGGTCCGGCCGGTCCGGGCGAGCAGGAAGGTGGTGAGGTCGAGCAGCGTGGGCGGCAGCCCGTCGGGCCGGTCGGAAGTGTCGGGAGCCATGGCCGGCATTCTAGGGGCTGCCCCTACAGTGGGCGATTCCCTATAGTGGGTGCCGACCCACTATTTCCCGCTCAGCCGCCCGCTCCGCGGCTTCCGACCGACCCAGGAGTTCCCGCGTGGACGCCCTGTACACCCGCCTGCTCGTGACCCGCTTCGCCGAGTGCTTCGAGTTCTACCGCCCGGTCCTCCCGGCCCTCATCGGCGCCACCCTCGTCAAGGGCTCGCCGGACGGCCCGTACGCCAACTGGGACGTCGACGACCAGGCCGTCCTGGTGCTGTACGACCGCTCCGCGATGGCCGCCGGCCTCGGCACCACCGACCTGCCCGCCCGCCCCTCCGCACCCACCCAGGACTCCGCGATGCTAGTGTTCCGGGTCGGTGACGTGGACGAGGCGCTCGCCCTCTGCCTCGACCACGGCGGCACCCTCGCCGCCCCGGCCACCGACCGACCGCAGTGGGCGCCCGGCCTGCGCACCGCCCACCTGCGGGACCCGGAGGGCCACCTGATCGAGCTGCAGTCGTACTGAACCGACGGCCCGGCGACGAGGACGCGCACCGCGTCCGCCCATGACTCCCGATCACCCCCGCCCAGGCGACCGCCTCCGGCTCACCGGGCAGCCCCGTCCTCCCACAGCTCGGAGCTGCACCGGGCCACCAGCGCACCGATCCGCGCCCAGGCCTCCTCGGCCTGCATCTGCTCCAGCCGACGGCCGTCCCGCAAGCGCAGCGCGACCCGGTCGTCCACGGCCTCCTCGGCGCCGATGACCGCCTGGTAGGGCACCAGCCGGGACTCCCGGATCCGGGCCCCCAGACTGCCGCGCTCCGGCCCGGCGAGCTCGGCGCGCAGGCCGAGGTCCAGACAGCGTCGCCGCTGCCGCTCCGCCTGCGGGACCTCGGCGTCGGAGATCGGCAGCAGGACGACCTGGGCCGGTGCGAGCCACGCCGGGAACGCCCCGCCGTAGCGCTCGATCAGGTGGGCGACCACCCGCTCGACGCTGCCGATGACGCTGCGGTGCACCATCACCGGGCGGTGCTTGGCTCCGTCCGGGCCGATGTAGTGCAGGTCGAAGCGCTCGGGCTGGTGGAAGTCGATCTGGACGGTGGAGAGGGTGAACTCGCGCCCGGCACCGTCGGCGATCTGCACGTCGATCTTCGGACCGTAGAACGCGGCCTCGCCCTCCGCCGCCTCGAACGGCACCCCGGAGCGTTCCAGCACATCGGTCAGCAGCCCGGTGGCCCGCTCCCACAGGGCCGGATCGGCGACGTACTTGCCGCCCTCCCCGGGCAGCGAGAGGCGGTAGCGGACCGGCACGATGCCGAGCGCGTCGTGCGCCTCGCGGATCAACTCCAGCGCGGCGACGGCCTCGTCGGCGGCCTGCTCCGGGGTGCAGAAGACGTGCGCGTCGTTCAGCTGGATCGCCCGGACCCTGGTCAGCCCGCCGAGCACCCCCGACAGCTCGGAGCGGTACATGCCGCCCAACTCGGCCATCCGCAGCGGGAGTTCCCGGTAGCTGTGGGACCGGGAGCGGAAGATCAGCGCATGGTGGGGGCAGAGGCTCGGCCGCAGCACCATCTCCTCCGAGCCGACCTCCATCGGCGGGAACATGTCCTCGCGGTAGTGGTCCCAGTGACCGGAGATCTCGTACAGTTCCCGCTTGCCGAGCACTGGCGAGTACACGTGGCGGTAGCCCGCCCGGCGCTCGCGGCCGCGGATGAACTCCTCCAGGGTGTGCCGGACGGCGGCGCCGCCGGGCAGCCAGTACGGCAGGCCGGACCCCATCAGCGGGTCGGTGTCGAACAGGTCGAGCTCACGGCCGAGCTTGCGGTGGTCGCGCGGGGGCAGGTCGTTCACGGGTGTCTCCACTCTGGTTCCGCGGGCCGAGCGGATCCGGAGACGAAGCCCCGGGGCACTCGGCCCCGGGGCTTCGGACTAGGTCAGCAGTCAGCGCGCCGGGACTCTCTCCGGCGTCGTCGTGACGAGTGCAGCGCGCTTCATACCGCTCACCGTAACAGGTGCTCGGCATTCCCGCTGGTCCTTTCCTCGCGCCCCGCCGTCTCGCGGCGTCACCCGGCCCGGGCTCAGAACAGAACGACGCAGCCGCGCCCGGCGAGCGCGTCCAGCAGCCGCTCCGACGGCCGTACCGCGTTCCACCGCAGGTCGAGCTTCTCCAACGCGGGCAGCGCCGCGGGTTCGGCCAGCCACTCGGGCAGTTCGGTGATCCGGTTGCCCCGCAGGTCCAGCCGGCGCAGCAGCGGGAGACCGGCCAGCTCGGCGGGGAACTCGGTGAAGGCGTTCTCCCGCAGCTCCAACTCGCGCAGTTCGACGAGCCGGACCACGGAGTCCGGCAGCGAGCTCAACTCGTTTCCCCGGAGCCACAGTTCACGAAGTGCACCGAGGTCACCGATCGCCTCCGGCAAGGCGGTGAGCCGGTTCCGCTGGGCGCGCAGCTCGACCAGGGCGGCCATCCCGCCGATGGTGGAGGGCAGTTCGGTGATCCGATTGTCGCCGATATTGAGGTATCGCAGGGCGCTGAGCCGGCCGAGTTCCTCGGGCAGGCTGGTCAGCGCGTTGTCGTGCAGGTAGAGGAAGTCGCCGAGGCCGGTGAGGCCGCCCAGTTCGGCCGGCATCGCGGCGAGCCGGTTGTGCCCCAGGTCCAGGGTGCGCAGCCGGTTCAACCTGCTGATCCCCGGCGGGAGTTCGGTGATCCCGGTCTCGGCGAGGATCAGCACGGTCAGCTCGGTCCGGTCCCACAGCCGTGCGGGCACCTCGCCGAGCGGCTGCTTCCACAGGTTGAGCGTCACGTCCGTCATATCTGAGGCCCTTCGGTCCTACGGGGGGCACCGCGTCGACGACGCGGCGGAGTGGCCTGCCGGGAACCCGGCGAGCGGCCCGCGGGGTTCCGTGCCGATGCCCGCCTCCCCACCCCTCCTCCACTGCCGCCGCCCCCGCCGAACCGAGAAGAGGGAGCGGCTACTGCCCGGCAGCCGTCCGGACCGGGTGCTTGCTCATGATCGACACCCGGTTGAAGGCGTTGATGGCGATCGCGACCCAGATCACCGCCGAGATCTCCTCCTCGGTCAGCGCTTCCCGCGCCATGCCGTACGCCGCCTCCTGCAGCGCGGCGTCCGACGGGGTGGTGGTCGCCTCGGCCAGCGCCAGCGCGGCGCGCTCCCGCGGGGTGAACAGCTCGGTGTCCCGCCACGCCGGGAGCACGCCCAGCCGCTGGGTGGTATCGCCCTCGCCCAGCGCGGCCCGGGTGTGCACGTTCAAGCAGTAGGCGCAGCCGTTGATCTGGGAGACCCGCAGATTGACCAGCTCCACCAGCCGCCGGTCCAGCCCGGCCTCCGCCGCGGTCTCGCGCGCCGCCTCGGCGGCCGCCCGCAGCGCCCGGTACGCCTTCGGGCTCTGCTTGTCGATGAAGACCCGCCGCTCCGTCGGAACCACCGTCACATCGCTCACCTGAACTCCTCCACCGGCTCGCTGTCGTCCGCCACTCTGCCATGCCATAATAGTTGAATCTAGAACTACCAGTCGAGCACCGCCGCCCCGGGAGGGACCACCACCGTGAGCACCGCCGAGACCGAGCCGCGCCCCGCCGCCGATCAGCAGGACCCGCAGGTCGAGGTGCTGCCCGCCCGGAACGTCCCGCTCGGCGGACCGCGCGCCATGACCGTACGCCGCACCCTGCCCCAGCGCTCCCGCCCCCTCATCGGCGCCTGGTGCTTCGTCGACCACTACGGACCCGACGACGTCGCCCGCACCGGCGGCATGGACGTCGCCCCGCACCCCCACACCGGCCTGCAGACCGTCAGCTGGCTGTTCACCGGCGAGATCGAGCACCGCGACAGCCTCGGCGTCCACGCCTACGTCCGCCCGGGCGAACTCAACCTGATGACCTCCGGCCACGGCATCTGCCACTCCGAGGTCTCCACCCCGGCCACCACCGTCCTGCACGGCGTCCAGCTCTGGCTCGCCCTGCCCGACGAACACCGCGACACCGCCCGGGACTTCCACCACCACGCCCCCCGGCCCGTCCCGCTCGACGGCGGCGAGGCCCGCGTCTTCCTCGGCACCCTGGCCGGCGACACCTCCCCCGTCCCGACCTTCACGCCCCTCCTCGGCGCCGAACTCACCCTCCGCCCGCGCGCCACGGTCACCCTCGCCGTCGACCCCGCCTTCGAACACGGCGTCCTCGTCGACCGCGGCGACATCCACCTCGCCGGCACCCCCTTGAACCCCGCCGACCTCGGCTACCTCGCCCCGGGCCCCACCACCCTGACCCTCACCAACACCGGCGACACCGAAGCCCGCCTCATCCTCCTCGGCGGCACGCCCTTCGAGGAGCAGATCATCATGTGGTGGAACTTCATCGGGCGGTCTCACCAAGACATTACCCGAGCCCGCGAGGAATGGATGAGCTCCGCGAACCCTGCCCGCTTCGGCGTCGTCGAGGGCTACCCGGGCGACCGCCTCCCCGCCCCGGAACTCCCGGGAATCCCCATGAAGCCCCGCGGAAACGCGCGCTGACCTGCGCTTTACGCGATCGGGGGTGGGGCGGCCGGGTCCGCCCCACCCCCGAGCCGGAGGCTCCCTGCGCTCGCCCCGAAACGCCCCCGTCGACACTCGCCTCCGCGCGCGACGCGTGACACCGTTCGACCATCCACGACAGCGTCTGACAGGACTAATGCTGACCCAATGCTGACTTTGCTGACGGCCCATCAGAACTGACCAGAGCATTCACGGAGCCCGGGACGTCATCGTCGGGTCCCGTCGCGAGAACCGGCGGGCGCCCTGGCACGTCCCCCTCGCAGGCTGCCGAAGGACGGCCACCACCGGAGTGGCGCGGGTCGGAGAAGACAGCCACCATGCAGCCGCACGCCCACCGACGATCTTGCTTCAAGCCAGTTATTAGCCCCTGACCCTACGGAACCCCGTCCCCAGCTCCTCCGCCGGCAAGAACCCGCCGACCCGCCACGGCCCGGCGCTAGGGTGACCTCATGGCGGACGCCCCGACAACAGCAGCGCCTTCGGTCGAGGCGCTGCACGCCCTCGTCGAGCATGCCTGTGAACCGCCGACCGGCATGTCCCGGGCGAAGCAACTGCGCTGGGTCGCCGGCGAACTGCGCACCGCCCTGGAGCGGGGCGCGATCGCGCCCACGGCCGCCGGCTCACTCCCCACGCTCCTCGCGCCGGATACCCTCGCGGCATACCTCGCCGCCGCCGAGCGGGGCCTGCTACGGCGCAAACCCGCCGCACGACCGGGCCAAGCCTCACCCGCGTCCATGCGCGTCCGGCACGACTGCCTCCGCATCCTCGGAACCCAGGCCGGCATCACCGTCACCCTTCCGGAGCGCGACACGCCGCGGGTCGCGCTCCGGCCCGTGGTCGCCGCCCGCCCGCGCAGCGTCCTGCTCGGTCACCTGGAACACTCGGCCCGCCCCGGCCGGTCCGACTCCCGCAGCCGGATCCTCGCGATCATCGGCACCGTGCTGGACACCGGCTGCCGCGCCGGCGAACTCTGCGCCCTGCGCACGGACGACGTCGACCTGCACCGCGGCACGATCCACCTCACCCGACTCCCCCAGCACCGCAACCCGCACACCACGCCCGCCACCGAGACCGTCGCCCTGTCCGGCCCCACCCGGGCCGCGATGCGCCACTGGCTCACCGTCCGCAGCCACCTCGTCGCACGCGACACCACCCGACCCATCGGCCCGGGCAACGAGACCACCAACGCCCTGTGGGTGAGCATCGCCCCCAGCGGCCACCCCCGCCCCGGCCTGCCCCTCCACTTCCGCGGCCTGGCCCGCGCCTACGCCCGCGCCATCTACGACCTCAACACCGACATGGCCGCAGAACCCGGCTGGCAGCCCCTGCCCCGACGCATGGAACAGCTCCGCCGCGCCATCGAGCTCGAACCGGCCGACCCCGACAGCGCGACTCCCCTCCTCCGCACCCGCACACCTACCGCCTACTCCGAAGCACCGGCACCAGATGGTCGGGTGTCGGCCCAATAAACCGGTCCGTAGTCAGCCTCTGAGCGGGCGCGCGGGTCGGCGTGAGACTGTCCACATTGTGTGGCGGCTGAGTTCCCCGCCATGACCGGGCCGCAGTCTCTCTTCACCAGAGGGATCACCGTGCGGATCTGGGGAATACCGGTTGTTCGACCCTGGCCTGTTCGCAGTGCAGTTGGTCGAGGCGGTCCCAAGCGTCACCGCTTCCTCTTCGCTGCTGGCGGCCGGTTCGGTCGACGAGGTGGACGTCGGGGGTGACGACGACGACGCCAACCGGGCCGGTCGAGGTGCCGGGGTGACTACGGGCGCTGTACGGCGAGCTGGACGAGGCTGCTGAACGTCGCCTCGGTGGTCCTCCGCCCGTCGGTGTCGCACCGGGCGGGTCCTCAGCTGACCCCGTTGGCGCAACGCGCGCATGGAGAGCTCTGGACTTACTAGGACGTCCAACTATATGGTCGACGGCAGGTCCGCGGTGTCAGGGAAGCCGGTGTGAGTCCGGCACGGTCCCGCCACTGTGACCGGGGAGTTCGTCCTCGCGGGAGACGGCCACTGGCAGCCAGCCGGGAAGGCCTGAGGGCGTGCGGTGATCCGGGAGTCAGGATACCGGCCGCGGGTGATCCGTGTTTTCCACGAGGATGGAGACGACACGCATGACTCCGGGCTGCTCCCGTTCTGCTGCTCCTGGTTGTCCTGTGCCGACGACCCCCGGGGCCCACCTGCTCTGACGGTTCGTCCTGCCACCGCCACCGTGACGTCGCGGGGCCGCACCACCGTGCGCCCGTCCGTCGGCGGCGGCCTCCATTCCTCCTCTCCCCGACCCTGTTGAGAGAAGGAACCAATGGTCCGTGAACTGACGCACTTCGTCGCCGGCAAGCGCACGCCCGGGACCTCCGGCCGCTTCGGCGACGTGTACGACCCCAACACCGGCCGGGTGCAGGCCCGGGTCCCGCTGGCGAGCCGCGCCGAGGTCGAGGCGGTGATCGCCGACGCCGCGCAGGCCCAGCCCGCATGGGCGGCCTGGAACCCGCAGCGGCGGGCCCGGGTGCTGCTGCGCTTCCTGCAGTTGGTCGAACAGGAGAAGGAGGAGCTGGCCCGGCTGTTGTCCGCCGAGCACGGCAAGACCGTGGCCGACGCCCACGGCGACCTGCAACGTGGCCTGGAGGTGGTGGAGTTCGCCGCCGGGATCCCGCACCTGCTGAAGGGCGAGTTCAGCGACAACGCCGGCACCGGCATCGACGTCTACTCGATGCGCCAGCCGCTCGGCGTCGTCGCGGGCATCACGCCGTTCAACTTCCCGGCGATGATCCCGCTGTGGAAGGCGGCGCCCGCGCTGGCCTGCGGCAACGCCTTCGTCCTCAAGCCCTCCGAGCGGGACCCGTCGGTGCCGCTGCGGCTGGCCGAGCTGTTCCTGGAGGCCGGGCTGCCGCCGGGCGTGTTCAACGTGGTCAACGGCGGCAAGGAGGCCGTGGACACCCTGCTGGAGGACCCGCGGGTCGAGGCGCTGGGCTTCGTCGGCTCGACCCCGATCGCCCAGTACGTCTACGCGACCGCGGCTGCGCACGGCAAGCGCGCGCAGTGCTTCGGCGGTGCGAAGAACCACATGGTCGTGATGCCGGACGCGGACCTCGACCAGGTCGCCGACGCGCTGGTCGGCGCCGGCTACGGCTCGGCCGGCGAGCGCTGCATGGCCATCTCGGTGGCCGTCCCGGTCGGCGAGGAGACCGCGGACGCCCTGGTGGCGAAGCTGGTCGAGCGGATCGCCGCGCTCAGGGTCGGCCGCTCGGACGACCCGGCCGCGGACTTCGGCCCGCTGGTCGGCCGTGACGCCCTGGAGCGGGTCCGCGGCTACCTGGACCTCGGGGTCGAGGAGGGCGCCGAACTCGTCGTCGACGGACGGGACTTCCGCCTGGAGGGGCACGAGGACGGCTACTTCCTCGGCGCCTCGCTGTTCGACCGGGTCACGCCGGACATGCGGATCTACCGGGAGGAGATCTTCGGCCCGGTGCTGACCGTCGTGCGCGCCGCCGACTACGAGGAGGCGCTGCGCCTGCCCAGCGAGCACGAGTTCGGCAACGGCGTGGCCATCTACACCCGGGACGGCGACACGGCGCGGGACTTCGCCCGCCGGGTGAACACCGGCATGGTCGGCGTCAACGTGCCCATCCCGGTGCCGATCGCCTACCACACCTTCGGCGGGTGGAAGCGCTCCGGCTTCGGCGACCTCAACCAGCACGGCCCGGACTCGATCCGCTTCTACACCCGCACCCGCACCGTCACCTCGCGCTGGCCCTCCGGGGTCAAGGAGGGCGCGAGCTTCACCATGCCGACGATGGGCTGAGCACTGTGAACGCAAGTGAACTGACGGAGGAGCAGGCCTCCATCGCCGAGGCTGTCGGAGCCTTCGCCGCCGAACACCTGGCACCGCACGCGGTCGAATGGGACCACACCAAGCACTTCCCGGTCGACGTGCTGCGCAAGGCCGCCGATCTGGGCCTTGCCGGTATCTATGTCCGGGAGGACGCCGGCGGCTCTGCGCTGACCCGACGCGACGGGGTGGTCGCCCTCGAGGCACTCGCCACCGGCTGCCCGTCCATCGCCGCCTACCTGTCCATCCACAACATGGTCGCCTGGATGGTCGACCGCTACGGCGAGGCCGCCCAGCGGGCCCGCTGGCTGCCGGGGCTCTGCTCAGCCGAGCATCTGGGCAGCTACTGCCTGACCGAGCCCGGCGCCGGCTCCGACGCGGCCGCGATCGCCACCCGAGCGGTGCGCGACGGCGACCACTGGGTGCTGGACGGCGTCAAGCAGTTCATCTCCGGAGCAGGGGCCGCACAGATCTACCTGGTGATGGCCCGCACCGGAGGCTCCGGGGCCTCCGGGCTGTCCGCCTTCATCGTGGACCGGGACGACCCCGGCGTCTCCTTCGGACCGAACGAGAAGAAGATGGGCTGGAACGCCCAGCCCACCCGGCAGGTCGTGCTGGACGGTGTCCGGCTGCCCGCCGACCGCCTGCTCGGCGACGAGGGCGAAGGCTTTCGGATCGCCATGTCGGGACTCAACGGCGGCCGGCTCGGCATCGCCGCCTGCTCGCTCGGCGGCGCGCAGAGCGCCCTGGAACGGGCCACCGGCTACCTCGCGGACCGCGAGGCGTTCGGCGCCCGGCTGCTGCACGCCCAGGCCCTGCAGTTCCGGCTCGCCGACATGGCCACCGAGCTGGAGGCCGCCCGGGCGCTGGTCTGGCGGGCGGCCGGCGCGCTGGACCGGAGCGATCCCCGGGCGCCGCAGCTGTGCGCGATGGCCAAGCGCTACGCCACCGACACCGGCTTCGAGGTCGCCAATCAGGCCCTCCAGCTGCACGGCGGCTACGGCTACCTGGCCGAGTACGGCATCGAGAAGATCGTCCGCGACCTGCGGGTGCACCAGATCCTGGAAGGAACCAACGAGATCATGCGCGTCATCGTCGCCCGCGGCCTGACCGGAGCCGCGTGATGGCCGGCCACGACCTCGACGAGGTCATCGTCCAGCGCGAGGGCCGGGCCGGCCTGATCGTCCTCAACCGCCCCGCGGCCCTGAACGCCCTCACCCACGGCATGGTGCTGCGCATCGCCGAGGCCCTGGACGCGTGGGAGGACGACGCCCGGGTCGAGACCGTCGTCATCACGGGGTCCGGGGACCGCGCCTTCTGCGCCGGCGGGGACATCGTCGCCATCCACCGAGCCGCCACCGGCGGGGACCCGGGCGCCGTCGAGGAGTTCTGGCGCGACGAGTACCGCCTCAACGCCCGGATCGCCCGCTACCCCAAGCCCTACGTGGCCGTGATGGACGGCATCGTCATGGGCGGCGGGGTCGGCGTCTCCGCCCACGGCAGCGTGCGGATCGTCACGGAGACCACCCGCATCGCCATGCCCGAAGCCGGCATCGGTTTCGTCCCCGACGTGGGCGGCACCTACCTGCTCGCCCTGGCGCCCGGCGAGCTGGGCACCCACCTCGCGCTCACCGCGGGCTCCGTCGGCGCCGCCGACGCGCTGCTCTGCGGGCTCGCCGACCACTTCCTGCCCTCCGACCGGGTGCCGGCGCTGCTCGACGACCTCGCCGAACTGCCCGTACACGACGCCCTGGAGCGACACGTCGAACCCGTGCCGAGCGGTGCGCTGAACGGACAGCGCGGATGGATCGACCACTGCTACGCGGCCGGCACCGTCGAGGAGATCCTCGACCGGCTGCGGGAGAGCGGCGAACCGGAGGCGAAGAAGGCCGCGGACCGGATCACCGCCAACTCGCCCACCGCCGTGAAGGCCACCCTGGCGGCGCTGCGCCGAGCCCGGGCCCTCGGCCCGCTGGAAGCCGTCCTCGACCAGGAGTACCGCACGTCCTGCGCGGCGCTCGCCACCGCCGACCTCGCCGAGGGCATCCGGGCCCAGGTGATCGACAAGGACCGTTCGCCGCGGTGGAGCCCGGCCACCCTGGGCGCCGTCGAACCCGCAACCGTGGCCCGCTACTTCGTGCCACTGGGCGAGCGCGAGCTGGGCCTCGCCGCCACCACCACATCCCTGGAGCGCTGGTGACCCTGACCGTCGGATTCATCGGGCTGGGCAACATGGGCGGCCCGATGGCCGCCAACCTCGTCAAGGCCGGGCACCGGGTGATCGGCTACGACCTCTCGGCCGAGGCCCGGGACCTGGCCGCAGCACAGGGAGTGATGATCGCGGTTTCCGCCGCCGAGGCGGTCGGCGAGGCCAACGTGGTGCTGACCATGCTGCCGACCGGACGCCATGTCCTCGACTCCTACGGCGAGTTGACCGAGGTGGCCACCGGTGCGCTGTTCATCGACTGCTCCACCATCGCCGTCGGGGACGCCCGGGTGGCAGCCGACCTCGCCCGGGTCGCCGGGCACCGGGCCGTCGACGCCCCGGTCTCCGGCGGTGTGGCGGGGGCCGAAGCGGCGAGCCTGACCTTCATGGTCGGCGCCGAGGACGTCGACTTCGGCGAGGCCGAGCCGGTGCTCGCGGCCATGGGCCGCCGGGTGGTCCACTGCGGGGCCTCCGGGGCCGGACAGGCCGCCAAGATCTGCAACAACATGATCCTCGGCGTCTCCATGATCGCGGTCAGCGAGGCCTTCGCGCTCGGGGAGAGCCTCGGGCTCAGCCACCAGGCGCTCTACGACGTCGCCTCGACCGCCTCCGGCCAGTGTTGGGCGCTGACCAGCAACTGTCCGGTACCCGGCCCGGTCCCGACCAGCCCGGCCAACCGCGACTACGCGGCAGGCTTCGCCGCCGCGCTGATGGCGAAGGACCTCGGTCTCGCCGCCGACGCGGCCGCCGCCTCGGCCGTGCCGGCCGAACTGGGCCGGCGGGCAGCCGAGTTGTTCGCCGCCTTCGCCCGAGACGGCTCGGGCGGGCTGGACTTCTCCGCCATCATCACCACCCTCAGGAAGGACACCGCATGACGTTCGAGACGATCCTGGTCGAGCGCAAGGGCCGGGTGGGGCTGATCACGCTCGACCGCCCCAAGGCGCTGAACGCGCTGAACACCCTGCTGATGACCGAAGTCGTCTCGGCGGCAACGGAGTTCGACCGGGACCCGGAGATCGGCTGTCTGGTGGTCACCGGCTCGGAGAAGGCCTTCGCGGCCGGCGCCGACATCAAGGAGATGCAGTCCCTGGAGTTCGTGGACGCCTACCTCGGCGACTGGTTCGCCGCCTGGGACCGCTTCGCCGCCCTGCGAACGCCGGTCGTCGCGGCCGTGGCCGGTTACGCGCTGGGCGGCGGCTGCGAGCTGGCAATGATGTGCGACGTCCTGCTGGCGGCGGACACCGCGAAGTTCGGGCAGCCCGAGATCAAGCTCGGCGTGATCCCGGGCATCGGCGGCTCGCAGCGGCTCACCCGGGCTGTCGGCAAGGCCAAGGCCATGGAGCTCTGCCTGACCGGCCGGATGATGGGCGCCGAGGAGGCCGAGCGGGCCGGACTGGTCTCCCGCATCGTCCCCGCCGACCAGCTGATGGCCGAGGCCCTGACCACCGCCGAGACCATCGCGGCGATGTCCGCCCCGGCCTCGATCATGATGAAGGAGAGCGTCAACCGGGCGTTCGAGACCACCCTCGCCGAGGGCGTCCGCTTCGAACGGCGGCTCTTCCACGCGACGTTCGCGACCGCGGACCAGAAGGAGGGCATGGCGGCCTTCACCGAGAAGCGCCCGTCGACGTTCGCCAACCGCTGACGGGCCGGGCAGTGCGCCGCCCCCCGACGGGGCGGCGCGCCGCCGGTCAGCTCTCGGCCCGCCGCAGCAGGTAGGTGTCCATGATCCAGCCCTTGCGTTCGCGGGCCTGCTCGCGCACCTCGCGGATCCTCGGGGCGGCCTCGGCGAGCGGGCCGGCGACGAGGATCTCGTCGGGGGTGCCCAGGTAGGCGCCGTACCGGATCTCCAGCCCCTCGGGGTCGATCTCCGTGAAGGCGGCCCGGCCGTCCAGCATCACCACCACGTCGTCCACGCCCTCGGGGAAGCCCTCGGCCAGACGTCGGCCGGTGGTGATCTGCACCGGGCGGCCGACCCGGGTCAGTGTGGTGCGGTGGCGGGCGGCGAGCGCGGAGACGCTGCTGATGCCCGGGATCACCTCGAACCCGAACCCGACGGTGCCGCGGGCCAGGACGTCGTCCACGACGGCGATGACGCTGTCGTACAGGCTTGGGTCGCCCCAGACCAGGAACGCCCCCGTCTCGTCCTCGCCGAGGTGCTCGACGACGAGCCGTTCGACCAGGTCGGCGCGGCGGACCCGCCAGTCGTCGACGGCGGCCGCGTACGCGGGGGTGCCGCGGTCCCGCTCCGCGTCCGGCGCCTCGACCACGCGGTGCCCGGCCCGGCCGTGCTCGGCGAGGATCCGTCGACGCAGCCGGATCAGGTCCTGCCGTTCCTCGCTCTTGTCGAGGATGAAGAAGACGTCCGTGCGGGCGAGCGCCTTGACGGCCTGCAGGGTGAGGTGGTCGGGGTCGCCCGCGCCGATGCCGATGACGAAGATGTGCCGCATGGGAGGCATTCTGCCCTCCGACCGGCCGTGCCCGGACCGGCGGACCGGCGCGCGTCCAGGAATCCACCCGCATCACCGTGATGTGACGCACGATCCCTTGACCCGATCTTTTCCGTTTCGCCATGATGAGCCGTCACGTTGTGACTCCGCCAACGGGGGAAGTCCGGTTCGAATCCGGCGCTGGCCCGCAACGGTAGGCCGCCGACGCCACGTCGGCGGCGAGCCCGAGTACCCGTCGGCGGAGGTGTGTCGTCCCCTCCTCCCGTCGTGGTCTGCGGGCCGGAGCTCCGAGGGCTGCTCCGGCACACGCCGACGCCCTCCGGGCCCCTGCGTCCAGGCCCGGAAAGGCACCCATGCCCACGCTCCGCCGCACCCTCGGTCTGCTCGCGATACCCGCCCTGGCCCTCGCCACCGCGCTCCCGGCGGCCACCGCCGCCCACGCCGACACCACCTCCTCCCGGACGGTCCGCCCCGACGGTGCGGCGGCCGGCTGGCTGGCCCGCCAGCTCGTCGGCGGTGACCACTTCGAGAGCGTCTTCAACGGCACCGCCTACCCCGACCAGGGGCTGACCATCGACGCCGTGCTGGCCTTCGCCGCCTCGCACAACTCCGACGAGGCCGCCGCCCGGGCCACCGCCTGGCTGGCGAAGCCCGAGATCATCTCCGGCTACCTCGGCGACGGCACCACCGAGGCGTACGCGGGCGCGACCGCCAAGCTGCTGCTCGCCGCCGAGGTCCGCGACGCGAACCCGGCGAGCTTCGGCGGCGTCGACCTGCCCGCTCGGCTGCGCTCGCTCCAGACCCCCGAGGGCCGCTTCTCCGACCGCTCCCAGTGGGGCGACTACAGCAACGCCTTCGGCCAGTCACTGGCCCTGATCGCCCTGCACCGCACCCCCGGTGACGCCCCGACGGCGGCCGTGGACTACCTCGCGAACAGCCAGTGCGCGGACGGCGGCTTCCCCGTCGCCTTCGGCCAGACCACCTGCACCAGCGACCCGGACGCCACCGCCCTCGCCGCCCAGGCCCTCGCCGCCACCGGCCGCACCGCCAAGGCGAACACCGGCCTCACCTGGCTCACCACCCACCAGAACGCCGACGGCGGCTTCGCGGCGGCCGGCGCGACCGCCTCCAACGCCAACACCACCGGCCTGGCTACCCAGGCGCTGCTCTCCGGCGGGCGCTTCGGCGCCGGCCTCAAGGGCTGGAGCCGGCTGGTCAAGCTCCAGCAGGGCTGCGCCGCCGACCCGGCGGTGCGCGGCGCCGTCGCCTACGACGCGACCGGCTTCAACGCGGGCAACGGCGCCCGGGCCACCGCGCAGGCCGTCCTCGGCCTCGCGGGCACCCCGCTGGCCACCCTCTCCGCCGCCGGCGCGCGCCCCGACGCCCCCACCCTGGCCTGCCCGGCCCCGGCCGCCCGCTGAACGGGCCCGACACCACGAGGAGTTCACCGATGACCGACACCCTCACCCCGGCCCGCCCGGCGCGCCGTACCCTCGGCTCGATCGCCGCGGCCGCCGCCCTCACCGCCGGCCTGCTCGGCGTCTCCGCCGCCCAGGCCCCGCAGGCCCACGCGGCGGCCTGCGACGGCACCACCGGTGTCACCGTCGTGGTCGACTTCACCGCCGTCGGCGGCGGCATCCAGACCGGGTGCGCCCCCGGCGACCCGGCCAGCGGCCTGGCCGCGCTGACCGGCGCCGGGTTCTCGTACGCCTTCCACCCGCGCTTCCCCGGCTTCGTCTGCAAGATCAACAGTCTGCCGACGACCTGCACCAACCCGACCGGCAACGCCTACTGGTCGTACTGGCACGCCCAGCACGGCGGCCCCTGGTCGTACAGCAACCTCGGCGCGGGCAGCTACAACCCGGCGCCCGGCGACGTCGAGGGCTGGTCCTTCGGCGCCGGCGCCCAGCCGGGCATCACGGCGCCCTGACACCCCATGGCACATCGGCGCCCCGGCCCCTCCTTGGAAGGGCCGGGGCGCCGGGTGCCCGGGGCTCACCTCCGGCGGCGGACGAAGCGCTCGGCCAGCACCACGGTGATGACGGCGGCGGTGGTGAACAGCAGTGTGTTGGCCACGATGCCCGCCGTGGTCAGCCACCCGGGATCATCGCCGTTCGGCAGTCGTGTCGTGGTGAACAGCTCACCGACGCCCGTCAGCAGCCCCCGGGTGAGGTAGACGCCCGCGAACGCGGCGAGCCCGACGGGCAGGGTGAGGACGATCGACGCGAGGTAGTAGCGCCCGTTCCCCGTCAGCCCGCCCAGGGCGGCGAAGACGCCGACCGAGGCCACGTAGCCGCCTGCCACCCACCTGGAAGCACCCATCGGTACCACTTCCCCCCTGTTCCGTGGTCCGGCGGCGGGATCAGTCGGGCCGTCGTGGTCCTGCCCTGCCGAGGGGAGGGCGATCCGTGCTCAACTCCCCTGCGGAGTCGTGCGGTCAGCTGCCGTAGCGCAGCGAGACGGTGTCGCCGAGGTGGACGGTGGTGGCCCGGGTGGCGGCCACGGCGGTGGCGCCGTCCAGGCTGACCTTCCAGGTGGACGAACCGCTGTTGGCGGTGCCGTTGATCGCCGTGACGGTGCCGCCGCCGGTGGACGGCGTGACGGCGGTGACGCAGCCGGCCGGGGTGGCGGTGCCCGCCGCGTCGAGGACGTCGCCGAGGGTCGCGGTGCTGCCGGTCGGGGTGAGCGTGACGGTGCAGGCCTTGAGCGCCCCGGTGCCGTCGTCGACGACCAGAGCGAGCCTGGCGGCGGTACCGGCCGTGAAGCCGGTGGTGGCGGCCCAGGTCGGTTCGCCCGCGGTGACCGGGGCGGGCGGGGTGGCGGTGAACCCGGCCCCGGCCACGGCGCGCAGGCCGTCGACGGAGGCGTAGGGGGACGGGGAGGTGTCGGTGGGCAGGTACTTGAAGCCGCCGCCGGGCTTGAACTGCTGGGCGATGAGGAAGTCGAGCGGGGTCTTGCCGGTGCCGCTGGTGAAGTCGGTGCCCTGCGGGTTGATGCCGCAGGCGTTGAGGCCGGACACGGCCCAGCCGTTGGAGTCGGTGTTCACTCCGAACATGGCGTTGAAGGCCCCGGAGGAGGCCAGCTTGCCCTTGAGGAAGTTCTTGGCCACCACGATCGCCGGGTCGGTGTTGGGGACTCCGGCAGCGCACAGCGAGGCCATGGCGGCGCCGGTCATGTCGATGTCGCTGCCCTGGGCGAGCGCGGTCGGGTCGCCCGCGGCCTTGCTGTAGTTCCAGCCGCCGTCGTTGTGCTGGTTGGCGCGCACCGCGGTGACGGAGGAGTTCAGCAGGACCTGCGGGGCCCGCTGGGTGCCCGTCTGGGTCTTCGCGCCCGCGAGGGCGAGCAGGCCGAAGACGGTGCCGTTGAAGTTGGCGGACGGACCGTAGTAGCCGGGCTCGGCGGTCTGCCAGTAGGCGACCGCGTCGGCGATCAGGTTGCGGCCGGGACCGACGCGGGCGGGGTCGATCCCGGCGGCG
Source organism: Kitasatospora sp. NPDC048194 (assembly GCF_043202455.1). Classification (NCBI taxonomy): domain Bacteria; kingdom Bacillati; phylum Actinomycetota; class Actinomycetes; order Kitasatosporales; family Streptomycetaceae; genus Kitasatospora; species Kitasatospora sp. NPDC048194. The sequence continues at coordinate 177,154 of NZ_JBIDAK010000004.1, forward strand.
TAGGAGTTGAGGATGGCGCGCTCGTAGTCGGTGACCACCGGCGAGCCGCCGGGCCAGCCGGCGGCGGCGAGCTGGTTCCGGTACACGAGACGGGCGTTCTTGCTCGTGTCGCCGCCGGGGGTCACGTCCGCGGCGGCGGTGCCGGCGGCCGCCAGCGCACTGAAGGCCCACTCATTGGAGAGGCCTCCGCCGGTGACGTAGCTGCCGTCGGCGGCTTGGAGGGACTTCAGGTACGTGACGCCGGTGCTCTTGGAGGTGGCTATCTGGGTGGGGCTGGCCGTCGCGTGGGCGGGAACGGCGGACAGCAGCAGGGCTCCGGCCGTCAGGGCGACGGTGGCCGCGGAGGCGGCGCGGGCCGGGGTGGTCCGGCTGGGGGTGGTCCGCTTCGGGGTGGGAAGGGGCACGGAACAGGCTCCTTGGGGTGGCGGGCGCCGACCCTGCCCCGGAGTCCCGGCGTCCGTTCGGGGGCGCGCGACAGCCGGAACGGTCGCCGCCCGGATCGCGTGGGCCGGCATTCGCCGTGGTGCACGGTCGGGCGGGCATTCGGGCTCGGAACGGCACAACCGCCGCCCCACACCGCTGCGCGTCAGCCCCGGAGTCGCACCGGGTTCCCCCACTCGGCCACGGCGGACGCTACCGCACGCGCGGACCGGCTGACGAGGTGCTGTGACCTACCTGACGACCTGTTGACTCCGAATCGAACACCGTGGTCTGATGAATCGGTTTTTCGCCCTCGGCATTCAGGGGAAGCCGGTCTGATTCCGGCGCTGACCCGCAACCGTAGACCCACCGCCCGGTGGGTGAGCCGGACTGCCTGGACCGGGGGTCTGTTCACACAGCACTTGCGTCGTCGCGGACTACGACGCAGCTCATGACGGCCCCGTGTCTGCGGGCGGCCGTCGGCTGCGCCGTGGCCTCCCGCGTCGACCGACCGGGGAGTCGTCGTGAGGGTCAGCAGCAGTCGCACACGTCACAGAAACCGGGACCTCGCGTCCCTGCTGGTCGCCGGCACCGTCGCGGCCGCCGCCTGCGGCACGGTCCTGCTCGGCCGGCCCGGCATAGCCGCCGCCGACCCGATCGAGCAGTGCACCACGACCACGGGCGCGATCGTCGCCGTCGACTTCACCCACTGGGGCGGCGGCGTCGTCCGGGGCTGCGACGCCCACCCCACCACCGGGATGAACCTGCTGCGCAACGCCGGATTCACCACGGCCGGCACCGAGCACGACGGCCCCGCCTTCATCTGCCGGCTCGGCACCGGGACCTTCAACGGCGGTGTCCAGTACCCGACTCCGGCCGAGGAGCCGTGCGTCAACACCCCGCAGGCCACCGCCTACTGGTCGTACTGGATCGCCCCACCCGGCCAACAGACCTGGTCCTACAGCCAGTTCGGCGCGGGCACCCAGCAGCCCAAGCCGGGCGAGGTCGAGGCCTGGGTGTACGGCGGCACCGACATCGGCGGCACCAGCGGGGCACCGAGCTTCACCCCCGACTCCGTGCGGGCCAAGAACGGCGGCCCCTCGCCCTCCACGTCCCCCTCCGCCACCCCGACCCCGACCCCGACCACCACCCCGACCGGGCCCGCCACCACCGGTGACCCGGCCGCGGCCGCCGCCTGGCTGGCCGGCCAACTCGTCGGCGGCGACCACATGGAGAACTGGGCCGCTCCCGGGCCGGACTACCCCCGCACCGCGCTCACCGCCGTCGCCCTCGCCGCCGCGGGCACCCAGGACCCGGCCCTGCGCAAGGTGGTCGCCTTCCTCACCGCGCACACCGACGCCTTCCTGTACCCCGACGGCCCCACCGCCCAGCCCGACACCAGGGCCGCCGCCCTGCTGGCCCTCGTCGCCGAGAGCACCGGCCGGGATCCCCGCACGTTCGGCAGCCGGGACCTGATCGCCGCGCTCACCGACCACGTCTGCACGGCGCCCGGGGAGAACGGGAAGTGCACCGCCGCCGGGGACTTCCTCGGCGCGGCCTCCCCCTGGGGCCAGTCGCTCGGCGTCATCGCGCTCCAGCGGGCCGGAGTCACACCGCCCGCCGCCGCCCTGGCCCGGTTCACCGCCCTGCAGTGCGCCGACGGCGGGATGGCCGGAGCGATGATCGTCGCCGGCGACCACTGCGAGTCCGACCCGCTCACCACCGCCGTCGCCGCCCTCGCGCTGCGCACCGCCCCCGGGTACGAGGCGGCCGCGAAGAAGGCCTCCGACCAGCTGGCGGCGAGTCAGCAGAGCGACGGCTCCCTCCTTCCGTACGCCGGCGCCCCCGGAGACACCCTCAGCACCGCGAGCGCCGCCCAGGTGTTCAAGGCCACCGGCCAGGGCGCCCGGCGGGCCGCCGCCACCGCCTGGCTCGCCGCCCGGCAGGGCAAGGACGGCGGTTTCGGACCCGACGCGTCCACGGTCGACCCGGACGCGCCCGCCACCGAGCAGGCCCTCCTGGCTCTGACCGGCACCGACCTCACCAGCGTCCGGCACAACCCGGACGCCACCACCACGACACCGACCCCGCCCGCCGGGAGGAAGCCCGACGCCGCCAAGGGCAGCGCCTACCTCACCGACCCCGCCCGGCTGATCGACGGCCACTACTACGAGGGCTTCCCGGCCTTCGCCGACTTCGGCCTCACCATCGACGGCGCCTACGCCCTCGCCGCCACCGGCACCGACGACACCGCGCTGCGCAGGATCGTCGACTTCCTGGACCAGCAGGGCAAGGACGCGAGCGACCGCACCGTCAACGACTGGACCGGCATCGGCACCGAGTACGCCGGCGGCGGCTCCGTCGGCAAGGAAGCGCTGCTCGCCGAGATCGTCGGCCGCGACCCGCGCGCCTTCGGCGGCCACGACCTGATCGCCGCCCTCGCCGCCATGGTGTGCACCAAGGCCGACGCGAACACCGGCTGCGACGCCCCCGGCAACTACCAGTACGCCACCTCCGTCTTCTCCCAGGCCCTCGGCGTCATGGCCCAGCTCCGCGCCGGGGACGCGACCGCCGCCGCGCCCGCGACCGCCTACCTGAGGAGCCTCCAGCACGCGGACGGCTCGTGGCCGAGCCTGATCCCCGCCACCGGCGACTCCGACGTCGACAGCACGGCCATGGCCGTCATGGCCCTCGCCCTCGTCCCCGGCGACGACGCCGCCCAGGCCGTCGACAAGGGACTCACCTGGCTCGCCGCCCAGCAGCTCCCCGACGGCGGCTTCCCCGGCGCGGCCGGCCACTCGACCAACTCGGCGGCCCTCGCCGTCCAGGGCATGACGCTCCACAAGGCCGCCTACGACGGGCAGATCGCCAAGGCGCTGGACTTCCTCGCCGGGCAGCAGAACGGCGACGGCGGGTTCAACGTCGCCTCCGCCGGACAGCAGGGCTCGGACGTCCGGGCCTCGACCCAGGTGCTGGGCGGCGCCACCGGCATCTCCTTCGGCACGCTCTCCCGGAACCTGGGCGGAACGCCGACGCCGACCGGGACCCCGACCGGGACGCCGACGGGCACTCCCACGGGGACGCCGACCGGCACTCCGACGGGCACCCCCACCGGAACGCCGACCGGCACTCCCACGACGACCGGGCCCGCCCCGGTCACCAGCGCCCCCTCGACCGGCGCCGGCCCGACCACCGCCCCGGCTGGCGGCATCGACGCCCCGGCCGGTGGCGGCGCCGCCGGGGGCGACAACGGGCAAGCCGCGGGCGTGTCGGTGCAGAGCGGTTCCGGGGACTTGGCCCGCACCGGCACCGAGGCACTCACGCTGACGGCGGGCGCCGGCGTGCTGACGGCACTCGGAGCCGCCGCCGTCGTCATCGCCCGTCGCCGAGCCACAGCCACCTCGGGGCGTCACCGGTGACCGGCCGGCCCGGCACGCGACTCGGTCGGCTGTCCGGGGCAATGGCACTGACCTTCGCGCTCGCCTCCGGCGGCATCGCGGTGGGCACCGCCCCCGCAGTGGCGGCGCCACTGCCGATGGACCAGTGCACCACCACGTCCGGCGTCGTGCTCGCCGTGGACTTCGGCAAGTGGGGCGGCCCGCTGCTGCGGTCCTGCGGGACCACCCCGACCACCGGCTACGCCCTGCTCAACCAGGGCGGGTGGAAGACCACCGGTACCGGCCACGACGGCCCGGCGTTCATCTGCCGGATCGGCTACAGCGGCTTCCAGGGCGGCAAGCAGTTCCCCACCCCGGACCAGGAGAAGTGCGTGCTGACGCCGCCGGCCACGGCCTACTGGTCGTACTGGCACGCCGACCCGGGCCAGAACACCTGGTCGTACAGCCAGCTGGGCGCCATGCTCTACCAGCCGAAGCCCGGCAGCGTCGACCTGTGGATCTTCGGAGGCACCAACATCGAGGGCACCGAGGGGCGTCCCACCTTCTCGCCGGACAGCGTCCGGGCGCACAACTCCAGCCCCGGCGGGCAGCCGGCCGACCCGGGCCAGGGCACCGCGGGCGGCTCCGGCGGTTCCACGGGATCCGGCGGTACCTCGGGTGGCTCTGGTGGTTCCACGGGAACCGGCGGTACGAGCGGTGGCACCGGCACCGGTTCGGGCGGCAGCTCCGGCAGCACCGGCGGCAGCGGCTCCGGTACGGGCGGGGGCACCGGCCGGGCCCCGGCCCCCGCCAAGCCCCCTGCGGCCGGAGCCCGTCCGCCCGCGCCGACCCCGCCCGCAGGGGCCGGCACGGCCGGTACCCCCGAGGACGGCGTCACCCCGCCGGGCGCGCCCGAACCGACCCCGGTGCCCGCCACCGTGGAGCCGGTCGAGCCGCCCACCGCAGCACCGACCGACACCCCGAGCGAGCAGCCGCCCCCGCCGACGGACGCCGTCGCCGCAGCGACCGCCACCCCGGCGGTGCCCGGCGGGGTGCAGAACGCCCCGCCGATGGCCGACGCGTCGCACGACTCCGGGTCGATGCTCCCCGCCGTGATCGGGTCCGTCCTCGTGGTGGTCCTGGGCGTGGCGACCGTGATCACCGCGCGCCGTCGCCGGCGAGGGGCCGAGTGATCCGGTGACCATGCCCGACAAGCGCTCCGCCGGTTTCCCGTCCGCCGGTTCCCCGTCCGTCGCCCCCGGGCGCGGCGCGGGGGGCCGGCGCGTCCCGCGGAACCTCCACCCGCTGGCATGGTGGACCTGGGCGCTGGCCCTGGCGACGGCGGCCAGCCGCACCACCAACCCGCTGCTGCTCCTGCTCGTCCTCGCCGTGCTCGGCTACGTGGTCACCGCCCGCCGCAGCGAGGCCCCGTGGGCGCGCGGGTTCACCTACTACCTGTGGGTGGCGCTCACCGTGGTGGCGATCCGGGTGGGATTCCGGTGCGTCTTCGCCACCGGCATCACCCCGAGCGACCACCTGCTCTTCTCGCTGCCGCACATCCCCACCCCGGCCTGGTACGCGGGCATCCGGATCGGCGGCCCGGTCTCGCTGGAGGCGACGCTCTCCGCGGCCTTCGACGGGCTGCGCCTGGCCTGCCTGATCTGCTGCATCGGCGCCGCCAACACCCTGGCCAACCCCAAGCGGGCGCTGCGCGTGCTGCCCGGGGCGCTGTACGAGCTGGGCGTCGCCGTCACGGTGGCGCTGAGCGTCGCGCCCCAGCTGGTGCAGAGCGTCCAACGCGTCTCCCGGGCACGGCGGTTGCGCGCCGGGCAGCGCACGGGTGTGCGCGCGTTGCGCGGCATCGTCGTGCCGGTCCTGGAGGACGCGCTGGAACGCTCGCTCGCCCTGGCGGCCGCGATGGACTCGCGCGGCTACGGACGCTCCGGCACCACCTCGCGCCGCTCCCGCCGGCTCACCGGCGCGCTGATGCTGCTCGGTATGTGCGGCCTGTGCGCCGGGGTGTACGGGCTGCTGGACGGCACGGCCCCCGCCGCGCTCGGCCTGCCCGCCTTCGTGGTGGGCGCCGTGCTGTGCGTGGCGGGCCTGCTGCTCGGCGGGCGTCGCGTGCGACGCACCGCCTACCGGCCGGACCGCTGGCGGGCCGCCGAATGGGGTGTGGCCGGCTGCGGCGTGACCGCCGCCGTCCTGCTGTTCGCCACCGTCGGCTACGACGCCACCGATCTCAACCCCTCGCTGTACCCGCCGACCTGGCCGACGCTGCCGCTCGTCCCGGTGGTCGCCCTGCTGCTGGCGGGCGCCGCCGGGGTGGTCTCGCCGCCGCCCGGCCGGACACCCGAGCCCGCCAGCGACCCCCGCAGGACCGACGACCCCCTTGGGACCGGCGACACCGGCAGCACCCGCACCGCCCGTTCGACCTCAGAGGTGAGCACGTGATCCGATTCGACCAGGTCAGCGTGGTGTACGACGGCGAGACCACGCCCGTCCTGCGCGACGTCGACCTGCACATACCGGAGGGCGAGCTCTGCCTCGTGGTCGGCCGCACCGGCGCCGGCAAGTCCACCCTGCTCGGCGCCGTCAACGGCCTCGTGCCGCACTTCACCGGCGGCACCCTGCGCGGCCGGGTCACAGTGGACGGCCGCGACACCGCCCACCACCCGCCGCGCGAACTCGCCGACGCGGTCGGCGTGGTGGGCCAGGACCCACTGGCCGGCTTCACCACCGACACGGTGGAGGAGGAACTCGCCTACGTCATGGAGCAGTTGGCGATCCCGCCGGAGGTCATGCGCAAACGCGTCGAGGAGACCCTCGACCTGCTCGGCCTGGCAGACCTGCGCCACCGCGCCCTGCACGAGCTCTCCGGCGGCCAGCAGCAGCGCGTCGCCATCGGCTCCGTACTCACCGCGCACCCGCGCGTCCTGGTCCTGGACGAACCGACCTCCGCGCTCGACCCGACCGCCGCCGAGGAGGTGCTCGCCGCGATCACCCGGCTCGTCCACGACCTCGGCGTGACCGTCCTGCTCGCCGAACACCGCCTGGAACGCGTCGTCCAGTACGCCGACCGGGTCGCCTACCTGCCCGGCGACGGCACCGTCGTGCACGGCCCGCCCGCTGAGGTCTTCCGGACCACCGCGATCGCGCCGCCCGTCGTCGGCCTCGGCCGCCTGGCCGGCTGGCAGCCGCTGCCGCTCTCCGTCCGGGACGCCCGCCGCGCCGCCGCGCCGCTGCGGCAGCGGCTCACCGACGCACCGGTTCCTCCGCCGCGCCGGGCAGCGGTGGCAGGGGAGCCGGTGCTGGACGCCCGGGGCGTGGTCGTCCGCTACGGGCCGGTGGCCGCCGTCCGGGACGTCGACCTGTCACTGCGCGCCGGAGAGGTGACCGCGCTGATGGGCCGCAACGGCTCCGGGAAGTCCTCGCTGCTGTGGGCCCTGCAGGGCTCCGGCCCGCGCCAGGGCGGCAGCGTCAAGGTCACCGGCGCCGGGGAAGGGAAGGCCGAGGACCCCAAGCGCCTCCCGGCCGCCCGGGCCCGGCAACTGGTCGGACTCGTCCCGCAGACCCCCACCGACCTGCTCTACCTGGAGACGGTCGCACAGGAACTCGCCCAGAGCGATGTCGAAGCCGACCGGGTCGGCGGCCCGACCGCACGGCAGATCCTGGACCGCCTCGCCCCCGGGATCCCGGACGACACCCACCCCCGGGACCTCTCCGAAGGGCAGAAGCTGGCGCTCGTCCTGGCCATCCAACTCGCCGCCGCACCAAGGGTCGTACTGCTGGACGAGCCCACCCGCGGGCTCGACTACCAGGCCAAGGAAGCGCTCATCGGCATCGTCGACGCCCTCGCCACCGAAGGCCGGACCGTGGTGGTCTCCACCCACGACGTCGAGTTCGTCGCCTCCGCCGCCGACCGCGTCGTGGTGATGGCCGAGGGGGAGGTCGTCGCCGACGGCCCCACCGCCGGGGTCATCGTCGCCTCGCCCACCTTCGCCCCGCAGACCGCCAAGATCCTGGCGCCCCTGGCCTACCTGACCACCCGGCAGGTCGCCCAGGCCATCGCGCCCGCGGGGGCCGCGCGGTGACCGCCGTCCGGATCCCGGCCCGGGCCCGCGTCGTCGTCGCCCTGGCCGCCTTCATCGGCCTCGTCGCCTTCACCTGGCCGTTCGTCGTCGCCCCCGGCAAGTTCGGCTCCAACTACGCCCCGCCGCTGATCTTCGGCGCCCTGCTCGTCCTGGTGCTCACCGTCGTCATCGCCGAGATCTCCGCCGGAGGCATCGACGCCAAGGCCCTCGCCATGCTCGGCGTCCTCTCCGCCGTCAACGCCGGACTGCGCCCGCTCGGCGCCGGAACCGCGGGTGTGGAGACCGTCTTCTTCATCCTCGTCCTGGCCGGCCGGATCTTCGGCCCCGGCTTCGGCTTCACCCTCGGCTGCACCTCACTCTTCGCCTCCGCCCTGCTCACCGGCGGCGTCGGCCCCTGGATGCCCTACCAGATGTTCGGCTGCGCCTTCGTCGGTCTGCTCGCCGGACTGCTGCCCAAGGCCCGCCGCCGCTGGGAAGTGCCGATGCTGGCCGTCTACGGGGCCTTCTCCGGCTACCTGTTCGGCTTCCTGCTCAACCTCTCCTTCTGGCCGTTCTCCACCGACCCGAACAGCTCGATCGCCTACCTGCCCGGCCTGCCCTTCACCGAACAGTGGCACCGCTACCTGCTCTTCGACCTGGCCACCTCGCTGGGCTGGGACACCGGCCGCGCCGTGACCACCTTCACCGCCGTGCTCGTCGTCGGGCCGGCCGTGCTCACCGTCTTCCGTCGCGCCGCCCGCCGCGCCAACTTCGAACCTACCGTGCGCTTCGAGACCCCGGACCCGCCCGGAACGCCGACGGACCCGGGAACCGCCGTACGACACACCGAAACGGCGTCCACCTGAACCGAAAGGCCATCCACGTGCCCAAACGCGAGAAGCCCACGACGACCACGGTGAACGGCGTCGACGTCGTCCTCCTCACCCCCGGCCAGCACGCCGGACTGGAGTCGGCCCGCCGTCAGCTGGGCGGGGCACAGGCACACGTCGCGAGAATGCGCCTCGACCTGCGACGCAGCCAGCACCTGCTCGGCGAGGCCGAGCGGGTGCTGGCCCACCTGCCCGCCGACCAGGCCGAGGCGGCGGGCGGCCACCTGGCCGACGGGCGCGGGATCGCCGACCTCCTCGCGGACATCCGCGCGACCTTGCCGCGCACCCCGGACTTCGAGAAGCAGCCCTGACAGCTGCCACGCGGACGCGGGCGTCGCTGCCGGTGACCGGCCGACACGGCGGCTACCCCGGTCCGGCCAGGGGGCGGGCCTCCTCGAACGTCACCGGCTCACCCGCGCGCACACCGTGGAGAACGTGGGCCAGGACCTCGGCGCCGCGCACGACCCTGGGGCCGGGACGATTGAAGTAGGACGGGCCGTCGAGGACCCATACCCGGTCGTTGCGGACGGCGGGGACCTCGTCCCAGCCCGGCAGGCCGGTGATCAATGGGAGTTCCCGCTCGGTGCGCGCCGGTGGGAAGCCGCAGGGCAGGAGCAGCAGGACGTCGGGCCGGGCGGCGAGCACCTCGTCCCAGGTCATCGGCTCGGTGTGCTGGCCCGCCTTCGCGAGAAGCGGCTGCCGCCCGCCAGGTCGATCTGCTCGGGCACCCAGTGGCCGGCCGGCCAGAGAGGGTCGAGCCATTCCACCGCGACCACCCGTGGACGGGGCAGACCCTGCACGGCCGCCGACACCCGGGCCAGCCGCGATCGCAGCTCCGCGGCGGCCCGTGACGCGGTGACGGCGACTCCCAGCTCCCGTCCTACGTGTTCCAGACATGCGATGACCTCGGGCAGCGTCCGGGGCTCCAGGCTCAACACGCGCGGACCGCCGTCCAGAACCCGTACCGCCTCGGTCGCACCGCTGTAGGACACGGCACACACCTCGCACAGGTCCTGGGTGAGGACGATGTCGGGGGCGAGGGTGGCCATCAGCTCCACGTCGAGGGTGTAGAGCGACGACCCCTGGTGGGCCGCACCGCCGACAGCCTCAGAAATCTCCCGGCTGGTGAGCCGGTCGGCGTCGAACTCACGCGCCGTCACCACGGGGACTCCGGCAACAGCCGCCGGCGGCCAATCACACTCATGGGTCCGGCCGACCAGGAACTCACTGAGACCGAGCGCGGCAACAATGTCCGTGGCGGCGGGAAGCAGGGAGACGATCCGCATCCTTCGAGCCTAGTCTCGGCGTCCGGAAAGTGAACCGTACGACCGGGGTCCGTCGGCGATCGGACGGGCTTGGGCTCGCAAGGGCACGACGGCTTCAAACGACGTCTCAGTATCCGGGCGGTAGAGCGGTTCTTCAGTCAGAACCCAAGGTTCTTCCTCTAGGCTGGTCGTGCAGCTGGTTCGCCCCGTCCTCCAGGCGGGGCGTCGTAAGAGGGAACCCGGTGACGCCTTTCAACTGGCCAGTCCGGGACTGCCCCGCAGCGGTGAGTGGGAACGACCGCCGTCATACGCACTGGACCCGGGACGGGTCTGGGAAGCGACGGCCAGTAGGTGTCCGCCCTGGAACCAGGACGGGCGCGCCCGCGAGTCCGAAGACCTGCCACTGCCCGTGCGCGACCGTTCGCGCGCGGCAATCCGGTGACCTCGAGGGCGGGTCGGCGACCATACCAGGCGGATCCGGCCCGCAATGCACGGTGGCCACCGCCCGGTTTCGTCATCCCTTCGCGCCTTCGTCCGTCTCCGGGTTCTTGAGGAGACAGACTCGCGAAGGAGAGTCCCTTGACTACGAAGTCCGCAGCCGCGGCAACCCTCGCCACCGCGTACGGCTACCCCCGCCAGGGGCGGGGCCGGGAGCTGAAGAAGGCGATCGAGGGCTACTGGAAGGACACGGTCACCGCCGAGGCACTGCTGGCCACGGCCGCCGACCTGCGCCGCGGGAACTGGCAGCAGCTCGCCGACTCCGGTATCGACGAGGTCCCCACCGGTGACTTCTCGCTCTACGACCACGTGCTGGACACCACAGTGGCAGTCGGCGCTATCCCGGCCCGCCACCGCAAGGCGGTCGAGGCCGACCCGCTGGACGGCTATTTCGCCATGGCGCGCGGCACCCAGGACGTCGCGCCACTGGAGATGACCAAGTGGTTCGATACCAACTACCACTACCTCGTGCCCGAGTTGGGCCCCGACACGGCCTTCGCCGCGAACCCGGCCAAGGCCGTCGGCGAGCTGACCGAGGCGCTCGCCCTCGGCCACGACGCCCGGCCGGTCCTGGTCGGGCCGATCACCTACCTGCTGCTCGCCAAGCCCGCCCCCGGCGTCGCCGAGGACTTCCAGCCGCTGACCCTGCTGGACCGGCTGCTGCCCGTCTACGCGCAGCTGCTGGCCGAACTGAAGGCCGCCGGCGCCGGCTGGGTCCAGCTGGACGAGCCCGCCCTCGTCCAGGACCGCTCCCCGGCCGAGTTGAACGCCGCCGCCCGCGCCTACCGGGACCTCGGCGCCCTCGCCGACCGGCCGAAGCTGCTGGTCGCGAGCTACTTCGAACGCCTCGGCGAGGCCCTGCCCGTCCTCGCCAAGGCCCCCGTCGAGGGCCTGGCGCTGGACTTCACCGGACCGGCCGCCGGCAACCTCGACGACCTGGCCGCCGTGGGCGGGCTGCCCGGCAAGCGGCTGGTGGCCGGGGTGATCGACGGGCGCAACATCTGGATCAACGACCTGGAGAAGTCGCTGGCCACCCTGGCGACCCTGCTCGGCCTGGCCGACCGGGTCGACGTCGCGCCGTCCTGCTCGCTGCTGCACGTGCCGATCGACGCCACGCTCGAACGCGACATCGACCCGCAGATCGCCCGCTGGCTCGCGTTCGCCAAGCAGAAGGCCGCCGAGGCGGCGCTGCTCGCCCGCGGCCTGCGCGAGGGCACCGGCGCGATCACCGCCGAACTCGCCGCCAACCGCGCCGACCTGGGCTCCCGCGCCACCTCGCCGATCACCCGCGACCCGGCCGTGCGCGCCCGGGTCGCCGCCGTCACCGGGGCGGACACCCGCCGCTCCCAGCCCTATTCGGTGCGGGCCGAGGCACAGCGCGCCCGCCTCGCCCTGCCGCTGCTGCCGACCACCACCATCGGCTCCTTCCCGCAGACCATCGAGCTGCGTGTCGCCCGGGCCGACCTGACGGCGGGCCGGATCGACGCGGCCGCGTACCGGGAGCGGATGGAGGCCGAGGTCCGCGAGGTCATCGCCTACCAGGAGAAGGCCGGCCTCGACGTCCTCGTCCACGGCGAGCCCGAGCGCAACGACATGGTCCAGTACTTCGCCGAGCAGCTCACCGGCTACCTCGCCACCCGGCACGGCTGGGTGCAGTCCTACGGCACCCGGTACGTGCGCCCGCCGGTCCTCGCCGGGGACATCTCCCGCCCGCACCCGATGACCGTCGATTGGTTCGGCTACGCGCAGGGTTTGACGGACCGCCCGGTCAAGGGCATGCTCACCGGCCCGGTCACCATGCTCGCCTGGTCCTTCGTCCGCGACGACCAGCCGCTCGCCGACACCGCCCGCCAGGTCGCTCTCGCCCTGCGCGACGAGGTCACCGACCTGGAGGCCGCCGGCGCGGCCGTCGTCCAGGTCGACGAGCCGGCGCTTCGCGAGACCCTCCCGCTGCGGGCCGCCGCCCGCCCGGCCTACCTGGCCTGGGCCACCGAGGCCTTCCGCCTCGCCACCTCGGGCGTCCGCGCGGACACCCAGATCCACACCCACATGTGCTACGCCGAGTTCGGCGCGATCATGACGGCGATCGACGAACTCGACGCGGACGTCATCTCCCTGGAGGCCACCCGCTCCCACATGGAGGTCGCCGGAGAACTCGCCGCGGCCGGCTACCCGCGCGAGGTCGGCCCCGGCGTCTGGGACATCCACTCCCCGCGCGTCCCGAGCACCGAGGAGGCCGTCTCGCTGCTGCGGGCCGGCCTCGCGGCGATCCCGGCCGAGCGGCTCTGGGTCAACCCCGACTGCGGCCTGAAGACCCGCGGCTGGCCGGAGACCCGCGCCTCCCTGGACAGCCTGGTCGCCGCCGCCCGCCACCTGCGCGAGGAACTCGCCGGCTGACCGCCGACGTGAGCCCAGGGGCGGGCACGGCAGGAGTGCCGTGCCCGCCCTGGCGGCCTGCCATTGCCTCACGGATGGTCCTGGGAGGCGAGTTGTCGCCGCGAGGAATGGGGGTCGCACATGAGCAAGAGGCCAGCGCCGCGCCGTGTCCGTATCAACGGAGAGGCTCTGGTCGTCCTCTCGGAACGGGAGTACGAGAGCCTGCTGGCCACCCGGCGGCAGGTCGGCGCGAGCAACGCACGGCTGCGCGCGCTGCAGCATGCGCTGACCGAGGCCCTGGCCAGACTGGCGGCATCGGACAACATGGCACCGACCGGTGACGACACCGTGTGACCACGAGCGGAGCTGAGGGCGGAACCGGCATGCGCAACGGGATCAGCCGGCCGCAGACAGGCCGAGGTTCTGGTAGATCTCCGTCGTCACCGTGGAGAAGTTCATGGTCATGAAATGCAGCCCCGGCGCGCCCTCGGAAAGCAAACGGCTACACATGGCGGTTGCGTGATCGATTCCGGCGGAACGGACCGCCGCCGGGTCTTCCTGCAGGCCAAACATACGCTCCGAGAAGTCCGGCGGAATGGCAGCCGTGCTGAGCGCGGGAATGCGATGAAGTGACCGGATGGTGGTCACCGGCATGATTTCCGGGATCACCGGAATGTCACACCCAGCACCCTGGAGAAGGTCACGGAATCTGAGGTAGCTGTCCACGTCGAAGAACATCTGGGTGATCGCGTAATCCGCGCCCGCCTGCCACTTGGTGAGGAAATGGCGGATCTCCGAGTCCCAGTCCGGTGACCTCGGGTGCATTTCGGGGAAGGCCGCGACGCCGACGCAGAAGTCTCCGGACTCCTTGATCAGCCGCACCAGGTCGGCGGCGTACTCGACGCCGTCCGGGTGGCGGACCCACGGGCCGAGCGGGTCGCCTGGCGGGTCGCCGCGCAGCGCCAGAATGTTGCGAACGCCCTGGTCGGCGTAGTGGCCGAGGATGTTCCTGAGTTCGGCGACGCTGTGGTCGACGGCGGTCAGGTGGGCCGTGGGCGTGAGGGTCGTCTCCTGGGCGATACGGCCGGTGACTTTCACGGTCCGCTCCCGGGTCGACCCGCCTGCCCCGTAGGTCACCGAGACGAAGGTCGGGGACAGTGCCTCGAGGCGGCGGATCGCATTCCACAGTCCGGCCTCCGCTGCGGCGCTGCGTGGCGGCATGAACTCGAACGAATAGGAACGCTTCCCGGTGGCAAGAAGATCGCGCACGGACGCCGCCCGATCGCTACGGGTGGAAGGAGTTCCGAGTGTCATGCCGAGAGAGTATACGGATGGGCGCATCGGTCATCTGTATCGTCCATGGAGTGATACGGAATTGTCCGACAAGGTGTCCATCGGTGTCCGGATACGATACCGGCGAAGTGGACCCTGAGAGGCTCCGGGCGTTGCACAATGGGGGCATGGAAAGACAGTCGAACACCCTTCCCGGACTTCCCGCCTGGGGCCGCTGCGCGGTGATGGGAATTCTCAACGTCACGCCCGACTCGTTCTCGGACGGCGGTAGCTGGCTGGACCCGGGCCGGGCGGTGGAGCACGGTCTGGCGCTGGCCACCCAGGGCGCCGACGTTGTGGACGTGGGCGGAGAGTCGACCCGCCCGGGTGCCCGTCGGGTGTCGGCCGACGAAGAGCTCGCCCGGGTCCTGCCGGTTGTGCGGGGCCTCGCCCGCGAAGGTGTCCTGGTGAGCATCGACACGATGCGGGCCGAGGTGGCAGAGGCCGCGGTGGATGCGGGCGCGCGGATCGTCAACGACGTCAGCGGAGGCCGGGCCGACGACCGGATGGCGAAGACCGTCGCAAGGTCCGGCGTGCCCTTCGTCGTCATGCACTGGCGGGGACAGTCCGATGCGATGGACGAACTGGCCGAATACGAGGACGTCGTGGCCGAGGTGGCCGCGGAGGTGGAACGCCAGATGGACGCCGTGGTGTCGGCCGGTGTCGACCCGACCCAGGTGATCGTCGACCCCGGCCTCGGCTTCGCCAAGGGCCGCCGGGACGACTGGGCGCTGCTCGCCGCCCTGGACGCCTGGCACACTCTGGAACGACCAATTCTGCTGGGGCCGTCACGCAAGCGCTTCCTCGGCGAACTCCTCGCAGACCCGGCCACCGGAGAGCCCCGCCCGGCCCGGGAACGGGACCACGCGACTGCGGCGGCTGCCGTCCTTGCCGCCGCCCAAGGAGCCTGGGCGGTGCGGGTGCACGAGGTGCGGGCCACCGCGGACGCCGTGCGGGTCGAGGCGGCCCTGCGGGCTCACCGGCCGGCAGCCGGTCGGTGGGCTCTGCACCGCAGCAGGTAGGTGTCCGTGGTCCGGCCCGGGCCTGCCCGGGTCTCCGCGCGCAGCCGGGCGATCTCCAAGGGCGACCGCCGGTCCCTTGCCGACATCGACCCGTCGCGCCGCCGATTCCCCCTCGCCTGCGGATTACTCGCAGCGGGAGTGCCGGTTCTTGCGAACTCTGCGAACCCGAGGCAGTGGTACCTTCGCAAAGACGGGCAGGGAAAGGATCGGTAGGCGCCATGGCACGTCCGGTCGGGCGGAAGATCTACGCCCACGCCAAGCTGCGCCGGCTGCGCCGCGAGCACGGCATGAACCAGGTCGAGCTGGCGCAGGAGCTGGGCATCTCGACCAGCTACCTCAACCAGATCGAGCACAGCCAGCGCCCGCTGACCGCCGCCGTGCTGCTGCGGATCTCCGAAGTGTTCGGCGTCGAACCCGAGTTCTTCTCCGAGGCCGACGAGGAACGGCTGGGTACCGACCTGCGCACGGCTCTCGCGGACGAGGCATGCGGAGACGCGGTCCCGCCCGGGGCGATCGCGGAGGTGAGCCGGGACCACCCGGAGGTCGCGCGGGCCTTGGTCGCACTCCACCGCAGCTACCGGGAGGCGCTCGCGCGCGTCGCGGACCTGGACGAGCCCGGCACCGGGGCAGGCATCCGGGCGGCCGAACCCCACGACGAGGTCCGGGACTTCTTCTACGCCCATCACAACCACATCGCCGCCCTGGACGAGGCCGCGGAAGAGACCGCGACATCGCTGGCGACGACGACCGCCGGGCGCACCGCCGCAGCGCTGGCCGCCCGCCTCGCCGACCGGCACGGCGTACGGGTGGTCGAGGCCGGCCACCCGAAGGCCGCGGACCTGCGACGCTACGACCCGGCGACCGGCACCCTCCAGCTCTCGCCGTGGCTGACCGACGGCCGCCGCGCCTTCCAACTCGCTACCCAACTGGCGCTGCTGGAGCACCGGCCGCTGATCGACACACTGGTCGCGGCGGCCGAACCCGACCTCACCTCGCCCCAGTCCGCCGACCTGGCCCGGATCGGCCTGGCCAACTACTTCGCCGGCGCCCTGCTCATGCCCTACACCACCTTCCATGCGGCGGCCGGGGAACTGCGTTACGACATCGAACTGCTCCAGGCCCGGTTCGGAGTCGGGTTCGAGACGGTCTGCCACCGGCTCAGCACCCTCCAGCGCCCCGGCCGCCGAGGCGTGCCGTTCTCCTTCCTGCGCGCAGACCGGGCCGGCAACATCTCCAAGCGCCAGTCCGCGACCGACTTCCACTTCTCCCGCCTCGGCGGCACCTGCCCGCTCTGGACGGTCTACGAGGCCTTCTCCTCCCCCGGCCGGATCCTCACCCAGGTCGCCGAGATGCCCGACGGCAAGCGCTACTTCTGGATCGCAGGCACCGTCACCCACGGCGGCTACGGCCACCGCACGCCACGCAGCGAGTTCGCCGTCGCCCTCGGGTGCGAACTGCGCCACGCCCACCGCCTCGTGTACGCGGAGAGCATCGCGCTCAACGCCCCCGGGGCCGCCGCACCGATCGGGCTGGGCTGCCGCATCTGTGAACGACGCGACTGCGCCCAGCGCGCGCGGCCCCCGGCGGGCGGGCGCCTGCTGGTCGACCCCGACCGCCGCGGTCACGTCCCGTACCCCGTCCTCGGCGAGGTCACGGAGGCAGTGGACGAGTGAGCCGACTCGTGCACTTCTGCAGCGTCTCGGAGAACACCAAGCGTTTCGTGGAACAGGTCAGCACCGGGGCCCGGATCGGCCACCTGAAGGCCGTGGAGAAGCGCCTCGACCTGGACGAGCTGGTCGAGGCGCTGCTCGCGAACGTGCAGGTGATGCGGCCCGGTCAGGAGGAGGAGCAGACACCGGCCGTCAACGCGGCCTGTGCTGTCTCTTCCTGACCCGGAGGCTTTCCCGGCCGGTCACCTACACGGTGGCCGGCACCGGCCGCTGGCCCGGGCCGTCGTAGGAGGCGAGCGGGCGGATCAGGGCGTTGTGGGCGAGCTGTTCGGTGATGTGGGCGGTCCAGCCAGTGATGCGGCTCATCACGAACAGCGGGGTGAAGACCGGGGTGTCGAAGCCCATCAGGTGGTAGGCGAGGCCAGCCGGGTAGTCCAGGTTGGGGTGGATGCCCTTGCGTTCGAGCATCGCCCGGCGCAGGGCGGTGTGCAGGGCGGCCAGGCGGGCGGTCTCCGGGTCGGCGCTGCGGGCGATCAGGTCGTCCAGGGCGGCCTGCATGATCGGAACGCGGGAGTCGCCGTGCTTGTAGACGCGGTGCCCGAACCCCATGATCTTGCGCTTGGCGGCGAGCGCCTCGTCGAGCCAGTCGGCGGCGCGGGCCGGATCGCCGATCTCGTCCAGCATGTGCATCACGGCCTCGTTGGCGCCGCCGTGCAACGGGCCCTTGAGCGCGCCGATCGCCGCGGTGACGGCGCTGTAGAGGTCGGAGAGCGTGGAGGTGACCACCCGGGCGGTGAAGGTGGAGGCGTTGAAGCTGTGTTCGGCGTACAGCACCAGGGGATCTCGAAGCAGCGCACCACCTCGGGGGCGGGCACGGTGCCGAAGCACATGTGGAAGAAGTTCTCGGCGTAGCCGAGGTCCGGGTCCGGTGCGATGGGGGCGAGGCCACGGCGGCGGCGCTGGTCGGCGGCGACGACGGTGGGCAGTTTCGCGAGCAGGGTGAGCGATTTGGCGAGGTTGGGAGCGGGTCGGCCGTCGTCCTCGGTCGGGTCCTCCGCCCCGAAGAAGCTCACGGCGGTACGGAGCACGTCCATCGGGTGGCAGGTCTCCGGCAGCTTCGCCAGGACTTCGGCGGTGGTGCGGTCGAGCGGGCGCAGGGCGCGTTCGCGGGCGCGGAACTCGCGCAGCTGGGCGTCGTCGGGCAGCTCCCCGTACCACAGCAGGTACGCGACCTCCTCGAAGGAGCGGTGGGCGGCGAGGTCCTGCACGGGGTAGCCGCGGTAGGTCAGGGAGTTGGACTCCTGGATGACGGTGGAGATCTCCGTGGTGTCGACGACGACACCGGCGAGTCCGCGATGGATCTCGGTCATGACGCTGATGCCTCCGGGTCGTCAGTTTCCGGGCGGGAGGGTGAAGTCGAAGACGGCCGAGTCGAAGGCCGCGTAGTCCTGGTAGCCGAGGAGTTCGTACAGGCGGGAGCGGGTCTGCATCCGGGGCAGCAGGGACTCCTGGGTGCCTTCGGCGGCGATGGTGCGCAGGCCGTCCTCGACCGCGCCCATGGCCAGGCGCAGCAGGGTGACGGGGTAGAGGACGATGTCGTAGCCGAGATTCTGCAGGGTGCGGGTGTCGAGCAGCGGGCCCTTGCCGAACTCGGTCATGTTGGCGAGCAGCGGGACGTCGACGGCCTTGCGGAAGGCCTCGAACTCGGCCACCCCGGCGAGCGCTTCGGGAAAGATCGCGTCGGCTCCGGCGTCGACGTAGGCCTTGGCCCGGTCGATCGCGGCGGCGAGACCTTCAACGGCGCGGGCGTCGGTGCGGGCCATCAGCAGGAAGTCGGGGTCACGGCGGGCGTCGACGGCGGCCCGCAGGCGGCGGGTCATCTCCTCGCGGGAGACGACCGTCTTGCCGTCGAGGTGGCCGCAGCGCTTGGGGTTGACCTGGTCCTCCAGGTGCAGCCCGGCCAGGCCGGCGTCCTCCATCAGGTGCACGGTGCGGGCCGCGTTCATCGGCTCGCCGAAGCCGGTGTCCGCGTCGATCAGGATGGGCAGATCGGTGGCCCGGGTGGTCTGCTGGGCACGGGCGGCGACCTCGGTCGCGGTGGTGAGGCCGATGTCGGGCAGGCCGAGATCGGCGGCGAGCACGGCGCCGGACAGGTAGGCGGCCTCGAAGCCGAGGTCCTGGATGAGCCGCGCGGAGAGCGGGTTGAGTGCGCCGGGCATCGTCAACAGCTGCCCGGATGCCAGGCGTTCGCGCAGGGCGCGGCGGCGTTGGGCGGGGGTGGTGCGGGTGTGCAGCATCAGAACAGGCCCCTCGGCAGCGTCTCGTCGAAGGCGCGGACGGTCTCGGTGTCGACGGCCGGGAACAGGCCGTCCAGGTCGGCCGCCGTCAGGTCGGCGAGGTCCGCCGCTGCGGCCAGGAACCGGTCCTGGTCGGCGGGGGTGACGATGCCGTCGGTGAGGGTGCGGAACTTCCGCTCGTAGGCGGGCCGGTCGAAGGGGCGCGCGCCGGCCGGGTGGGCGTCGGCGACGCCGAGCTCGTCCTCGACGACCGAGCCGTCGTCCAGGGTGATCACCACCCGCCCGCCGAAGGCCCGCTGCGCCGGGTCGGGGTCGTGGTAGCGGCGGGTCCACTCCGGGGCCTCGACCGTGGTGATCTTCCGCCACAGTTCGACGGTCTCCGGGCGCCGTGCCCGCTCGGGGGCGTAGGAGCGCTCGTGGTGCCAGCCGCCGTCCTCGAGGGCGACGGCGAGGATGTAGGGGATCGAGTGGTCGAGGGTCTCCCGGCTGGCGGTGGGGTCGTACTTCTGCGGGTCGTTCGCCCCGGAGCCGATGACGTGGTGGGTGTGGTGGCTGGTGTGCAGCACCACCGAGCGCACCGATGTGAGCGGGCCGGCCTTCTCCCGCAGCCGCCGGGCCAGGTCGATGATCGCCTGGGCCTGGTACTCGGCGGAGTGTTCCTTGGTGTAGGTGTCCAGGATCGCGCGCCGCGGCTCGCCGGCTTCGGGCAGCAGCACGGTGTAGTCGGACTCCGGGCCGTCGAGCATCCAGGCGAGGAAGCCGTCCTCGCCCTCGTAGATCGGCGAGGGGGAGGTCTCGCCGCGCATCGCCCTGTCCACCGCCTCGATCGCCGCCTTGCCGGCGAAGGCAGGGGCGAACGCCTTCCAGCTGGAGATCTCGCCCTTGCGGGACTGCCTGGTCGCGGTGGTGGTGTGCACGGCCTGCTGGACGGCCTGGTACACCGTCTCCGTCGGCAGCCGCAGCAGCGCGCCGAGCCCGCAGGCGGTGGCCGCACTCAGGTGCGCCACGTGGTCGATCCGGTGGGCGTGCAGGCAGATGCCCTTCACCAGCGCGACGTGCACCTCGTACGCGGCGACGATGCCGCGCAGCAGGTCGGCGCCGGTGCGGCCGGTGTGCTGGGCGACAGCCAGCAGCGGCGGGATGTTGTCCCCGGGGTGGGAGTAGTCCGCCGCGAGGTAGGTGTCGTGGAAGTCCAGCTCGCGCACGGCCGTGCCGTTGGCCCAGGCCGCCCACTCCGGCGGGACCCGCACTCCGGTGCCGAACACCGACGCGCCGGGGGCGGCCGCCCGGTGGGCGGTGGCCTGCGCGCGGGCGACGGCCACCGGTCGGCGCAGCAGGGAAGCGACGGCCACGGAGGCGTTGTCGACGACCCGGTTGACCGCCATCACCGCGCTCTCGGGATCGAGTTCCTCGGTGCTGGCGGCGACCGAGGCGAGCTTCCAGGCGAGCTGCTCCTCGCGGGGCAGTCGGTCGGTGCTGGGGTGGACACGGACGTGGTGCTCGATCACGGGACTCCTCGTGGGCGTCGGACGGCTCCGGGCTTGTGTGATCGAGCCTGCACGCCGGACTGCCGATGATCCAGCATGCCAATCTGTGGAATCCGTACACGGCTGAGCTGTGAATCTGCGAATCCTGTGGACCCATGAGGATCCCCACGGACCCTTCGCCCGGTGAGCGCCGGGTGCTGGAGGGACGGATTTCCCGACGTTCCGAGGTGAGCGCGGAGGACAGCCTCGCGCAGGAGGCCCAGCGCCCGGGACCGGGACCCGCCACGGCGGCCGCCGCTGTACTGGCCGCCGCGCAGGGCGCTGGGCGGTCCGCGTCCACGAGGTGCAGGCCGCCGCGGACGCCGTACGGGTGGAGACGGCCGCGCGTGTCCACCAGGGTCGGTGCCCCTCGTGGAGCTGCGGATTCACGGCGTCGGCCACATCGGAACCGCAAATACTGCGAATCCCCACGGTGGTACCTTCATCATCACTGAGCGTCGCCGCCGCCCCGCGCCGGCCCGATATCCCTGCTTCCGAGGTGATCACAGCGAACGGCATGGTGCCCGAGATCCGGCGACCGTCCGTCCTCCGCTCCGCGCGGTCGGAGGACGGCTCGTGTCGTCACTTGCTGGTGTGGAAGGCCGGTCCCGGCTGGCGGATGGTCAGCAGTGCGGTGCTGGGCGGCGGTATCGGCGAACGCCGCTGGGTGCTGAACGCCCAGGTCCGGCCCGGCTACGACCGCATGGACCCGGAGCGGCACCTGGCAGGGCTGGCGGAGGCCGAAGGACTGCGGGGCCCGGGCGTCGGTCTGATGACCGCCGCGGAGGTCGACGACTGCACCTGGGGCGAGGACGGCGGTGCCGTCGCCCTGGTGACGACCGGCATCGGCGTCCCCACCTGGGCCGCCGCACCCGGTCCGCAGGTTCCCGGCCCGTACGTCCCGGGCACGATCAACATCCTGGCGGTCGTGCCCGCGCCGGTGGCGGACGCGGGTCTGGTGAACCTGCTCGCAACGGCCACCGAGGCGAAGGTGCAGGCCCTCCTGGACGCCGGGTACTCGTGCTCCGGGACACCGTCCGACGCCGTGTGCGTCGCCGTCCGCTCGCCGACCGGCGGTGAGGTGGCCGACCCCTTCGGCGGCCCGCGGTCGGTCTGGGGCGCGCGACTGGCCCGAGCGGTCCACCGGGCCGTCCTCGACGGCGCGGAACGCGATCGGGCGCGGCGGTCGAACGGGCCGGGGGTGCCGCACCCCCGTCCCCGCCCGAACTGCTTCCGGGAGGACGTCCTGGCGCCCGGGAGCGTCACCGCCTGAGTGCGTGGCTCGTCACCCTGAGCGCCGCACGGATCCCCAGCTCCACGTCAAGCTGGTGAAGTCCTTGGGATCGTGGTTCGTCGAGTACACGAGGTAGCGGAAGCCGCTCTCTTCCGGGCCGGTCACGAACGTCCGGAAGAGGGCGGCCAGGCGACGCCCCTACGCGGGCACGGCGGCGGCCCGGCCCCGTACGACAGGGCCGGGCCGTGGGCGAACCGTACTCGGTCAGGCCGCCCGGTGGACGTGGAAGCCGCGGCCGCTCTTGCGGCCGAGCAGGCCGGCCTCGACCATCCGGGAGAGCAGCGGCGGGGGCGCGTACAGGGGCTCCTTGTACTCGTCGTACATCGAGCGGGCGATGGCCTCGACGGTGTCCAGGCCGATGAGGTCGGCGAGGGCGAGCGGGCCCATGGGGTGGGCGCAGCCGTGGACCATGCCGGCGTCGATGTCCTCGGGGCTGGCATGCCCGGCCTCGGCCATCCGGATCGCGGAGAGCAGGTAGGGCACCAGCAGGGCGTTGACGACGAAGCCGGCCCGGTCGCGGGAGTGGACGACGCGCTTGCCGAGGACGTCGGTGGCGAAGGCCTCGACCCGGCGGACCACGGCGGGTTCGGTGTGCAGTGAGGTGACCAGTTCGACCAGGGGCATCACCGGTGCCGGGTTGAAGAAGTGCAGGCCCAGGACGTGGGAGGCCCGGCCGGTCGTGATGCCCAGCCGAGTGACCGGGATGGCGGAGGTGTTGGTGGCGAGGACGGCGTCCTCGGCGACCAGCACCTTGTCCAGGGTGGTGAGCACCTCGGTCTTGACCCGTTCGTCCTCGACGACGGCCTCGACGACCAGCTGGCGGTCGGCGAGGGCTTCGAGGTCGTCGGCGAACAGCAGGTGCGCCCAGGCGTCGGTGCGCTGCCGCTCGCTGATCCGGCCGCGCTCGACGGCGCGGTGCAGGGAGCGGTCGATCCTGGCCCGGGCGGCGCGCAGGGCATCCCGGCCGTGCTCGCAGACGACGGTGTCCAGCCCGGCGCGGGCGAGGACCTCGGCGATGCCGGAGCCCATCAGTCCGGCGCCGACGACGGCCACGCGGCGGATGTCGTTCATGGGGATGCCTCTCAGCTGACCGGTGCGGTGGTGCGGACGAGGTGACGGGCGTACGCGTCGGTGGTGAGGAAGGCGGGCAGGTCGGTGCCGAGGGCGGTGCCCTCCAGGATCCGAACCGCGTCGTCCAGCAGCGCCGGGTTGCACCCTTCGGTGAGCAGGGTGGCGCGTTCCCGGTCGATCAACCGGCGCACCAGGTCCGGGGTGGCGAGCGAGCCGCCGGTGAGGCGGGTGCAGTGGTGCTGCCACTGCCAGATCTGGCAGCGGGAGATCTCAGCGGTGGCGACGTCCTCCATCAGCCCGAAGACGGCGACCGCGCCGGAGCCGTTCAGCCAGGCCGTCAGGTAGCGCAGGGCGACGGCGACGTTGGCGCGCAGGCCCTGCTCGGTGGGCAGGCCGGCGGTGAGCCGCTGGACCCCGAGCAGGTCGGCGGCGGTGACCTCGACGTCCTCGCGGGTGCGGTCGAGCTGGTGGGGGCGGTCGCCGAGGACGGCGTCGAAGGCGGTGCGGCAGGTGGCCACCAGCCCGGGGTGGGCGACCCAGGAGCCGTCGAAGCCGTCGCTGGCCTCCCGCTCCTTGTCGGCGCGGACCTTGGTCAGCGCGACCTCGTTGGCGGCGGGGTCGCGTTGCGGGATCGCGGCGGCCATGCCGCCGATGGCGTGGGCGCCGCGCCGGTGGCAGGTGCGTACCAGCAGGTCGGTGTAGGCCCGCATGAACGGCTGGGTCATTGTGAGGGTGGCGCGGTCGGGCAGGACGTAGCGCGGGCCGTGGTGGGCGAAGTTCTTGATCAGGCTGAACAGGTAGTCCCAGCGGCCCGCGTTGAGGCCGGCGGCGTGTTCGCGCAGCTCGTAGAGGATCTCGTCCATCTCGAAGGCAGCGGTGATCGTCTCGATCAGGACGGTGGCGCGGATGGTGCCGTGCGGGATGCCCAACTCGACCTGGGCGAAGGTGAAGACCTCGTTCCAGAGCCGTGCCTCGTGGTGGTTCTCCAGCTTGGGGAGGTAGAAGTACGCGCCGGACCCGGCCGCGATCTGGGGCCGGCCGCAGTGGAAGAGGTAGAGGCCGAAGTCGACCAGGGCGCCGACGGCCGGGCGGCCGTCGATCAGCAGGTGGTGCTCGTCCAGGTGCCAGCCGCGGGGGCGGACCACGATGGTGGCGGGGTCGTCCCCGACGTAGTAACGCCTGCCGTCCGGGGCGGTGTCGTCGATCCGGCGGTCGATCGCGTCGAGCAGGTTGAGCTGCCCGGAGATCAGGTTGTGCCAGGTGGGGGAGGTGGCGTCCTCGAAGTCCGCGAGCCACACCTTCGCACCGGAGTTGAGGGCGTTGACGGTCATCCGGCGCTCGGGCGGGCCGGTGATCTCCACCCGGCGGTCGTGCAGGCCGGGGCCCGCTCCGGCCACCCGCCAGGACGGGTCCTCCCGGACGGCGCGGGTCTCCGGGAGGAAGTCCAGGGTGCCGCCGGCGGCCAGCTCGGCCCGGCGGCGGTCCCGTTCGGCGAGTAGCTCGGTGCGGCGCCCGGTGAACCGGTCGTGCAGGCGGGCGAGGAAGGCGAGCGCCTCGGGGGTGAGGATCTCGTCGAAGCGGTCCTCGGGTGCGCCGAGGATCTCGATGCGGCTGGGCTGGCTCATCCGGTTCTCCAGGAGGCGGTGGTGAGGCGCCCGGGACCTCGTCCCTCAACGAGGCCCCGGGCGGCGGGGAGGAGGCGGCTCGTCCCCAACGAGCCGCCCGGGGTGGCTCAGTGGAACTGCTCGGCCTCGGTGGAACCGGTGAGCGCGAGGGTCTCGGCGTTCGGGTTGAGCGCGGTGGAGACCAGGTCGAAGTAGCCGGTGCCGACCTCGCGCTGGTGCTTCACGGCGGTGTAGCCGTCCGGAACGGCCGCGAACTCGGCCTCCTGCAGGTCGACGTAGGCCGTCATGCCGTGCTCGGCGTAGCCCTTGGCGAGCTGGAACATCGAGTGGTTGAGCGCGTGGAAGCCGGCCAGCGTGATGAACTGGAAGCGGTAGCCCATGGCGCCCAACTCCCGCTGGAACTTGGCGATCTGGTCGTCGTCCAGCGCGGCCTTCCAGTTGAAGGACGGCGAGCAGTTGTAGGCCAGCATCTTGTCGGGGTACTCGGCCTTGATCGCCTCGGCGAACTCGCGGGCCTGGGCGAGGTCCGGGGTGCCGGTCTCCACCCAGATCAGGTCCGCGTAGGGCGCGAAGGCCAGGCCTCGGGAGATCACCGGCGCCATCCCGGGCTCGACCCGGTAGAAGCCCTCGGCGGTGCGCTCGCCGGTGCAGAACCGGGCGTCGCGCTCGTCGACGTCGGTGGTCAGCAGGTTGGCGGCCAGCGCGTCGGTGCGGGCGACGATCAGGGTCGGCACGTCGGCGATGTCGGCGGCCAGACGGGCGGCGTTGAGGGTGCGCACGTGCTGGGCGGTGGGCACCAGCACCTTGCCGCCGAGGTGGCCGCACTTCTTCTCGGACGCCAGCTGGTCCTCGTAGTGGATGCCCGCCGCGCCGGCCGCGATCATGCCCTTGGTCAGCTCGAAGGCGTTCAGCGGACCGCCGAACCCGGCCTCCGCGTCCGCCACGATCGGCACCAGCCAGTCCGGCCCGCCGTTGCCCTCGGCCGCATCGATCTCGTCGGCCCGCAGCAGCGCGTTGTTGATCCGGCGCACCACCTGCGGCACCGAGTTGGCCGGGTACAGGCTCTGGTCCGGATACGTCTGGCCGGCCTGGTTGGCATCGGCCGCGACCTGCCAGCCGGACAGGTAGATCGCCTCCAGGCCGGCCTTCACCATCTGCACGGCCTGGCCACCGGTCAGGGCGCCCAGCGCGTGGATGTAGTCCCGTTCGTGCAGCTGCGACCACAGCCGCTCGGCGCCGCGCCGGGCCAGGGTGTGCTCCTCGCGCACCGTGCCCGACAGGCGCACAACGTCGGCCGCCGTGTAGGTGCGCTCGATCCCTGCCCAGCGGGGGTCGGAGGCCCACCGGGCGGCCAGCTGCGCCGCCTGCTGCTCCTGCTGCTGCCGAACCGACGTGGTCATGGTCTGCTCCCGGGGATGCTCGTTGCGAAGGGTGTGAGGCACTTCACCGCTCGGGCGAGTGGGCGGCCGGACGGTGCCGGGCTGCGGTGGTGCACCGCGGGACGTGGATGCCCGGACAACCCACCGGACCGCGACCGACCTGGTGTTTCACGGTTGTCCTGCGCACCTCCCGGCCGCACCACTGACTCTGGCAGCCCGCCGGGCCGCCGTCACCGGTGGACCGATGCCAACTTCTGCGAACGATCATCAGCGAATCTGCGAAGGTTGCGACGATCCGGCCCCAGCCCCGGCGGCTAAGCTGCCCCCATCGCGCCCGCCCAGGGCGGGCGCAGTGGAGGGAGCCACATGGGGAAGGCCTTCGCCGGTGCCAGGCTGCGCCACCTGCGGGAGGAGCGCGGGCTCAGCCAGGCCGCCCTCGCCCGGCTGATCGACCTCTCGCCCAGCTACCTCAACCAGCTGGAGCACGACGCCCGGCCGCTCACCGTCCCCGTGCTGCTTCGGCTCACCGAGGCCTTCGGGGTGGAGGCCGGCTACTTCGCCCCGCCCGACAGCGCCCGGCTCACCGCCGAACTGCGCGACGCGCTCGGCGAGGAGCTCACGGCGGGCCGGGTCGGCACCGGTGATCTCGACGAACTGGCGGCCCGACTGCCCGCCGTGGCACGGCTACTGACGGACCTCGCCCGCGGCCGCCGCGACGCGGCCGAACAGCTCGCCGTCCTCGCCGGGAACCGCGGCCCCGAGACCGGCGCCCGCACCCCGCACGAACAGGTCCGCGAGTTCTTCTACAACCGCCGCAACTACCTCCACGAACTCGACACGGCCGCAGAGGAGTTGGCGGACTCCATCGAGCTGAGGCGCGGCGGCGTCAGGGAGGCGCTGACCGAACGGCTCGCCACCACGCACCGGGTCCGGATCGCCACCGGGGGCGGACACCTGCACCGGTACGACGAGCGGACCCGGACCCTGCACCTGTCGGACCGGCTGCGCCCCGGCCAGCAGGCCTTCCGGATGGCCACCCAGCTCGCCTACCTGGAACACGACGCGCTGCTGTCCCAACTCGCCGTCCAGGACAGCCCGGAAGGCTCCACGGCGTTCTCCCTCACCCGGATCGGCCTGGCGAACTACTTCGCCGCCGCCCTCGTCCTGCCGTACACCGCTTTCCATGCCCAGGCGGAGGCGGCGCGCTACGACATCGAGCACCTCGCCGACCACTTCGGCGTCGGCTACGAGACCGTCTGCCACCGCCTCAGCACCCTCCAGCGGCCCCGGCTGCGCGGGGTGCCGTTCTCCTTCATGCGCGTCGACCGCGCCGGGAACGTCTCCAAGCGCCAGTCCGCCACGGCCTTCCACTTCTCCCGCACCGGCGGCACCTGCCCGCTGTGGAACGTCTACGACGCCTTCGCCGCGCCCGGCCGGGTCCACGTCCAGGTCGCCGCCATGCCCGACGGCCGCCGCTACCTGTGGACGGCCCGCGCCGTCACCCGCTCACCCGGCGGCTGGGGCCGCCCCGGCAAGACCTTCGCCATCGGCCTCGGCTGCGAGATCCGCCACGCCGGACGGCTGGTGTACTCGGCCGGCCTCGACCTCGGCGACGAGGCTGCCGCCACCCCGATCGGCCTCGGCTGCAAGGTCTGCGAACGCCCTGCCTGCCCCCAGCGCTCCGCCCCGGCCATCGGCCGCCCGCTGGGCGTCGACGAGCACACCAGCACCTTCGTCCCGTACCCCGCGCTGCCCGATCCTGGGGACTGACGGGCGGATCAGCAGGGCGGGACGACCCAGGTCGGTCGGCAGCCCGAACGTCCGGTGCCCGTCCTTCCTCGTCTCGGGAGCGCCGGAAGGCCGGTCGGAGCGACAGGAGATCGCTCCGACCGGCCTTCCGGGGCCGTACTGCGTTTGTTCAGTGCGCGGACGCGGCCGTCTCGGGGGTGGTCTCCCGGGTGGCGGCGGCCGCAGTGGCCGGCTTCGGGTTGAGGAGGCGCTCGGCGAGGTGGCCGAACAGCAGCCCGAAGGACGTCCAGAGGGTGAGTTGGATGGCGAGCGCCGCGAGGCGGAACTGCCAAAGCAGGGTGGCCGAGAAGTCCTCAGGCACCTCGTTGATGGCGGGCAGGAAGGCGTAGGCGAGGCCGACGGCCACCGCGAAGCCGAGGACGGCCACCACGGTCGCGTACCAGTTGCCCAGGCGCGGCGCGAGGCGCTTGCCGACGATCACCGCGGCGACCGCCAGCAGCACGCTGAGCGCCATCATCAGGAAGTACAGGGTGGTGCGCTTGCCGATGGTCTCCGGGTCGCCCACCGACGGCGGGTTGGCCGGGTACTTGAGGAACGGCACGACGTAGACCGCGACCAGCGCGACGCCGGACAGCAGGGCCGCCGTGGCGCGCGGGGAGAAGCGGCCGATGCGGCCGAGGGCGAAGCAGTAGGCGAGCGCGGCGATGCCGCCGAGCGAGACGCCGTAGACGAGCACGCCGGTGGCCAGGCCCGCAGTGGACTGCAGGGAGCGGCTGACGATCTCCATCTCGGGCGCGCCCGCGGCGTGGGCGTCCTCGTAGGCGATCGCGGCGTCCACCCGGGGTTCACCGAGCAGGTAGGCCACGATCAGGGCGAGCATGCCGGCGCCGAGGCCGGCGAGCATGCCGCGGACGAGCAGGGATCTGACGTTCACGGAGTTCACGAGTCCGTTCCCCGCTCAGTGGCAGGGGAAGCCGAGCAGGTGGCGACCGTCGTGCACCCACTCGTGCACGTCCTCGCCGGAGATGAGGGAGGTGGCGCCCTGCTCGGCGCCGACGAAGTAGATGAGGGCCATCAGCAGGATGCCGAAGAACACCGCCCAGGGCAGGATCGCCTTGACGGAGATGGGGGTGAGCGCCGGAGTCGTGGCGGCAGGGGCAATGGGGTGAGCCATGGCCGACCTCCTTCTGGGAGCACGCGTCCCGTTCGATGGAGCACGGACGACGGAGGCGGGTCTGACTCACCGGCCCAGGACATCGCGTCAGAAGGACGGTTTCACAGTGGCGCGACCGTGCCGGGTTCTCACCGGGCTTCCGCGCACCGTCGTCTTCAGTTGTCGCAGGGACGGTACCGTGCTCCGAACGTCCGGCCAAGGGGCTTGACAGGGGGCTCACAGGCGCGCGGGCGGCGCGTCCGACGCCGCGAGCACCGGTACGCATACGCGCGAAGGCCCAGTTCAGGGCAGCAAGGAGGACGAATGACCGTACGCGTGATCTTCATCGCACCATCGGTCGGAGCCGAACTGCGGGAGGCGAGATTCGGCGACGACGCCCCGCCGGAGGAGGCCGGCCTGGCCGCTGCCCGCGCGGCGGCCGGGGCGCTGCCCCCGGCGGCCCGTTCCTTCACCTCGCCCTCGGCGCGCTGCCGACTGACCGCCGAGGCGCTCGAACTCGCCGCCGAACCGGCCGAGGCCCTCTCGGACCTCGACGTCGGAGCCTGGCGCGGGCGCAGGCTCGACGAGGTCGCGACACAGGAGCCGCAGGCGGTGTCCCGCTGGTTGACGGACCCGGAAGCGGCACCGCACGGCGGTGAGTCGGTCACCACCCTGCGCGCACGGGTGGGCGGCTGGCTGAACGGGCTGGCCTCCGACGCCGGCCGTGTTTTGGTGGTGGCCGAGCCTGCGGTCGTCCGGGCGGCCGTGGTGCACGCCCTCGACCTGCCACCCGCAGCGTTCTGGCGCCTCGACGTCCGGCCGCTGTCGGCGACCGAGCTGTCAGGGCGCTCCGGTCGCTGGAACCTGATCTGCGGGACTGCTCTGACGTCGTCCTGAGCATGCGGGCGGGTTCGCGGTGATCTGCTGCCGTTGCCCCAGCACGATGAACTCGGACAAGCGGGGCCCAGTCCCGGACGAACGGGGCGTCGAGCGCGTCGGCGATCTGCCGGCCGTACGCGCCGGCGTTCTGGACTGGTGCGGCGCCGACGGTGTGTCCTCGGGCCGCCATCGCGCGCGTACGCCCCCTGTGCCGCTGCCTACACGTCAGGCACAGGGGGCGTAGACTTCATGGTGGGTCAGCCGGTCTTCTCGACGCGGGCGGCCCAGCGCTGTTCGACGTTGCTGAAGCGCCAGTAGCCGAGCGCGCAGGCCCAGACGACGACGAACATGCCGACCAGGATGTAGCCGACGTTGTCGAGGCTGATGTCGGCGATCCAGCCGGTCACCGGGTCGGTGAGGTCCAGCTTCTCGTGGAGGACGCCGACGAGTTCGATGGTGCCGATGACGAAGGCGACGGCGATGGACAGGCCGGTGATGGTGAGGTTGTAGTAGACCTTGCGGACCGGGTTGGAGAACGCCCAGTGGTAGGCGAAGTTCATGAAGGTGCCGTCGAGGGTGTCGAAGAGGCTCATGCCGCAGGCGAAGAGCAGCGGCAGGCAGATGATCGCGTACCAGGGCAGGCCGGAGGCGGCGCCGGAGCCGGCCATGACCATCAGGGCGACCTCGGTGGCGGTGTCGAAGCCGAGGCCGAACAGCACGCCGACCGGGTACATCTGGCCGGGGCGGCGGATGGACTTGGTGAGGCGGCCGAGGATGCGGTTCATGAATCCGCGCTCGTCGAGGTGCTTCTCCAGCCGCTTCTCGTCGAACTGGCCAGCGCGCATGTCCTTGTAGACCTTGTAGATGCCGGACAGGGCGACCAGGTTGAGCGCCGCGATGAGGTAGAGGAAGGTGCCGGAGACGCTGGTACCGATGACCCCGAGCCACTGGTGCGTGGTGGACTCGTCGTCGACCAGGGTGCCGGCGATCTGGGCGCCGCCGGCGACCAGGGCGGCCATCGCCATGACGATGCTGGAGTGGCCGAGCGCGAACCAGAAGCCGACCGAGACCGGCCGCTGGCCGTCCGCCATCAGCTTGCGGGTGGTGTTGTCGATGGCGGCGATGTGGTCGGCGTCGAAAGCGTGCCGCATGCCGAGCGTGTAAGCGGTGACGCCGAGACCGACGCCGAACGTCTGCGTGCCGATGGTGTAGTGGTTCGGGGCGATCAGCAGGAACAGCATGCCGAAGGCGACCACGTGCATGGCGACGATGACGGCCATGAGCGCGGCGGTGCGGACGGTGTCCTGCCGCTGCCAGCGCGGCGGCAACGGCAAGGCGGATGACGGGGTTTCGTCGGTGAGGGTCATGACGGCAGGCCTCTCCAGCTCCTCGATGGGGGCGCCCCCGGGGGACTCGGGGGTCGTGCGCGCCGTGGCCGGTCTCCTGGCTCCGGGTGGACCGCCCTGCCCGCGTCCGGGCAGGGCGGAGCGCACCCCCGGCTCGTCTTCCCGCCCGCCCTGCGGCGCCGGTGACTGCCCGCGACGGTGCGGGCACGTCGGGGGACTTCCCGATCACAGTGGCGAGGGCCGCGCCGGATTGAGCCCCTGAGGGGCTGTCACCGGACTTCCCGTGCACCACGGCGGGGAACACCGTAGGGGCGCGACTGCCCTCTCGACAAGCCTGCGCAGCTGCGCATATGTTGCAATAACGCAAAGTGATGACGAGGGCATGGCGGGTGAAGGAGGCTGCACGTGCCGGGGGCGATTGACGCCGGCGCCGTCGAGGCGGCTGCCGCAGCAGTGGCGGACCGGGAGCAACTGCGGCAAGCGGCCGTGAAGTTCGCGCTTCTCGCAGACCCCGGTCGGCTGGCCGTGCTGGTTGCCGTGCGCGCGGCGGACGCGATCCCGGTCTCCGACCTGGCGCTCGCGTGCGGCATGAATCCGCCGGCTGTCTCCCAGGTCTTGCGCCTGTTGCGCGCCTCGGGCGTCGTCCGCGCGACCCGCGAGGGTCGGATAGTCCGTTACACGCTTTGTGACGCGGCGGTGGTGCGTCTGCTCGACGACGCGGTGCGGGCACGCGGATGATCGGTCGAGCGGCGAACGCGGCGAGGCCGTCGGTCCCAACGGGGGCGCCGGGAAGCGACCGGCCCTGAACCCGACCCGGGTGGGTGGCACAATGGCGCCCACTCGGTCGCTATGCCCACCACCGGGCGGCGCAGGCACCGGTGTCCCAGCGGTCGGCCGGCCGAGCAGGGCTGGCGGCGCGCGCCAGCCTCTACTCGTCGGTGGAACCATGGCTTGCCTGTGCCATGCCGCGGGTGAGCCGTCGATATCCGGCTGACGGCGGACCTCTACCACCACGTGCCGTGGGAGCGGCTTTCTCTCGGACTTGAGCGGCCAACGCCGGCGGGCAGGCTGGCTCTCCCCACCCAGATCACCACCGCCCAGGCCAAAGTACGGATCCAGCGTTGGTTGCCGTGTCCGCCAAAGCAGCGGAACCGCGCTCGGGACTTCCATACGGTCAACGCCTGTGAACGAGCGGCGCCCCCGGGCCCTCCGGCTGCCCCTTCGAATCCGGGCTTCTCCGCCAGCTCGGCAGACATCCCCCGCTCGTGAGCGGCTCTGCCTGGTCGGCGCGGCCGCCCCCGCCGTACCGACCACGATCAAGCAGCCACATCCGAACCGGAATAGAT
This sequence comes from Kitasatospora sp. NPDC048194, assembly GCF_043202455.1. Taxonomy (NCBI): domain Bacteria; kingdom Bacillati; phylum Actinomycetota; class Actinomycetes; order Kitasatosporales; family Streptomycetaceae; genus Kitasatospora; species Kitasatospora sp. NPDC048194. The sequence goes on from NZ_JBIDAK010000004.1 coordinate 209,742, forward strand.
CCATCCCATTCCTCGATTTGTCTCTGGGTACGGTCGTGCAAAAGGGGGCGTGTGTGGCAGATCTGAAAGTGTTCCGGCGGGGGGCCGATGGCCGGGATGTCGAGCTGCGGGGTTCGACGGTGGAGCGAGAGCGGGAGCTACAGGGGCGGGTCGAGGGGGCGCTGGAGGCGATGCTGGGGGTGCGGTTCCTGGCGTCGGAGTATTCGACGGGTCCGTGGCACCAGGGGCGGATCGACACGCTGGGGCTGGACGAGGACGGCGTGCCGGTGGTCATCGAGTTCAAGCGCGGGCGCGATGCCGGGGTGATCACCCAGGCTGGGTCCTACCTGGTCTGGCTGCTGGCACGCCGGCACGAGTTCGAGGCGCTGGTACGCAGACGGCTGGGCGCCGAGGTGGCGGAGTCGGTCCAGTGGCAGCGGCCTCGGGTAATCTGCATCGCGGGCGACTTCTCGCGCCATGACCGGGCGGCGGCGTCGCTCTACCAGCGGGATCACCGCGTCGACCTGGTGCGCTACCGAGCCTTCGGGCCGGACCTGCTGACGCTGCAGCTGGTCGAGACCGTTCCGGGCTTCTCCGCCTCGCGTGCCGCGTCGGTGCCGGCCAGTGCGGCCGGCAAGGCGGGTGACGAGCCGGAGGTGGTCGCCGTTCCGGCGGGGTCCTCGCAGGTGGAGGTGCCGGAGCGCCTGCGGGAGCTGTACGGCGAGCTGGACGATGCGCTGACCGCGGCGGGCGAGCTGGAGGTGGTGGTGCTCAAGCACTACATCGCCTACAAGCGGCTGCTGAACGTGGCGTCGGTGGTCTTCCGGCCGTCCGCGTCGCACCGGGCGCTGCTGGTGTACCTGCGGCTGGACCCGGACGCGGTGGAGCTGGAGGAGGGCTTCACCCGCGACGTGCGCGGCATCGGGCACCTGGGGACGGGTGATCTGGAGGTACGGATCGCCTCGTCGGCGGACGTGGAGAAGGCGGTGCCGCTGATCCGGCGGGCAGTCGAGGAGTCCTGACGGGGTAGGGAAGGGTGGCTGGAGCTGGTGCTCCAGCCACCCTTTCGCGTCTGCGGCCCCTTGGCCAGGTGACGGTTCTCACGCTCACGCCTCCGGGCCTGCGAGGACGAGGTCGTCCTGGGTCAGCTCGGCGCGCAGCCGCTGTTCGGCGACGTCGGCGTAGTGCGGGCTGAGCTCGGCACCGACGAAGCGCCGGCCTTCGCGTAGGGCGGCGACGCCGGTAGAGCCGCTGCCGGTGAAGGGGTCGAGGACGACGCCGTTCTCGGGGCAGATCCGGACGAGCTGCTGCATGATCTCCAGCGGCTTCTGGGTGATGTGGACGCGGTCCTTGCGGGGCTGGCTGGCGATGAAGTGGCCGGGCAGGTAGAGGTTGCGGCTGTTGTCGAGGGTGCCCTTGACGCCCCAGGTGATGAACTCCGCGGACTGCTTGAAGCCGCCCTTGCGCGGACGGCTGGCGGGCTCGATCCAGGGGATGGTGCCCTGCCACGTCCAGCCCGCCATCTGCAGTGCGTCGCTCGTCGTCGGTTCCTGCCTCCAGTCGGAGAACACCATGGCGACCGCGTGCTCGGTGCTTGCCCGGTACGCCTCGGTGAGCAGTTCGGTGAGCCAGGCCCGGTAGGAGCGCTGGTCGCGGTTCTCGCCGGGGAAGGTCTTCAGGTCGTGGTTGCTGCCGCTGGTGACGTACTTGGCGCGGGCGTCGCGGCTGGTGCGCTCGGAGCTGGTACGCCCGCCGCTGTTGTACGGCGGGTCGGTGATGACCGCGTTGACGGACTCGTCAGGGAGGGCCTTCAGCATGGTGAGGGCGTCGCCTCGGTGCAGCGTGTAGGTCACGGGTTTTCCTTCGGGGCGTGGTTGGGCCCGCTCCGGGCGGCGCCCGGCGGCAGCCGCCGGGAGCGGGGATGTCGGGCAAGGTAGCCGCGATCGACGGCCGTACCTAATGAGCGGCGACGAGGGAGCCGGGCCCGGCCGGGGGTCGTTTGGTGCGGCCGACTTTCGCGTCTACTGTCTCGCCATGCCAACCGGGCAGCAGGCCAAACTGGCCTGGTCCGGGGCGTGTTGATCCGTGCTGCCCCGTGCAGGCGGAACCACGTGCGAACCGGCATCCCCCTTTCCCCTGAGTCCCGAGGAGCGCCGTCGTGTTCCGGCTGAGATTACGAGCGCGGCTGGCTGCCGCGCGTGACCCGAGACCGGCGTCCGGGAGCTACCAACTCCCCTGACCCGAGCCCGCCCTGAACGAGGGCAGTTTCACCACCGGCGCGGTGCCGGCGACTTCTTCGCACGAGAGGCCGGCACCGCGCACTCCTACGAACCCGCAAGGAGTCGCTGCGATGCAGCATGCCCTGGCACACCCGTGCCCTCATCCGCCTCCGCTGCCCGTCCAGCCGCTGCCCGGTGACCGGGAGCCGTCGTGAAGAAGACGGTCGGCGCGCTCGTCGGCGTCGTCGCCTGCGGTCCGCTGGTTCTGGCCCTGCCCGTCGCAATCGTCGGCGCGGGCAACGCCTCGGCCGCCGCGTCCAGCTCCTGCCCTCCCGGCGGAAATTCACAGGGTGTGGATTCCTCGGCGGTGGCGGCGCAGGTCGAGGCGATCCTCAAGGGCTCCAGCCCGCTGTCGGCTCCGGCCGTGGCCGGGCTGAGCAAGCCGTTCGAGCAGATCCCCAACGCGAAGACGATCCAGGCCACCGGTGTCGCCATGCACATCCCGGTGCGCGGGCAGGTCGTCGCCCTGGCAACGGCCTTGCAGGAGAGCGAACTTCGCAACGTCAACGGCGGCGACCGGGACTCGCTGGGCCTGTTCCAGCAGCGGCCGAGCCAGGGATGGGGCACGCCGGAGCAGATCATGCAGCCGGTGTACGCCTCGACGCGCTTCTACGAGGCGCTGCAGAAGGTCAACGGCTGGGAGTCGATGACCGTCACCCAGGCCGCTCAGGCGGTACAGCGCTCCGGCTTCCCCGACGCCTACGCCAAGTGGCAGCCCTTGGCGGAAGCGCTCCAGAAGGCCCTCGCGCCGCTGCTCGCCCCCGCCGCCGGTACCTCGCCTACAGCGAACCCGACGCCGTCACCGACGCCAACGGCGCGCGCGAGCGCCAGCCCGACCGCAGGTGGCGGCTGCAGGACGCCCACGGCGGGCGGTGACGGCAGCGACTTCGGCACGATCCCCGCGGGCTCGCTGCCCAACGGGTACACGATCCCGGCCGACGCACCACAGCCGGTGCAGACCGCGATCCGGTGGGCGCTCGGCCAGTTGGGCACCGCCTACCAGTGGGGCGGCACCTGCGCGAATTCGCACGGTGCGGACCCGATGGGCAGGTGTGACTGCTCCTCGCTGATGCAGATGGCTTACCGCTCGGCCGGCGTCTCGCTGGAGCGGACCACGTACGACCAGGTCAAGCAGGGCAGCGCCGCCTCGGCGGACTCGCTCAAGCCGGGCGACCTGCTGTTCACCCGGGGCACCGCCGCCGTGCCGGAGCACGTCGGGATGTTCATCGGCAGCGGGCTGATCGTGCACGCGCCGAAGACCGGTGACGTGGTCAAGATCTCGACCCTGGCCTCGTGGCGGCCGGAGATCCTCGCGGTCCGCCGGGTCGTCTGACCCGCGCCCTCGCCTCCCCTCTCCCTTCTCCCCCTTTCTTCGGGCTGCCTTCGCGCGCCCTGAATTGCTCTGGAGCTTCCCTTGTATCTCGCGGACGCAGTCGTACAGCTCGCCTACGACCCCGGCATCGCCCCCGCCGAGGGTGGTCTGCCCGGCCTCTCGGTCCTCAAGCAGGTGATGGGCAGCCTGAATCTCTTCGGGATCGTCGCGGTCGTCGGAGCCCTCGCGGTCAGCGCCGGGGTGTGGGCCTGGGGTCACCACTCCGGCGGCCACCAGGCCGAGGCCAACGGCAAGAAGGGCGTCCTCGTCAGCGCGGGCGCCGCCCTGCTACTGGGCGCCGCAAACGGGGTCGTCAGCTTCTTCTCCGGACTCGGCGGCCAGATCAAGTGATGCAGAAACGTTCCCTCAACCCCCCGGCCCGTTCTGGGGACTTCGGCGGCGCGGTGGTGCGCCGCCGGGCGCTGCTGGGCTCGATCGTCCTGATGCTGCTCATCACCTGCGCCGGCCTTCTCGCCTACCTCACCCGGGACGGCCGTGACGCCGCCAACCCGGCTTCCACGAATGCGAGTTCGCCCGCAGCCCCCGGCCCGGTGGCCTCGGCAACGCCGGGCGGACATCCGAAGGCGCTGGCGGGTCCGCCCTCGACGCACGATCCGATCGCGTTCGCGAAGGCGGCGGCGGTGGCGCTGTGGTCCTACGACACCCGCTCGTCCTCACAGCCTGAGCTGGTGGCCTCCCTCCACCGGTGGCTGACCAGCGAGGGGCAGTATGTCGACGCCGACTCGATCGACCGTCTGGCGCCCTCCCCGGTGCTGTGGGGTCGGATGGCCGACTCCGGGCAGTTCGCCACCGCGACCGCGGACGAGGCGCACTTCCCGGACAGGTTCACCAAGGCGCTGCAGGCCGATCCGGGGGCGATCACGCAGGCGTACGTCTACGCCGTGACCGTCTCCGGGAAGCAGTCGATCGCCTGGAACGGCTCCCCGGCCGGTGGTGCCGAGGACCGTTCGGCCACCCTCGCCGTGCAGTGTCGTCCTGACCGCCCGTGTGCCCTGGCCGGTGTGCTGCCGGCCGTGGCACCCTGACCTGGGGAGTTGCTCGTGGATATCTGCAACCTCCCCATGGTCGCCCAGGTCTGCAACGTGGTCGACGGCATCAACTTCGTCAGCGACCCGGGCAAGTCGATCACCGATGGCATCGGCGCGTGGATCGCCAAGAGCATGGGCGAGCTGGCGGCCAGCGCCGTCGACCTGTGCGCGAAGGCGGTCGACGAGACCACGGCCATCGACCTGTCGGCGCCGTGGTTCCGGGACAACTACCAGTTGATCCTGCCGATCGGGCTGATCCTGACCGTGGGCACGTTCTGCGCCCAGCTGGTGCTTGCCGCCTGGCGGCGGGACGAGCGGGCGCTGGCCAAGGCCGGCTGGGGCACGATGACCGGTGTCCTGTTCGCCTTCGGCGCGATCAGCTTCACGGCAGTGGCCGTGACCGTGGTCGACGCGTTGTCGGCCGGGCTGTTCCAAGCCGCGCACACCAGCGTCGCCGACGCGGTCAGGCGCATGATCAAGATCAGCCAGTTCGGCCCCATGTTCGCCCTCGGCTGGGCGATCCCCGCCCTGGTCGCGGTCGGCAGCGCGATCGGCGCGTTCCTCTACTGGTGCGTGATGGTCGCCCGCAAGGTCGGCGTGCTGATCCTCGTGGTGCTCGCCACTTTCGCCGGGGCCGGCGGCGGCTGGGAGGTCGCCCAGCGATGGCGTCGCGGCTGGATCGAAGCCACCGCCACCCTGATCGTCTCCAAGCTGCTGATGACGGTGGTCTTCCTCGTCGGCGTCTCCGCCCTCGGCAAGACGGACGCCAAGGACGGCCTGGCCGCCCTGTCCGACGCCATGGCCGGTGTCGTGATCATGGTCATGGTGCTGCTGTGCCCGTACGCCGTCTACAAGTTCGTCCACTGGGCGACGGACGGCAGCGGCCACGACGACACGCACCGCACCGGCATGGCCGGCATAGCGGTCGCGGCCGGGGCGGCGAAGACCGCCGGTTCCCTGGCCATGCAGATGGGCACCGGCGTCCCGGCGCCGCAGGGCCCGGCCCAGGTCCCGGGCATGGGCGGTGGCGGTGGCGGTGCCGCCTCCGGCATCGACCCGACCGGCCGGATCAGCAAGGAGGGGATCGACGCCGGCCCCGCGCAGCAGCCGACGAAGTTCCGCTTCGGCGAGGACGGGAACGCCGGCGGTGACCGTGGACGTGCCCTGGTCACCCGGCCCGGCATCCCGGCCCTGGTCACCCGGGCGTCCCCTGGCGGCGGCGGTGACCAGTCGGCATCCGGCGGCGGCCAGGACGGCGTCGAGGCCCAGCCCTCCGCACCGTCCGTGCCGGGCGTGTCGACGACCCCGGCCGCGCCCGCACCCTCGGCGCCCGGCCCGGCCCCCGCGGGCCCCGGCATCCCGGCACCGGCGGCTGCGGGACCGGCCCCGGGCGGAGCACCAGCTCCGGAACCGTCCCGGTTCGTCTACCCCGGTCCCACCCAGCCCGGTTCCTGACCGGCATCCCCCATGCCCTGGGGCGAGCGGCAGCCCGCCGCCCGCCCCAGGGCCCCGACCACGAGCGAAGGGAGCATCCGCGATGACGTCCAGAAGAGTGCCGCGCCCCCGCCCGCCGCCCGCACGCTCACCCTGTCTGGAACACCGATGTCCTCCTCGACACCCGACGCCCCCGCGTCCGTCAAGTTCCCCCACCGCAGCCGCCGAGGCGTGCTGCTCGGCCTGAGCGCCCCGCAGCTGACCACCTGCGCCGCCACCGGCCTGCTGCTGCTCGCCGTGCTCATCACCCGGGGCGTCACCGGCGCCCTGCAGCTCATACCCCTGTGGGCGGGAGTCGCCGCCCTGGTGTTCATCCGCTACCGGGGCCGCACCCTCGCCGACTGGGCGCCCGTCGCCGCCCGCTATGGCCTTCGGCGCCTGCGCGGCCAGCTCATCTGGCTCGCCCGCCCCTCCTCCCGCCCGGTGCGCGAGGGCCTGCTCCACCTGCCCGGCAGCGCAGCCAGCCTGCGCGTGGTCACCGCCCCCGATGGCCGCTACGGCGCCGTCCACGACCCCCACGCCGGCACCCTCACCGCGATCGTCAAGGTCTCCTCCCGCGCCTACGCCCTCCTGGACCCCGGCACCCAGAACGCCAACGTCAGCGGGTGGGGACGTTCCCTGGCGGCGCTCGCCCGCACAGGCCAGGTCGCCCGCATCCAGGTCATCGAGCGCACCGTCCCGGACACCGGTGACGCGCTTCGCCGGTACTGGGAGGAGCACGGCCGCCCCGACGCGCCGCTGGCCGGTGAGCTGTACGGGGAGCTGATCCGCGGCGCCGGTCCGGCCGCCGCCCCGCACGAGTGCTACGTCGCCATCGCTCTGGACTTCAAGGGCGCGCGGCGGCTGATCAGCCAGGCTGGAGGCGGCCTGACCGGCGCCTTCGCGGTCCTGGCCCAGCTCACCTCCGCGTTCGAGCAGTCCGCGCGCACCGCCGGTCTCACCCCGGCCGGCTGGCTGTCCGCGGGCGAGGTCGCCGCCGTCGCCCGCACCGCCTACGACCCGAAGTCCCGTGCGGCGCTGGACCGCTGGTCGAAGGACGGGCGTCCGTCCGCCGACCCGGGCGGCGCCGGTCCGGTGGTCGTGGTGGAGAAGGCCGACCACATCTCCACCGACTCCGCCCACCACTCCACGTACTGGGTGGAGAACTGGCCCAGGACACAGGTCAACCCGGGCTTCCTGCACCAGGTCATGTTCGCCTCCGGCGTGCGCCGCACCGTCTCCCTGGCCTACGAGCCCCAGGACCTCGACTCGGCGCTGCGCGACGTGCGCCGCAAGAAGGCCAGCGTGATCGCCGACTCGGCCGAGCGCGCCCGCAAGGGCCAGGTCTCCAGCGAGGCCGACTCCGTGGAGTACCAGGACATTCAGGACCGCGAGCGGCAGCTGATCGCCGGCCACGCCGACGTCGCCCTCACCGGCCTGCTGACCGTCAGCGCGGACACCGAGGACGAACTGCGCTCCGCCTGCGCCGTGGTGGAGACCGCCGCCGTCGGCGCCCAGCTCGACCTGCGCCCGCTCACCTGGCAGCAGGCCGAGGCGTTCACCGCCTCCGCGCTGCCGTTCGCCCTCGCCGCCTGATGCCGGCCCTCCCGCCTTCCGAAAGAGCACCCCTGATGCCGGCCCCCACTCCCGTCGCGCAGGACTTCGTCCCGTATGCGACCGCCGCAATCGACTTCCACCGTGCGCTCAACATCCCCACCGGCCCATTGGTCGCCTCCCGCGCCGAACTCGACTCGCTCCACGAGCACCTGGTCGCACTGCATGGCCTCCTCGACGCCCACACCCAGCGCACCGCGCCGCTACTGCCGACCGAAGGCGACCACCTCAAGGCCGCGCGCACCCGCCTGTGGCAAGCCGCCACCCACCTCCACGCCGCCTACCACGCCTCGCCCCGGCCCGACAGCGGCGAGGTCCCCGGCCCCGAAGCCTGCCGCGCCCGCCTGCCCGAAGGCGCGCCGGCGCTGACCGTCTGCCGCCGCCACCAGGAGACCGCGCAGCTCGTGCGCCGCCGCACCACCCCCGCCGACCTGCACACCCCGTTCACCGGCCTCGTCCGCCGCTGACCCTGCACCCCGGAATCCGTGATCATGCCCAGGAATCGCGCCACCGCCAGCCCCCTGTTCGTCCCGAGCAAGAGCACCCGCGCCCAACAGCGTGCCGCCCGAGCCGAGTTCGCCCAGGCCCGCACCAAGGCCCGCCACGCGCAACCCGCCGCCGAGCGCCCCCGGAACAGCGGTCCCGACGCGGACCTCCAGCCCGTCTACCCCGTGGCCGGTCGGCCGGGCCCTGCCTCCGCTCGCGGCGGCAAGCTGCGCCTGCCCAAGCACCGCCTGACCACAGCCGTCGCGGGCGGGGCCTACCCCTTCCTCGCGGAGGCCGGCCTCGGCGCGGAGGGGATCTTCATCGGCCGCGACCTCCACGCCGAGGGCAGCTTCTGCTACGACCCCTTCACGCTCTACAACAGTGGCCGAATAGAGGGGTTCACGAACCCGAACGCGATCCTGTGCGGCGTTATCGGCATGGGCAAGAGCGCCCTGGCCAAGTCGATTGCCACCCGTGCCATCGCCCACGGCTACAAAATCTATGTGCCGAGCGATCCGAAGGGTGAGTGGTCGGGGCTGGCCGAGGCGCTCGGCGGCCAGACCATCGCGCTGGGCCCCGGTCTCCCGGGCAGGCTGAACCCGCTGGACGCCCCGCAGCGCCCGGATGGAGTGAGCGAGGAGGACTGGAGCAGCGAGGTCCGCAAGCGCCGGCTCCTGCTGCTGGCCAGCCTCGCGGCCACCGTGCTCAAGCGCGACCTGCTGCCGATGGAGCACACCGGCCTCGACGTCGCGCTCGACCTGGTCGTCGCCGACGCCGACGCTGCCGGCACCGTGCCGCTGCTAGGCGACATCGCCCACGTCCTCGGCCGCCCCGAGCGCCTCGACGCCGCCCTCGGCGGCCATGCCGGCAGTCTCGGCCACGCCGCCGACGACCTCGCCCACGCCCTGCGCCGCCTGGTCCACGGTGATCTCAGCGGGATGTTCGACGCGCCATCCACTGTCGTGTTCGACGCGAACGCGCCGATGCTCTCCATCGACCTGTCGCGCCTGGGCAGCAGCGGCGACGACACCGCCCTCGTCCTCGCCATGACCTGCGCGAGCGCCTGGATGGAGGCGGCCCTCGCCGACCCCGCGGGCGGCAGGCGATGGGTCATCTACGACGAGGCGTGGCGGATCATGCGGCACGTCGGCCTGCTGGAGCGGATGCAGCAGCAGTGGAAACTCAGCCGCGGCCTGGGCATCGCCAACCTGCTGATCCTGCACCGGCTTTCCGACCTGCTCTCCGCCGGCGACGCCGGATCGCGCGGGCGGGTTCTCGCCGAGGGCCTCCTGGCCGACTGCAGCACGCGGATCATCTACCGCCAGGAACCCGACCAGATTCCCGCCGCCATGGCCCTGCTCGGCCTCACCGGCGTCGAGGCCCAGGCCATCGCCGCCCTCACCCGCGGCCGGGGCCTGTGGAAGGTCGCCTCGCTCTCCTTCATCGTCCAGCACCTCCTCCACACCAGGGAGAAGCAGCTGTACGACACCGACTTCCGTATGGCCGCCTGACCACCCAGCCTTTCGAGAATCCTGAACTCACGTGCCTGACAACGACGTTGAACCCTACCTCGACCGCGCAAGCCTCACAACGGCCGACTTTGCGGCGTTCGAGCAGCTGGTCGTCGCCCAGCGCGAGCGCCGCCCATACACCGATTCCGACTGGCACCTCGTACTCAGCTCCAGCGCCTGCGGCAGCGACGGACGGTGGGAATCCGCCCACGCGCTGTTCCGCCCCGGCGGCGCCTTCGGCACTCGGGACACCAGCGACAAGACGTACGTGCGGGTGTACTTCGACGAGAACGGCCGAGCCCTGCCCGACCAGCCGCGCGCCCCAGGCCCCTGCCACGGTTCGCCGCCGAGCTGGCCGAGCACCTGCCCGGCTGGACCGTCCAGGCCAACCCGCTCGGCCCCGGCAGGGACCTCGCCGAACTGGGAGGGCAGACATGGGGCTGGGGGCGGCTGCCGTGGACCACCGCCTCCGCCCCGCACACCGCCCTCACCCTCACCGGCCCGGACGGCGAACGGCTCCTCGCCGTGCGGACCGGCAAGGACGCCCCGGTCCTCCTCGGCGCCGCGAAGCCTGACGACCTGCCCGACTACGACCCCAGGGCGGTGCACCTGCCCGCGCCCGTCGCCCTCCCCGCCGATGCCGCGCCGGCCATGGTGGCCGCCGAGGTCACCGCTCTGGGGCCGGACTGCCGACAGGCGGCCTGGCAGGCCCGCACCAGCTCCACCACCCACGCCGTCTCGGCCCTGCGCCGCCTCGCCACCGCCTACATCCCGGCCCCCGGCGACCCCTGGGGCCACGGCGAGATCGGCTCCTTCGACTCCGCGGAGGACCGTAACCGCGCCGCCTGGCCGTACACCGAGACGCTCATCCACCAGGGGCCGCGCCTGGTGGCCGGGATCCGAGCCGCAGCGACGATCGAGGACCACCTCGACCCCGCCATCGGCTCCGACCTGCGGCGGCTCCACGTCACCGAGGCCGCGCTCGACCGGCTCCGAGAGGTCCGGGACGGCTGGCGCACGGCCACAGCCGCCCTCACCGGCGACCGCCCCGAGGCCGAGGCGACGCGAGAACGCGCCGAGGATCGGTCTGCTCGTGCCGGACCGCGAGCAGCAGGTCAAGGCCGCGCTCGCCCGCACGGGCCAGTTCCACCGCGCCAGTGCTGCGGTGCCGGTGCCCGCCGCGTCGGCACCGGGCGCACCGCGCCGCACGCGGTCTATCACCGTTTCGCGGCCGGTCCAAGTTCCCTCTCCCCGGCATCATCAGCGCCTGCCCACCACGCCACCGGGCGCACACCCCGCAGGAGCACCCCCATGCAACCCGACCAGCTGACCGTCCTGTTCGCAGACAACGGTTTCGGTGTCACCGCCCACGTCCACGGCCCGGGCACCCTGACCGACCGTGCCACCACAGGTCCGGGCCGACGCTATGCCCACCTCACCCGCCGCCTTGCGCAGCGGGGCCTTGAGACCGGGGTCGACTTCGGGGCGGACGACTACATCGTCGTCGCCCAGCTGAACGACGGGACCTGCCTGACGATCTCGCCCCTGCCGGAACACGCATACGGGAGCCACGAGATCCCCAGCTTCCCGCAGGCGTGGCTCGTGACCCGGGACAACCCGGACAACCCCGAGCTATTCGAAGTCATCTACGACAGCAGGCCACAGGGAACCGACGCCCGCAACGGGGGCAGCGTGCCCGCGCTGCTGGCCGCCGTCGACGAGCACCTCGACGGCCTCGGCGTGCCGTCCCGCCAACAGGTCCAGGCGGTTCGCGCGGGGAGCGGAGTCCGCTCTCCACCGGGCCGGGTTCATCCCCGTCGTACGCGTGCACGAGACCCATCACCGGCTTCCCGCCGCCATGGTCGATCCCGGCGAGCGCAAAGCCACCGTGACGCGGGCCGTCGACTACCTGCGCGCCTCCGGCTACCGGTTCACCTGCCCGGCGGACCTGATCGACCACCGCCTCCCGCCGACGCTGCCCCCGTCCCGGTCGCTGGCCCAGGTCGGCGAGGCCATCGCCGGGGCCGGGCACACCCGGCGGGTGGCCGACGCTCTGAGCGAGCTGACCGCGCCCGGGGACGGCGTCCTCGACCAGGCCGTTGCGGTCCTGCACGAGAGCGCCGCCTGGTGGGAGGGCCTGGGCGGCGCCTCCGATCCGCACTACGCCGCGCGCCTGCGCTACATCGCGGACATGGCGGACGGCTACGTGCGGGAGATCCGGGCGATGCGCGGCGACCTCGCCGACCGGCACACCGCCCATGCCGGCCGCGCCCGGCCCGCTGCCCAGGCCACGGCCGGCCCCGACGCCCGGGTGCTCGCCGCGCTCGCCACTTCCCCGACCGACCACCGTGCGCACTCTCACCGGCCACCCGGTCGAGGCCGCCCTCGCCACACCGGTCGCCGCGCGCGCTTCCGGGCCGCGCCGCTGACCCCCGTTGTCCAGGAAGGAGGACCGCTGTGCCCCGCCGCAACAGACCTCGCCCCGCCCACCGGTCCACCGTCCGAACCAGCGAAGCGGAACCCCACCGTGCCTGCCGCCGAACCCTCGCAGCTGCCCGACGTCGCCGTCGGCCAGCACCCGAACCACGGCATCGTCGCTTCCCTGCCCACCCACAACCCGGCCGCCCAGTGGATGCTGGAACGCCTCGACTTCCAGCGCCTGTCCGGCAACCCTCGCCTGTACACGCTCACTGAGCAGCACCGCGAGGCCCCCGAGCGCGCCGTCTGGGCCGCCAAGCTCCTCACCGGCGCCGGCTACCGCGTCGACACCGACATCTCCCTAACTCCCGAGAACGCCAACGGCAAGCACCGGGCCAACGCCCCTCAGGCCAACGCCACTCCGGAGGCTCCCCGGCCACAGCGTGCACCCGCGCAGGACGCCGGTCCGGACGTCGCCATCGCCGAGCACCCGAGCCTGGGCGTCGTCGCCGCTGTCAACGACGACCTGCCCTTCAACCCGGGCATCTTCCTGGACACCGACGGCTGGCGCTACCGCCGGGACCTGGACGTCTACCTCCCCCCGGCCGGCACCCGGGAGGAGTCCCTCGACGTGGTGGCCCACACCGTCGCGGGCCTGCGGCGCGGCAACTTCCAGGTCGCCATGCAGCCCCAACTCGCCGAGGACGTCGCCGCCCACCGCGGGGCGGTCCGTCAGGCGTTCACCACCCACAAGTTCCGCGTCGACGACGCCGCGCTCAAGGGCCCAGCCCGCCCGGCCGTTCCCACCGTCACGACCGCTGTGCCCGGCGACAGCCGTCCGCCCACGGCGGTAGACCCGCGCATCGCCTTCGCCCGCACCCGCTGACCAACCTCACCCCGCTGTCCGGCCGCCACCCAGGAGCACGCCGTCAGCGGCCACCGGGCCGGTGCGCGTGCCTGATGACCACTCCCCCGATCACCAAGGAACAGAATTCAGATGGCTGTGAAGAAGGTCTGGCAGATCGCCCACCAGTGCGGGCACGAATCGGCAAGGGACCTCGGTGACCGTCCGGCCGACCGCCGGGCCGGCTCCGCCGAGTGGCTGGCCAAGCAGGAGTGCACCGACTGCTGGCGCGCCGCCCAGAGCGGGGACGAAGCGGGCAAGGCGCAGTGGTTGGAAGCCAAGCGCGCCGCCGAACAGGCCGAATCCGACGCCTGGTCCGAGCAGTTCCGGATGCCGCCGTTGGAAGGCACCGCCAAGGGCGTCGCCTGGGGGTCCGCTGCCGCCACCAGGTCCTCGCCGCCGCCTACACCGCCCTCGTCCTCGACACGGGCATGCCGGAGCCGCAGTGGGAGCGGATCGAGGACCAGGCCCGCACGATCACCCGCGCCGGCTGGTGGATCGACCAGCGCGCGTGCGAGCCGGGCGACCTGCCCGAGCTGCTGGAGGCGGCCGTCGACGCCGACCGGCCGACCGAGAACCCCTTCGTCTGACCCGCCGGCGTCCCGACCCGGCGCGCGTCATCGTCTCCAACTCACCTTCACCGCAATCTGATTCGGAACACACCTCCATGGCCGCCTCCCCTCTGCACTGCACCGTCAAGCGCACCGAGAGCACCCCCGACCTGCTCGCCGCGCTGTACGACGACGATCCCGGCTTCGAGTCCTACCTGCTGGCGTCATGGTCGCCCGGCCCGCCCGCCGAGGAGGACATCGTCCTGCCGGACCTGGCCGCGCTGCTGGACGAGCCGGTGGCGCTGCGCAAGCCCCGTACCGGCCACACCCCCTCCCGGCGTCTGACCTGGCACTGCTCGATACGCAGCACCGGCGCGCTCAGCGACGACCAGTGGTTCGAGCTGACGCGGCAGGTGCTCGACGCCACCGGCATCGAGCCGGACGGCGACCCCGACGCCTGCCGGTGGGTGGCCCTGCGCAACACCGGCGACCGGCTCGACCTCGTCGCCACCGTCATCCGCAAGGACGGCCGCTGGGCCCGGCTGCACAACGACCAGCGCCTCGCCCGGTGGGCCTGCGAGGACTTCACCCGTGACCACCGGCTCACCGCGCGACGCTGACACCCCCACAGCGCTCCGCCTGGGCCCGGCCGACGACCGGCTACCACCGATCTCCGGCCGGGCCAAACCGGCGGGTCTACGGATCCTGTCCCCGTCAGCCCGCCCGCCGGGCCCCACCGTCCGCCGTCAGAGAAGGAGACGCTCGTGATCGCTCACCTGCAGCGCGCCACCACCACGGCCGCGCTGATCCCCGCCCTCTACGGCCTGGACGACCCACGTGGCCGCCGGCGCCCCCGGCTGATCGGCGCCGACTACCGCGGCGCCGACAAGCAGCTGCCGCTGTTCGGCGACCCGCAGGAGGTCCTCGGCGGCGGCGCGCTCGACGCCCCGGCCCTGCGGATCGGCTCCCGGGCGCCCAAACAGCCGGTGTGGATGTGCTCGGTGCGCTCCGACCCGCGCCATCCGGACCCGAGCGACGCCCAGTGGGCCGACGTCGCCCGGCGTCTGGTCGCCGCGACCGGGCTCGCCCCCGCCGGCGACACTCACGGCTGCCGGTGGGCCGCGATCCGCAATGGCGACCGGTCGGTGCACGTCGTCGCCACCGTCGTTCGCGAGGACGGATACCTCCACAACACCTACCGCGACCCCTTCCACGTGCAGGCCGAGTGCACCCGCATCGCCGCCGAACTCGGCCACCTCACCCACACGGTCACCACCGCCAAGGACCACCGGATGCCCGTCATCACCATCAGCGCCGCGCCCAGCGGCAGCGTCGTCGCCACCGGCACCGGCGACGACCTGTCCGCCACCCTGCTCCGGCACGCCGGGTTCCACCAGATCGACGACTGGCACGGCCGCCGACACCGCCTGCCCACCACCACTCCCCGCCCCGAAGCGGCCTCCATCGCCACCCACGCCGCCCAGATGCTGCGCGCCGCCCGCTACAACGTCGACCTCGACCCCAAGCTCCACGTCGAGCCGCTCGACACCCCGGGCCGGCAGATCCTCCACCTCACCGACGCGATCCGCGGCGCCGCCGACTTCGCCGAACTCTCCGGGGTGCTCGACGAACTGCTCGACCCGCACGACGGGATGCTCGTCCGCCTCCAGGAGGCCCTGAAGACCACCTCCGAGCAGATCACCGATCTCGACCCCGACCAGTACGAACTCTCCGACCGGTTCGGCGCCGCGTCCGACCAGCTCGTCACCGCCCAGGCCGAACTCGCCGGGGTACTCGACGAGGTGCAGCTCGCCACGTCCGACACCGCCGGCACCGCTGACGTCCTTGCCGCCGAGGACCTGCGCACCCGCGCAGCCCTCGCCCGCAGCACCACCGCCCCCTCCGCCAACGCGCTGGGCTCGCCCGCGGCAGCAGCCTCCACCGGGCTTCCGCCCGTGCCGGCCGCAGTGGTGGGCGCTGCCGGCCGCACCCGCTGAAACGTTCCTGCCGTTCACTACCGCCCTCGGAGCCCCGATGCCCGAGCACTACTCGTCGATCGGAGACGCGGTCGGCGCCACCATGCAGCACAACATCCGCCTGGCCCACCGCGACCCTCAGACCCTCGCCGACCGGCCGCTCCAGGTCCGCTACATCCCGCCGCCCGCCGCCGACCCCTACTCCCTGCCGGGCATGGTCATCCGGCTGGAGGAGGACACCAGCCCCGCGGAGGTCGCGGCGATCCTCGAATCGACGACCAGCGCCCTGACCGGGCCGCTGACGCAGCTGACCGAGCTGGTCGCGGCCGGAGCCGACTGGGCCGGAGCGCGGGTGGACTTCGACCCACCCGGCTACAACCTGACCTACGACATGTGGACGCGCCTGGCCACCGCGCACCAGGCGCTCCTCACCGTCCGGGAGGACCTGGAGGCCGCCACCGAGGGAATCCCGGCCTGCCCCGCCGAACCCAGCCCCACGCGCCATCCGGACATGGTGCCCGTCCTGCGCACCCGCGAACTCCTGCACGACGTCATGGGCGCGCCCGCGCCCAACCCGGGAACGCCGGACACCCGCCGCCAGGCAGCAGCCCTCGCCACCTCCCCCAACACCACCGCCCGCAGGACCGCCCCCACAGACCCGCCGGCCCCCGCACCGGGCCCGACCACCGCAGGCCGGCCCCGGCCCACCCGCTGACCGGACGAAGGAGGACCAGGAAGATGCGCACCCTCGCCGACGTGTTCGGTACCGACGTCGAGATCGTCCACCGCTCGGACGACGTAGTCCGGGCCTTCTGCCGGACCGACGCCCCGGAGCAGATCCACGACGTCCTGCGCCAGTGCGGGTTCACCGCGTCCGAGAAGCACAGCTCCTGCTGCTACAGCCTGCCGCCGGAAACTCCCGGCGCCGGCCGGTTGGAAGGCCTACCAGGAAGCCCGGCTGGACGCCTCGCTCGCCGCGCCGGCCGGCTACGTCCGCAGCGAGAACGACGATTCGGTCACCTACACCGACCCGACCCAGGTCTTCGTCCTCAAGTTCGGCAAGTGGACCGGAGAGAACCGCAGCGCCCTGTCCGTCGCCAACGCCGACCTGGTCTGGTATGAGAGCCACTACTGCTGCCAGGATCCGAAAACCAACGGGAACGTGACCGAGACCCAGCAGCAGGGCAAGAACGCCGCCCTGCTGGACGTGACCTACCACGACAACTCGGACTACATGCACCAGAAGGACCAGCGCGCACTGGAGCTGGACCTGATTCGCAAGGACGGCGTCGGCTTCAAACTGGAACTCTCCTTCCCCTCCGCCGCCGACCAGGCAGCCGAAGGACAGGACATGTTCAACCAGGCTCGAAAGAACCTGACGATCAACGGGCTCTGATCAGCCGATGGCGCCCACGCGGGCCGACCGGGCGGAAGAGGCCGGACGAGTGAGTCAGGATATGGGGCGAGCTCGAGCGCGCGGGGGCCCCGGGTTGATCATCGGAATGAGCTCACGCACCCTCGGCTGCAGCAGAGAACCCTGACGCGGCATTGGTACGGTGCGGGTTCCGGTCCGGGCAGCGGCGGAGGAGTACGGTCGGTGCACGGTCCGTGGACGGGATGGGAGTGGAGCACATGCAGCCGATGAGCCTGGGCACGATCGCCGAGGTCGTCGACGGCCGCCTCGAGCAGGTGCCGGACGCGGACGCGATCGTGACCGGTCCGCTGGTCGTCGACTCGCGCAAGGTCACCCCGGGCGCCTTGTTCGTGGCGTTCGACGGCGAGCGTGCGGACGGCCACGACTACGCGGCCGGCGCCGTGGCGGCCGGCGCGGCCGGGGTGCTGGGTTCACGGCCCTGCGGCGCCACAGCGGTGCTGGTCTCGGACGTCCTGGCGGCCTTGGCCAAGCTGACCCGCTGGCAGACCGCCCGGATGCACGGGGTGACGCGGATCGGGGTGACCGGCTCGTCCGGGAAGACCAGCACCAAGGACCTGTTCGCCCAGGTCCTGGCCCGGGCCGGGGTCACCCACGCGACGGCCGGGAGCCAGAACAACGAGATCGGCGTCCCACTCACCGTGGCCTCCTGCCCGGCAGACGCCCGCTTCCTGGTACTGGAGATGGGCGCCCGCGGCATCGGGCACCTGACCTACCTGACCGACATGGCCCCGCTGGACGTCGCGGTCGTCCTCAACGTCGGCGCAGCCCACGCCGGCGAGTTCGGCAGCAAGGAAGACACCGCGAAGGCGAAGGGCGAGCTGCCCGCCTCCCTGACCGCGCACGGGCTGGCGGTGCTGAACGCGGACGACGCGCTGGTGGCGCCGATGGCCGCCCGCACCAGCGCCCAGGTGGTTTTCTTCGGCCGCTGCGAGACGGCGCAGATCCGCGCCACCGACGTGAGCCTGGACGAGGGCGGCCGCGCCGCCTTCCTGCTCACCACCCCAGCCGGGCAGGCCCGGGTGCAGCTGCAGCTGCTCGGCGACCACCACGTCTCCAACGCCCTCGCGGTCGCCGCGGTCGCCCACCATGCAGGCCTGGCCCCTGCCGAGATCGCCGACGCCCTCAGCCACGCAGTGGCCTCCACCGGCTCCCGGATGCAGCGCCACGACCGCCCGGACGGCGTCACCGTCATCGACGACGCCTACAACGCCAACCCCGACTCGATGGCCGCCGCGCTGCGCGCACTGGCCGCGATGCGCGCCGGCCGGCGCACCGTGGCGGTGCTCGGCGAGATGCGCGAGCTCGGCGCCGGCTCAGCCGGCGAGCACCGCACCGTCGGCGCCCTGGCCGCCGAGCTCGGTACCGACATCGTCGTGGCCGTCGGCGACGGCGACGCCGCGCACACCGCCGCCGGCGCCCGCGACGGCGGCGCCCAGACCCACCTGGTGACCGACCGCCAGGCAGCCGCCCGCCTGCTGGACGACCTGCTGCGCCCCGGTGACCTGGTGATCGTGAAGGCATCGCTGTCGGCGGGGCTGCAGGCGCTGGTGAAGGACCTGGTGGCTGCGCCGACCTGACCGGTCGGGCGGCATGATACGCGGCGGGTGCGCCGTGGCAGACTCCCGCCGGCGCACCGCCGAACGGGCGCGACGGGATGTCCAGGGGAGGTCGGTGGTCACGGCCTGCCGCGCTTCTGCGCAGGCGGGGATTTGGCGGTCGACGACGGCAAGGGATGGGCCGGGTCATCCCGGCTGCCCGGCGGCGCACCCGACTGGGGACATCACCGAGCAGCGCGGGTGGTATGAGTCATCGCGCGGTGCCCCGTCACCCGGCCCGCGCCGAACAGGTCTTCCAGCATGTCCATCGCGTTCGAATTTCCGGTGGAACCGTATGATCACCGGGTGACGTGTCAGGGCGGATACGACACGCCCATGCTTGTCTCGAACCGCCGGCCGCACTCCCAGGCCGAGCTCTGCCAGGCGCAGCGCAGCGGCCCCGATGACCGTGAGCGCTGCCCCGAGCCGGCGTGGTTCGTGATCCATCGGCACCTCGACTCAGACCTGGTCGTCTGCGCCGGCCACCTGGGCCCGGTCATCCTGCACGCGCCCAACGTCTACTGACCGCAGTAGATCTCGCTGGTCGATGCGAACAAGCACCCCGAGCACGCCTTCGTCACCGGCGCCGCCAGCGACCGAAGGAAGCAGCGCACGAAGGGCTGGGCCGAGCACCTCTTCGAGGATGACCCGGCGCCGGCTTGCAACCCCGCGCTGCAGCTGACGGCCCCACAGGACGCCAACCTCCTGGTGTCGACCGTCCTGGCCGTCAGCCCCGGGCGGCGGTCCAACGAGGTTCTCGGCGCCCTCTCGGTGCCGTCGAAGCAGCTTGCCGCCAAGGGCCCGAACACCGTGCCGGCGGTCCTGCGCGGCTACGCCGCCGCGAACAAGATGGTCAACGGCGGGAAGGACTGGGCCACCGTCCGTCCTGCACCTGCGCCAGGCCCGGACCGCTGCCCGAGATCGGCCACGTCCTCGATCTCGGCCTGCGCGGCCCGCCGCCGTCTATGACCTGTACGACTACTTCACCGACGCGGCCGTCGAGCCCGACAACCAGGAGCCGGACGGCCTGAGCGCAGCCGAGCGCGACGTCCTCACCCGGGCCGCCGTCACGGGGCAGCAAGCCGCCGACTGGATCCGCATCCTCGCTGCCCGGCAGCAGCACGTCGACAACCGGCAGGTTCCTGGAGCGGTACGCGCTGCCCGCGGTCGGCTCCACCACCGCGTCCGCTCCGCGGGTCGTCCTCAACGACATCGCGGGCGACCTGGTGGTGCTGCGCGAGGCGATCGACCAGACCCACGCCCTTGCCGCCGAGGCGCAGCCGGCCGCCTGCGAGGTCCGGCCGTAGCCGGACGGAGGGGGAGGATCGTGGCAGTCCGCACCGTCAGCCTGTGGTCGCTCCGGTCAGGGCTGCGGACAGCGGCGAACGGACGCGGCGCGCCGTCTTGCTGCCGGTTTCCGCCGCAGCTGTTCACGGTCATCGCAGAGGTGGGCTGTGCGGCGCGAGGAGCCCCTCATCCGGCTCATCCGATATCGCTGGCGCGGGGACGGCAGGCCCTACTAGGGTGCGGCGTGCGAGCAGCAAGCTGATGGGGGTTCGAGTACTTTGGCAGGGCATGTGCGGTCGGCTACGTCGGAGGACGTGGCAGGTCTGGCGGTAGTCGAGGCCGCCTCGTGGCGGGCTGCGTTCGTCGGGTTGCTGCCCGCGGACTACCTTGCCGGGCTGGACA
The DNA here is from genome assembly GCF_043202455.1 of Kitasatospora sp. NPDC048194. Lineage (NCBI taxonomy): Bacteria > Bacillati > Actinomycetota > Actinomycetes > Kitasatosporales > Streptomycetaceae > Kitasatospora > Kitasatospora sp. NPDC048194. Next base: position 230,073 of record NZ_JBIDAK010000004.1, read on the forward strand.
CCGAGCGGCTGTGCGTCTCCTGGAAGGAGAAGCTGGCCGGGGGGAACTGGCCTTCCTCTGGAACGCTGCTGGCCGAGGCAGCAGTTGACGGTGAGGTCCGGACGGTCGGGTACTCCCGGTTCTATCCGACCGAGGACCTGGACGACGACCCGAGGACCGTGTCGACGATCGGCGCCCTCTACACACTGCCCGAGGTGTGGGGAACCGGGATCGGCAAGACTTTGATGGCGCGGACACTGGCGACCATGGCCGAGGCAGGATTCAGGTCGGCGTCGTTGTGGGTCCTCGAGGACAACCTGCGTGCCCGGGCCTTCTACCAGGGCCAGGGCTGGACACATGACGGCACCGTGCTGCGGGAGTGCAGCGACGGGATGCCGATCACCAAGCTCCGCTACCGCCGCGTCCTGCCGACCAACTGAAGCTGCGGCGCCTCGAGTGCCGGCAGGCGTCGCGGTCGCGCCGCAGGTTGCGGCACAGTGCTTGCCCCTGAGCTGTTGCCCGAGGCAGGCTCTCCCCGCGCCTCCCTGCCGCGGGGGATGTCCTGAAGCCAATCCTCCGGGCTCCCTTCTGGGCAAACAGTGGTTGTCGGGTGAAGGACCGCTCAGCGACGTTCTCGCGGTTCGAAATCAGGTGTGCTGCCTCAGCCGGTGAGTGAGCATAGGGGTCATGGTTGACTCGAGTCTTTATGCCGCGTTCTTCGCCGCCGCCCTTCTGCTGTGCGTGTCGCAGGGGCCGGACATGATGTTCATCGTGGCGATGGGAGGCCGCGGTGGTCCGAGGACGGGGGTGCTCGCAGCGGTTGGGGTCGCATGCGGTGCCCTTCTGCACGTGCTCGCAGCGATGCTGGGCTTGTCTGCACTGTTCTTGGCGTTCCCAACGTTGTATTACGCACTGCGTTGGGCCGGCGCGGCGTACCTGCTGTACCTCGCCGTGAAGACATTCCGGGACAAGGCCCCGCTCGACGGCGAGGTAGGACGGGCGGGATCGCCGGCTCCCAGCCGGTGGCGAGCCTTCGGCCAGGGCATGTTGACGAACGTCCTGAACCCCAAGGTGATCTTGTTCAACGTCGCGTTCCTGCCGCAGTTCGTCCGTCCCGCTCTGGGGCACGTCCCGGTGCAGTTCCTCATCCTGGGCCTGACGATGGTCCTCATCGGGCTGACCATCGACACATCCGTCGGGCTGCTGTCGGGGCGCCTTGCCGCGCTACTGCGCCGCAGCCGCCGGTTTGCGCGCGGGCTGAACATCTTCAGCGGCACGATCTTCAGCGGTCTGGCCGTGCGCCTGCTCGCCGCACCGAAGTAGAGGTTCGCCGACCGGCAACCACAGGCCCCGTTCGGGACCTGATCGCGGGCGTGCCTGGCGGCGTCCTGCCCGGCCTGTCCGAGGCCCTCGGCTGTGGGTCTGTACGGCCTGCTGGCCGGCCTCCGCCTTGGTCAGGGCTGCGCCCTGTGCGTCGAGGCATACGCCTGGCGGGCTCCGACCACTCACCGGTGCTGCAGCGGAATCGCGGGCCGGTAGAGCCTCGGTACTACCACGCCCGCAGCACCCGCTACGAAGACTCCCTGCAACACGAGACCCGCAGTCAACCCCCGAAGGACCCCGAACACTCCACCGCAGGCCCCGCAACCCTGTCCGGACAGTGACTGTGAAGACGCCGGTGTCGTCGATCGGACCGCTCCCCTCACGATGCCGCCCCCTGGCACGACCCCCGGAGGCCGCGGCCGCCCAAGCCCGCACCGGTGCGCTGGAGCAGGAGCCGGAGCGGCCAATCCGGTCGAGACCACCACTTCTGAGCGGAGCACCGGATCGACCTCGCACTGCTAAGGCGCCGCGAGGTAGCGGGGTTCCGCTCTGCCGTTCGGCTCACCACTTCCCTGGCCTACCCTGTGTCCGTGAGAAAGTCGAACACACCGCCTGTGACGGCGAGAATTCCCCGGCGGGTCACGCCGGGCGGGAAGGGCAACGCCCTGCACCGAGCCATGAGGATCGTCGTGGTGGGCACGGTGCTGATTGTCGCGGCGGCGCCTCTCGTCATGCTCGCGTTGTCCCGACTGCCTGCGGAACGCGCCTTCCAGAAGTGCGCGGAGCAGCCGGACGTGTCGCAATGCCATGACCCGCTCACCTCGTGGCTCCCGTAGCTTGTGACCCTAGGTCGTCCCACCAGGTGGGGCCTCAGGCTTTCACGAGGGATGCCATCTAGCGTTTGATCAGAGACGCGGGCAATTCTCTTACGCTGCAGCGATAGGGCTTGTCGAGGATCCGGGCCGTTGTTGTCGAAGGGTCTGAGGTGAGCCGTACCGGCCTGCATTCCGTTCCCGCGGCCCGGGCGACGGTTGGGGGACCGTCGGTGAGGTGGATGGGACGCTTCTGATCGAAACCCCTGCGAGACCGACGCAAGCCAGGCAATAATGATCAACAGCTGGCTGCGCGTACTACTTGGGGAGCTCGTGTGAGTATGAGTCCGCGCGAGGTGTTTCTCCACCTTGTTCATGGGGTCGCCGACGGGAACTTGAACGAGTTGGCTGACCTGTACGGCGAGGTCACCGATGTCCGGCATCCGATGGCGACGCCGGAGTCCGAGCCGTTGACGACTCGGCGTGCGCTCCAGGAGCACTTCACGGTGCCGCGCCAGACGTTCGGGAGTCCCTGCCGAAGAGGCGTGTCGTCGATGTCATCGTTCACGAGACCATCGATCCTGAAGTGATCGTCGCCGAGTTCGCCTATGAGTTCACGTTGCCGGAGGGCTCCGTGGCCAAGGTGCCCTGCGTCTTCGTCATGCGTGTCCGGGACGGTCAGATCATCGAGTCACGCGACTACATCGACCCGATCCGTACTTACACGGCGCGTGGGGATCTAGACCGTCTCATCGCGTCATTGCGCAAGGGGGCTTCCTAACTCACACGCATTCGCGAATGGGCCTGTCCAGGTCTTACGAGACAACGGAATGCGGTTCTCCCCGGCTGACGCCTGTGCCCCAGTCGGGCGGCCGCCCGTTGGCCCAACACCGCGTGCGCTGCCGCGGCTGCGCCGCGAGGCACGCCACAGAACCACCGTGGTCTGGGCAACACCGCTCTCGGTGCAGGCCGACCGATACGCCTCCCGCCGGGCGCCGGTCCCCGCTCTGACCGCGCCGGCCTAACCGCCGCTGCTCGGCGCGTCGGCGCCTCGCCGGTACGCGTCTACGATCGTGAGCAGCAGCGATACGTTGGGGATGTCGGCTACGTTCTCGGAAGCGGCCGAGAAGAGCTTGCCGTCCCTGCTGACGGTTACGCGGCCGCCGTTGGTCGACACCGTGGCCTCACTCCAGGGGATGAGGCCTCGCTTTCCCTGTATCCCGGCCTCGCTGATGGTGAACTTCCCGAAGGTCAGGGACTGTCCGTCGTCCAGCGCTGCTCGCGCGCTGGAGATCAGGGCGCGGGTGACCTGTTCTTCGGCCCGCCTGCCGAGGAGGGCGTACTGGCGGGCTGGCGAATCGGTACCTTCCGCATGCTCGTCGCAGGAGCCGATGATCGGTATTTTCGTGCCGTTCGATCCGATCAGGGTGTACGAGAAGGACATCCTGGAGAGCCGCGATGCCATCGGCGGCACCTGGGACCTCTTCCGGTATCCCGGCATCCGGTCCGACTCCGACATGCCGACCTTCGGTTACGGCTTCAAGCCGTGGACCCACCGCACGTCGATCGCCGGCGGACCCCTCATCGTCGACTACCTGCGCCAGACGGTCTCCCAGTACGGGCTGGCCCGGCACATCCGGCTCGGGCACCGGGTCGTCAGCGCGGAGTTCTCCTCCGCGACGGGCCGGTGGACCGTCACCGCCCGCCACTCCGGCAGTCGGAGGAGGACGACGTTCACCGCGCGGTTCCTGTTCCTCGGCACCGGCATGTACGACCACGACGCCGGATTCACACCCGAGTTCACCGGCATCGAGGACTACGCCGGCACCGTGGTACACCCGCAGCACTGGCCCGCGGACCTCGACTACACCGGCAAACACGTCGTCGTGATCGGCAGCGGTGCCACGGCCGTCACCCTGGTCCCCTCGATGGCGCGCACCGCCGGCCACGTCACCATGCTGCAGCGCTCACCGGGTTACGTGCTGTCCCTCCCGGCCCACGACGCCCTCGCGAACCTGCTGCGGAACCTGATCGGCCACCGCCGGGCGCACCGGATCGTCCGGCGCAAGAACATCATGGTCACGCGTGGCGTCTACAGGGCCAGTCGTCGTCTGCCGGGGCCCGTGCGACGACTGCTCATCGCCGACGTCCGCCGACGACTCCCGCGCCACTTCGACGTCGACACGCACTTCACCCCGCGCTACGACCCCTGGGACCAGCGGCTGTGCGTGGTCCCCGACGGCGATCTGTTCGAGGCGATCACGGCCGGACGGGCCTCCGTCGCCACCGACCACATCGACCGGTTCACCAGGACCGGCATCCGGTTGAGGTCGGGTCAGGAGCTGACCGCGGACGTCGTCGTCACCGCGACGGGCCTCACCATGTCCCCCTTCGGCAAGATCCGGCTGAGCGTCGACGGCCGCGAGACCAGGCCCTCGGACACCACGGCCTTCAAGGCGATGATGCTCTCCGGTGTGCCGAACCTCGTCTTCGCCCTCGGCTACACCAACCTCTCCTGGACCCTCAAGATCGACCTGGTCTGCGAACACTTCTGCCGCCTGCTCGACCACATGGACGCCCACGGGTACGACACCGTCGAGCCGGTCCTCGACGACCCGGCCGTCGCCCGGGTGCCGTACCTGGACCTGAACTCGAACTACGTCCTGCGGAGCATCGGGGACTTCCCCCGGGCGGGCACGAGCGGGCCCTGGACGGTGGAGATGGCCTACGAGCGGGACGTCCAGCGGCTTCGCGAGGGGCCCGCCGAGGACAGCGCGCTCCGCTTCACCGCCGTCCGCCAGGCGCCGCCCGGGCCGCCGCCCCGCCCGGTTCCGCCCGGACCGCTCCCCGCTCCGGGGAGGGCAGCACGGTGAAGCACGACATCATCTTCCTAAGCCGGGGCGTACGCTGCGCCGCCTGGCACCTGCCGGCCACGAACGACGCCCTGGCCGGGCCCGGCGGGCGGCCCTGCGTGGTCATGGCCCACGGATTCGGCGGCACCCGCGACAGCGGACTGCTGAACTACGCAGAGGGCTTCGCCGAGGCCGGGCTCGACACGCTCGTCTTCGACTACCGCGGCTTCGGGGACTCCGGCGGTACGGCCCGTCAGGACGTCTCCGTTCGCCGCCAGCGGCAGGACTACCACGCGGCGCTCGCGGCCGCCCGCCGCCTGCCCGGAGTCGATCCGGCGCTGATCGCGCTGTGGGGCGTGTCCTACGCGGGCGGTCACGCCCTCGTCGTCGCCGCCCAGGACGCGCGGGTCGCGGCGGTGATCTCGCTCACGCCCGTCACCGACGGCCTCGCCTCGCTCGCCCACCTGGTGCGGCGCAGCGGGGCGGGCAGGCTGCTGCGCCTGGCGGGGCACGGCCTGCGCGACGCCGCCCGGGCCGCCACCGCCCGGCCGCCGCACCTCGTGCCGGTGATCGCGGAGCCGGATGCTCCGGCGATGATGGGAGTCCCCGGCGCGCGCGGGATCTGCGCCTCCTTCGCCGGCCCCGGCTTCCGCAACGAGGTGCGCGCCCGCGCGGCGCTGAAGGTGGGTCTCAACCGGCCCCACGCCTTCGCCGGCCGCCTGCCGTGCCCGATCCTCCTGCAGATCGGCACCGAGGACCGCATCGCGCCCCCGCACGCCGCCCGGCGGACCGCCCGCAGGGCCGGCCCGCGGGCGGAACTGCTCGAGTACCCCGTGGACCACCTGGACGTCTACGCGGGACCGGCCCAGCGGGACGTGCTCACCGACCAGATCGACTTCCTCACGCGGGCCCTGGCCCACCAGGACTCCCCCACGCAAGGGACGGGATGAACATGTACGACTACGTCATCATCGGTGCCGGCTCCGCGGGCTGCGTGCTCGCGGCCCGGCTCTCGGAGGACCCGGACGTGCGGGTCGCACTCATCGAGGCGGGCGGTCCCGACACCGCGCAGGAGACCCACGTTCCCGCGGCCTTCCCGCAGCTGTTCAAGTCCGCTCTCGACTGGGACCTCGACTCCGACCCGGAGCCGGGCACCGGCGGACGACGGGCGTACCTGCCCCGCGGCAAGGTGTTCGGCGGCTCCAGCTCGATCAACGCCATGATCTACATCCGGGGCAACCGCGCCGACTACGACGGCTGGGCGGCGGCCGGGGCGACCGGCTGGTCGTACGCCGACGTGCTGCCGTACTTCCGGCGCTCGGAGGACAACGAGCGCGGGGAAGACCTCTACCACGGGGCGGGCGGGCCGCTGACGGTCAGCGACGGCCGGTCCTGCCACCCCCTCGCCACGGCCTTCGTACGGGCCGCCGAGCAGGCCGGGTACCAGGCCAACGACGACTTCAACGGCGAGACCCAGGACGGCGTCGGCCGCTACCAGCTGACGCAGCGCAACGGCTTGCGGTGCAGCGCCGCCGTCGCCTACCTGCACCCCGCACTGGAGCGGCCGAACCTGACCGTGCTCTCCTCGGCCCTCGCCCACCGCATCGTGATCGAGGGCGACCGGGCGACCGGGCGACCGGCGTCGAGGTCGAGCGGAACGGCGGCGTCGAGACCGTGCGCGCCGAGCGGGAGGTGATCCTCTCCGCGGGAGCGTACGAGTCCCCGAAGCTCCTGATGCTCTCCGGGATCGGCCCGGCCGCCCTGCTGTCCGCCTTCGGCCTCGGCGTCGTCCGTGACCTGCCGGTCGGCCAGGGCCTGCAGGACCACTACATGACGCTGCTCAACTTCCGTACGGACGTGGACTCGCTCCTCACCGCGGCGACCCCGGAGAACGCGGCACTGCTGCAGAGCGAGGGACGGGGCCCGTTGACCTCCAACCTCGGCGAGGCGGGCGGGTTCTTCCGCAGCCGTCCCGAACTGGACGCTCCGGACGTGCAGTTCCACGCCGCCCCGGTGCCCTTCCACCAGGAGGGCCTCGGTGCCCCGGCCGGGCACGGCTTCGCCTTCGGCCCGTGCGTGGTCGCCCCGACGAGCCGCGGTGCGGTGACCCTGCGTTCGCCGCGCCCCGACGTGGCGCCCCGGATCGTCCACAACTACCTGACGACGGCCGAGGACCGGGCGGCGATCGTCGCCGGCATCCGGATCGCCCTGGAGATCGCCGCCCGGCCGGCCGTGTCCGCCCTCGCCACCGGGGCTTTCGACGTGCCGGCCTCGCACGACGACGCCGGCCTCCTCGGCTGGGCACGGCGATCCGGGCAGACCCTGTACCACCCCACGTCGACCTGTGCGATCGGTTCGGTCGTCGACCCCGAGCTGCGGGTGTACGGCGTGGCGGGACTGCGCGTCGTCGACGCCTCGGTCCTCCCGTCCGTGCCGCGCGGCAACACGAACGCGCCCACGATCATGGCCGCCGAGAAGGCGTCCGACCTCATCAAGGGAGCCGTCCGATGACCACGCCCCCGCTCACCGCCGAGCAGGCGCGAACGATCGACCGGGCGGTCGACGACCTCGTCCGCGGCGAGGCCGCGTGGGCCGCCTGCGGCCTGGCCGAACGGCGCGAACTCCTCCAGCGGGTACGTGCGGCGACCGTCGCGCACGCGCGGGAGTGGGTGCGCGCGGCCGCCGCGTACAAGCGTCTGCCGGAGGACAGCCCGCTGGTCGGAGAGGAGTGGATCACCGGCCCGTACCCGGTCCTCACCTCCCTGGCCGCGCTCACCGCGAGCATCGAGGCGCTGGAGGCCGGGCGCAGCCCCGTGGACGGGTTCCCCCTCGGCCGGGCGCCCGGCGGGCGGGTGTCGGTCCGCGTCCTGCCGCACGGCGTCTGGGACCGGCTGCTCCTGAACGGCTTCAGCGCCGAGGTGTGGATGCCTCCGGGCGTCACGGAGGAGGAGGTGCGCGACCGCGCCGGGCTCGCCCTGCTCCACCCGGCCGGGACGGGGGGCGTGGGCGCCGTGCTCGGCGCGGGGAACATCACCTCGATCCCGATCCTGGACGTGCTCTACGAGCTGTACGCGAACAACCGGGTGGTGGCCCTCAAGCTCAACCCGGTCACCGACGGCCTCCTCGACGTCTTCGGCAAGGTCCTGGCCCCGCTGACCGAGCTGGGCGCGGTCCGCGTCCTCACCGGCGCAGCCGGGGCCGGCTCCTACCTGGTGCACCATCCGAAGGTCGGACACGTCCACCTGACGGGCAGCGTCGAGACCCACGACGCCATCGTCTTCGGCACCGGGGAGGAGGGCGCTGCCCGGAAGAGGGCCGGGACACCGCTGCTCGCCAAGCCGGTGACCAGCGAACTGGGCGGCGTCTCCCCGACCATCGTGGTCCCCGGCGACTGGTCCGAGGCGGACCTCCGGTACCAGGCCGAGCACCTCGCCACCCAGAAGCTGCACAACGGCGGCTACAACTGCGTGGCGAGCCAGGTCGTCGTCCTCAGCTCCGCGTGGCGGCAGAAGGAGCAGTTCCTCGCGCATCTGCGGCAGGCCCTGGGCGACGCCCCGGTGCGCCCCGCCTACTACCCGGGCAGCGACACCCGGGTGGAGCGTGCCGTCGGCGCGTACCCCGGCGCGCTGCGCCTGGACGGAGGTCGGGTGCTGCTCACGGGCCTCGATCCGGCCGACCCCGGGCCGGCCCTGACCGCCGAGTACTTCGGACCGGTCCTCGCCGTCCTGGAACTCCCCGGCGACGCACGGCAGTTCCTCGACGAGGCGGTCGCCACCGCGAACGGGAGGATGGCCGGCACACTCGGCGTGAACCTGATCGCACACCCACGGACCATCGACTCCCTGGGCAGCGCGCTCGACCGGGCCATCGCCGAACTCCGCTACGGAACGGTCGCGTTGAACGCGTGGACCGGCGCCGGCTACCTCACCGCGACCGCCACCTGGGGCGCCCACCCCGGCCACACCGTCGACGACGTGCAGAGCGGCATCGGAGTCGTCCACAACGCCCTGCTCCTCGACGGGCCCGAACGCACCGTCGTCCGCGGCCCGTTCCGTCCCGCACCGCGAGCCCTCCTGCCCCTCCGGCACGGGAAGCCGGCCTTGTCCCCGAAGCCGCCGTGGTTCGTCACCCACCGCACGGCCGCCACGATGGGCCGGCTCCTCGTCGACTTCGCCGCAGCACCCCGCTGGACGGCCCTGCCGAGGATCTTCGCCTCCGCCCTCCGCGGCTGATCCCCACCGCCGACGACGGAACACACCGGGACCGGACATTCCCGGTTCCTGCCCTGCATTTTCACCATTCACGAAGAGAATTCACCTCTCCGTACGTCCACCCCGTACGGCCGCACGGCGCGGCGTTCGGCGAGCGGTCACGCCATGACCGCTCGCCGAACGGGAACTCCGGGGACAGTGGCGCGTGCGGGGCCCCTCCGTCTGCGATCAGGTTATCGAGATCTGCCCGTCGCAGAAACTTGGAGGCAGGTCCTCAGCAGTAGTTCCAGACGTACCAGACAGGACCCCAGCTTCCGTGGGCGTCGGAGGAGGGGGCGCCGGGGGTGGTGTAGAGCCATCCCCCGTCCTTGCCGTACATCCCCGTCGTCGTACCCGGAGTCTGGTTGTTGTACCAGGACCCCCCGCTGCCCATGCCGTCGGGAATCTCCTGCTTGTAGCAGTCCTTGAACCGGAATCCGAGCTGCTGGAAGTTGGCCTGCTTGTAGCCGCAGAAGTACCCCTTCGGGCAGTCGGCCGGCGCGGACTGTACGGTCGGCTGCGCAGCGTGCGACGGCGCCGTGGACAGCGCTACGGCGGTGAAGGCTCCAGCGGCCACGAGAAGCGTCCGCAGGGACGACCAGCGGTTGCGGTTGTTGACCATGCGAATTCCCTTTCCGTCTGCGCGTGCAGTGAGTGGTCGACCGGCTTCTTGAACCAATCCGGCCCCGACTGGCCACTTAACAAGGTTCACGGGGAAGTTGGTAGTCACACCGACAATTTTCCGCCGCATTCGAGCCTCCCGCCTTCATCAGGAGTACCGGCCTTCCCGGGAGTTCCGCTCAAAGATCAGCCACAGTGGCCGTTGGGGAAAGGAGGAAATCGTCGGCCGTCCCTCACCCAGGACGTTGACCTTCGCTTTCCGTTCGGAAACACGCACGGGCAGGGCGTTGCGCCCGTGATGGAGCCGGTCAGTGGTGATTCTTGGCCACTCCGGTCGGCTCGCTGGCGGTGGTTTCGGAGTCATGCGGGCGGCGGCTGTGCGGGGGCGCAGGGCAGTCCGGGGTTCCCGTTCAGGAAGCGAGGATCGCCTGACTGGTGACGAGTTCCCGGTACAGGGGGCAGCGTTCCAGCAGGGTGGGGTGGTCGCCGGCGTCGACGACGGTGCCGCGGTTCATCATGATCACCTGCTGGGCGTCCTGGACGGTGGAGAGCCGGTGGGCGACCACGATCACGGCCCGGGTCGCCGCCAGGTCCGCCACGATCGTGCGGAAGCGCTGCTCGTTGAGCGCGTCCAGCTGGCTGGTGGGTTCGTCCAGCAGCACGATCTCGGCGTCGGACAGCAGCGCCCGGGCCAGTGCCATCCGCTGGCGCTGGCCGCCGGACAGGTCGCACTCGCGGCCGAGCGGGGTGTCGAGCCCCTGGGGCAGGCGGGCGATGTCATCGGTGAGGCCGACGGCGTCCAGCGCGGCGGTCAGTTCGGCTTCGTCGACCGGTTCGGTGCGGCCGAGTTGGAGGTTCTCCCGGGCGGTCGCCTCGATCAGTGTGAACGCCTGGTCGACGTAGGCGATGCGGGCTCGCAGCGCGTTCAGCGGCCAGTGGGCGGTGTCGTGGCCGAGGACGGTGACGGAGCCCGAGGCGGGCCGGATGAAGCGGTCGATGAGCGAGAGGGTGGTGCTCTTCCCGGCTCCGGAGGGGCCGACCACCGCGGTCAGGCCGGTGCGCCCGGTGCTGAAGGAGACCGCGCGCAGTGCGGCGTCGCAGGAGCCGGTGTGGGTGAAGGAGACGGAGTCGAAGACCACCGAGGGGACGTCGGGTGGCGGGGGCGGCACGGTGCGCTCGGCGTCGTGCGGCTCGGCTTCGGGTGTGAGGGCGAGCAGATCGGTGCAGCGGTCGCGGGCCGCGAGACCTGCTTGGAGCCGGCCGAAGCCGGTGGCCAGTGCGCTGATCGAGGGCACGGTCTGCAGGAGGTAGAGCAGGAAGGCGGCGAACGCGGCGGGCTGGACGCTGCCGGTGGCCATGCGGACGCCGCCGGCGAGGATCACGGCGATCAGCGCGAGCTGGTTGCCGAGCGTCAGTACGGCCGGGATCAGCGAGTTCAGCCGCCCGCCGGCCAGGGACACGGCGCGCAGTTGTTCGGCGTCCGCGGCGAGCGCGCGGGCGGCCATCGACTCGGCCCGGTAGGCCTTGATGGTGCTGAGTGCTTCCAGGTCGGCCGTGAAGCGTTGGGCGATCCGGCCCACGGCGTCCTGCTGGCTGGTCACGTTGGCTTTGATGCGGCGCACGATCAGCAGGACCAGGGCGGTGAGCGCGGCGAACGCGAGGACGGTGACGACGGTGAGGATCCAGTCGATCCACGCCATCACGAGCAGTGTCGCCGCCACGGTCAGCCCCGCCAGGGGCAGTTGGGTGGCGACGTCGACGACTTGGCGCAGCAGCAGCGCGTCGGAGGTGATCCGGGCGGTGAGTTCGCCGGTGCCCTGGGATCGGACGACGGCGAGCGGCAGGCGGAGCGTGTGCTCCATGATCCGTGTGCGCAGGCGGTAGGTCATCCGTTCGCCGATGCGGGCGAGCAGGAAGCCGGCGAGGGCCTGGGCGAGTGCGCCGGCTGCCGCGACGGCGCACATGAGCAGGACGTGGGGGGCGAGCGGCCGGTGCGCGGAGAAGTCGGTGATGATCGTCTTGACCAGCAACGGGAGGGCCAGGGCGGCTCCGGTGGAGGCCAGCGCGAGCAGCAGCGCGACGGCCAGTGGCCATGGCTGGGCGGTCAGTTCTCGGCGCAGTCGGATCCGGTCCGCCGGGCGGGGGGTGGTGCGAGCGGGCTGGTCGACCACGGCGTCCTCTCGGCGGGTGCGGCGAACGGGCGGTGCAGTGAACAGGCGGTGCAGTGAACAGGCGGTGCACTGAACGGGCGCTGCGACGAACGGGCGGTGCGGCGAACGGCGCTGCGGTGCGGCGGTGGCGCGCCGCCGGGTGGCGCGGGGGTGGTGCGGGTGCGGGCCGCAGCGAGGGTTCCGTCGCTGCGGCCCGGCGGGCCGGCGGCCTGGCCGGCCCGGGTGGACGCCCGGGCCGACCAGCTACCGCCTACCTTTTACCCGGCTCTACCGGACCGTCGGCGACGTCAGAGACAGAGCAGGGTGCTCACGGTGCTGACCGTGCAGTTGAGCGCGCTCAGCGAGCTGACGTTGGCCATGGTGTCGTCGATCTCGACCGCTTCGGTCTCGGCCAGCTCGATGGTCTGCAGGTCCAGGATCGCCATGACGTGTTCTCCTTCACTGTTGGGTGGATCACCCGGCCGGCGGCCGGGGGTCTGTGTGGCGCGCGAGGGCGCGCGCGGGCGGTGTGCCCGTGGCCCGGGTGGTCCGGGCAGGTGGGCCGGGCCCGTCAGTGGGACCGGTCGGTCCAGGGCAGGAAGGGCGTACCGGCCAGTGCGGTGCCGAGCGCCAGCAGCACACCGGCCGAGCCGGTCGCCAGGTCCGCGGACAGGCGCAGCAACTGGTCACCGGGGAAGGCCAGCTGACCCCGGTAGGAGACCTGGTGCCAGGCCAGCAGGGCCCGCTGCCGGTCGAGCAGTGCCGCTGCATCGGGTTCGGGCGCCCGGTGGCGGGTCAGCGCCGCGTAGCCGATGAGCCCGGCCCGGCCGTTGAACAGGCCGGACTGGATGACGAACTCGGGGGTCGCGGCCAGGCGGATGGCCGGCTCGTGGCGGGCCGACGGGCTGTCCGGGCGGTGTTCCAGCAGGGCGTGCAGTGCCAGGCCGATCCCTGCGCTGCCGCTCTCCACGTACGGGAGCACCCGGCGGCCGTCCACCACCTGGAGGCTGCCGTCCGCGACCTTCCTGCACCGGTCGAGGTCGAGTTCGAGCAGGGTCTCCGCCTGGTCGAGCAGCGCGCTCTCGCCGGTCTGCTCGTAGAGCCGGACCAACGCCAGCGCGGTCCCGGCGGCCCCGCCCAGCAGTCCGGCGCGGCGGGCGGGATCGCTGCGGCCGGCCTTCTCCAGCGCGGCGGCCGACGCGTGGGCGAGCGCGAGTGCCTGGTCGAGCAGCCGTCGCTCGCCGGTGGCCCCGGCGAAGTGCAGCAGGGTGAGGGCGATGCCCGGCGCGCCGGTGGCCAGGCCGGGCTGCGGTTCGTGGTCCGGGGCCGTGGCGAGGCGGCTCAGCAGGTCGAGTGCCGCGTCGCGTTCGCCGAGCAGGTCCAGCACGTACGCCACGCCGTGCCCGCCGTGGTACAGCCCCGGCTCGACCGGGCGGTCGGCGGCTCGTACCAGCCAGCGGACGTGGTCGGGATCGATCGCGGCGCCGGTGGCGTGCAGAGCGTAGAGGACGCCGGCCGCGCCGTGGCCCAGGCCCAGGCCTCCGTGGGTGAACTGGGCGACGTCGCCGGGGAAGAGCCGGTCCGCGCGCTCGGGGGTGGCCATCGCCGCGATCCCGGCGGCCAGCGAGTCACGGATCCGCGGCCAGTCGGCCTCCCGCGCGGCCAGCAGTGCGCCGAGCTGCGCGCGGCGCGTACCCAGCTCGGGCCGCACGGTCCGCCCGTCCGCGGGCGCCGGACCGAGCAGAGCGCGGATCGGGGTGGTGTAGCCCTCGGGTACCGGGAAGCGGCTCTCGATCACGTCGGCCAGCTCATGAGCCTTGCCCGGGTCCAGCGCGGGCAGTTGGACCAGCGGCAGGAAGAGCCACAACCGCAGCGCCGCCAGTGCGTAGCGGTCGATCTGCTGACCGGTGTGACCGGGCGGCGCCGCGAAGCCCGCCGCTCCCAGTGCCGGACGGACGAAGTCGTCGACGGTGCTGGCGAGTTCGAAGTCGATGAAGCAGACGTCGCCGTTCGGCCGGATGAGCACGTTGCGCGGATGCAGGTCGCCGAAGACCACGCCGCGGGCATGGATCGCCGCCACCACCTGCTCGATCCGGTCCACGAGTGCCAGCGCCTCGCGGGTGTAGTCGGTGACGACGGCCTCGTCGACGCCCGGATGGATCAGCGGGTAGCGGCCCGCCAGCCACTGGCTCAGCGACGTGCCCTCGACGAACTCCTCGGCCAGGAACTCGTGTTCCCAGGCCGTCAGCAGCCCGCGTTGCTCGGGGACCCCGGGCACGCCCGCCAACCGGACCAGGACGGCGTGCTCGTTGCGCAGCCTGGTCACGGCGTCGGTCCCGCGCTGGTCCAGGCCCGCGTACGGCCTGGCCTCCTTCAGCACCAGCCGTGGTCCGTCGGCACCGTCCCGTGCCAGGTACACACCTCCGGCGTTGGAGAAGTGCAGCGCCCGCTCGATCGTGTAGGGCAGTCCGCTCTCCTGCTGCGCCGCCCGGGCGGCCAGGGCCGGCGCGATCACGGCCGGGACCGGCGCCCAGGACGGCACCGCGAATCCGGGGCCGCGCACGTCCGGCTCCAGCCGGCCGTCCGGGCCGACCAGCGCGAGCACCTGTTCGCCCGCCTCGTTGCGGCAGTGCAGCTCGGCGAAGCCGCCGTACCGCAGGTAGAGCGGGCCCTCGCCCCAGCGCAGGTCACTGAGGATGTACGGGCCCTTGCGGCCGGCCAGTGCGCTGCCCAGGCCGTCGAGACATCGCTCCAACTGCGCGTCGTCCACCGGGTAGAGGGTGCAGAACTTGCCGCTGGCGCCGCGCGGGGCGTACTTGGAGTTCTGCATCTGCAGGACCGGCAGTCCGCGCAGGAACTTGAACGTCACGCGTTCCCTCAGGCAGAACGCGAAGACCTGCTCCAGCACGTCCTCGGCGTCCTCGGCCCGCGAGGACACATGGATCTTCCAGCCCTGCGGGGGCAGCTGGACGTCCGCCGGCCGGACCACGGCCCAGATCTCCTGGTCCCCGCGCTGCCAGCCCGCCGGCAGCGGCCGACTGACGGCGTCGAACTCCTCGTGCGCGCCCCAGCGTCGGGGTGACTCGTAGAAGACCGGGTCGGCGAACGCGTAGACCTCGTAGCGGTTGTCCAACGAAAGCCCTCCTCGGAACACGGAGCACGGGGGCGCAGAGCACGGCGGTACGAAGAGACACGGAGCACGGAGCATGAGGCGCAGAACGGGCCACGCGACGGAGCCCCGGACCGCACCATCAGGAGGAGCCGACGGGCGGGGCGACACTCGCCGTCAGGCGGCTCGAAGTCCCGGCTGCCCGATGACCCCCCGAAATATGCCGTGAGCTTGACCCGTCCACAACAGCGCAAACGTAGGCGTGTCCACGACATACGCACTACGGCGCATTCCGCGATCCCTGAACGAGCCGGCACACGGCCGTGCGCGCCCGTTCGACCACCAGTGCCACCTTGCGCCGGAGTCCGCGGACCACATCCGGGTCCCTGCGCCCTCCCGCTGGCAGGGCGTGAGCTGCACGGCATGGGTGCCGGGAGGGTCACGGCGCCGAGTGGGACAGGCGAACCCGGCGGCACCGAAGGGGGGCGCACGCCGGCAGCCCCATGGCGCCATCCACGGCTGACCGCCGGGATCTACCGCTCGCAGGCCGGACCGGATCGGGCGGGCCAGACCGCTACCACGGGTGGTGGCGGTCTGGCCCTGGTCACCGGTGCCAATGGCAGTCGACCGCTGTTTCAGATCTTCTGACCGGAGTGGTTCAGCCTTTGCCAGGCCCCCGCCTCCGGTCCTGCTGGTAGGCCAGACCCCTGTCACCGGCGCGACAGCGGGGCAACGGTGGTCCGCACACCGTTGCCCCGCCGCTCGCGCACCCTTGCGACTATCCCCGGCTCAGTTGACGTTCACCGCCGTCCAGGTGGCGGCGACCGCGTTGTACTCCGTGCTGTCCGAGCCGTACAGGTCCGCCGCCGCGCTGAGGGTGGCCGCTCGGGCCCCGTCCGCCTGTACCGCGAACACCGACGCGTCGGCTCCCGGCCGCGTCGAGCTGCCGATGCCGGCCGATCAACGCCACAGTGACGGCGGGACCGTCCGCGCTGACCTGACGTCCAATCAGCGCATCGGCTGAAAGCGAGGGTTGACGAAAGCAGCGGTTGGGCGGGAACGGCGCTGGGGCGGCCCGAGCACGGGCTGCCCCAGCCGGGGGCCGCAAGCCCCCGCGCCTGCATCAATGCCCGAACTGTGAGACGGGCCTTGTGAGGCTGTCTGTCAGCCCGTCAGCATGACGGTCATGCATCGCCACGCGTACCTGAGCCGTCGACTGGACGTCGACCTGGCGCACGCGTGTTCCGCGATCTGTCACCGCTCCATCTGAGCATGGTGACCCGTCCGGCTTCGTCCGGGCCTTCCCTCGCTGATCCCTGCCGGGCCGAGTGCCGTCCGGGTGCGGGTCGGTCGGTGTGCACCGCTGTCGGTTATCGCCTTCATCCGCCTTCACCCGGACGGGGATCTCCCATGCACTCTGCGCTGTCCTCCCGCGCTGCCGTCTTCTCGGTGGCCACCCTGCTCTCCCTGGTCTGCGCCACTGGGGCGGACGCCGCGACCACCTACGGTCCGCTCCCGGCGCACAACCCGTACACCGGGCCGGAGGGCACTGCCACCATGCACGGCGACACCGGTTCGTCCGACGCCACCGCGCTGCCCGGCCCCGGCGCCGGCGCGCTCAGCTCTCACCGGGCCGCGCTCGCCTCGGCGTGCCCGACCGTCCTGGTCGGCTCCGACGGCTACCCGGTCGCGCTCTGCACCACGATCTTCGGCCGGACCCCGACCGTCCATCTGCTCGACCCCGTCACGGGCGGCTCGGTGGCGGAGCTGGCCCTCGCGAAGGGCTCGCTGATGGGAGGCGTCTACGCCTACCTGGACGACCACGACCGCCTGGTGGCGGTCGACGGCAACCACGACCTGCTGCGCATCGGCCACCGCAGGACCGCGTCCGGTGGCTGGGAGCTCTACGCCGACAGCTCGTTCTCGCTGGCCTCCGCGATTCCGGACGGCGACACGGTGATCGGCATCTCGCCGGACTGGCAGGGCCGGGTCTGGTTCGCCACCGAGGGCGGCGTGGTGGGCACCGCCGACGACCGCACCGCCACCGTCCGCTCGATCACGCTCCCGGTGGGCGAGGCGATCGAGAACTCCATCTCCACCACCCCGGTCGGCACGGCTGTCGCCACGACCTCCGCCACCTACCTGCTGAACGCCGATATCGACGGCACCCCGAAGATCAGCTGGCGCCAGGCGTACGACCGCGGCCCCGGCCGCAAGCCCGGCCAGCTCAGCTGGGGCACGGGCTCCACGCCGACGTTCTTCGGCCCGCGCACCGGCAGTGACTACCTGGCCGTCGTCGACAACGCCGCGCCGACCGAGAACCTGCTGGTCTACAAGGTCGACACCGGTGGGAAGGTCTGCTCCGTCCCGGTTCTGAAGGCGGGCGGCAGCGGCAGCGAGAACTCGCCGATCGGCGCGGGCAACGCGGTCTTCGTCGCCGGCACCTACGGCTACCCGTACCCGGCACTGCCCGCCAACGCGGGCCCGAGCGTGCCGTCCTCCGGCACGTTCTACGGCGGCCTGAGCAGGGTCGACGTGCGCCCCGACGGGTCGGGCTGCGACCTGAAGTGGGACAACAGAACCCGCTCGGCGGCCGTTCCGAGGCTCTCCACCGGTGACGGGCTGATCCACACGGTGCTGCGGGAGCCGGTCATCCCCGGCACCAACGCCACCTCCGCCCTCGACCCCTACTACTACGCGGAGATCGACCCGGAGACCGGCAACACCGTCCGCACCAAGTGGCTGGGCAGCGGCTTCATCTTCGACACGCTGCAGATGGCCGGCACGATCGCGCCGGGCGGCGTGGTGTACCAGGGCACCACGACCGGTGTGCTCAGGATCAGCGCAGGCTGACACCCGGTCCGGGCCCGCTGGCACCTCGGCGGCGAGGTCGGCGTGACGCTGCACGTCGACCCCGCCCGACGCCTCGCCCCGTCAGGAGGCGGCGGGCAGCGTCGCACCGGCCTCCCGCACCTCGGCGTGGACGGCGGACTCCAGCAGGCCACCACCCGGACGGGCGCCGAGGGCGGTCCGGCCGTCCCCCAGGGCCGCCCGTCGACGTCGCCGGTCTTCGCTACAGCCTGCTCTGTCGGGGCAGGAGGGGTAATTACCCAGGTCAGAGGACATGGCATGATTCCGGGGTGGCTCCTGTGACCGGTTCCGAGTACATACCGCCCGCCGAACGTGCGGCTCTTGTCGACCTGTTGGCCGGTGCACGAGCCGGCCGGGGCGGGGCGGCGGTCGTACGTGGTGAGGCGGGTATCGGCAAGACGACGTTGCTGCGCCATGTCACCGGCGAGCTGTCGGGTGTGCGGCTGCTGTGGGTGAACGGGGCGGAGTTCGAGGCCGACTTCGCGTACGCGGCCGTGCACCAGTTGACCCGTCCGCTGCATGAGCGGATCGGGCAGTTGCCCGCCCCGCAGCGGGACGACCTGTCGGTGGCGCTGGGTCTGGGCGAGGGGGGCGCGCCGAACCGGTTCGGCGTCGGCCTGGCCCTGTTGGGGCTCCTCTCGGAGGCTGCCGGGGAGCAGCCGGTGGTGTGCGTGGTGGACGACGCGCAGTGGCTGGACCAGGCGTCGGCGCAGGTGTTGGCGTTCGCGGCCCGGCGGGTGGCGGACGAGTCGGTGGTGTTCGTGTTCGGGGTCCGCGATCCGCACGTGGTCGCGGAGCTCGAGGGGCTGCCGGCGCTGACGCTGCCCAGGCTGTCCGATCAGATGGCACGCCGGCTGCTGGCGTCCAGTCTGCTCGGTCCCGTCGACGACCAGGTACGGGAGCGGATCCTCGCCGAGGCGCGGGGCAATCCGCTGGCGCTGCTGGAGCTGCCCCGCCGGCTCGGGCCCGCCGCGCTGGCGGGCGGCTTCGGGCTGCCGACACCGGTGTCCCCGGCCAGCCGGATCGAGCAGAGCTACCAGCAGCGGGTCTCCGGGCTCTCCCCGGACGCCCGGACCTTGCTGCTGGCGGCGGCCGCCGAACCCCTGGGAGACCCGGGGCTGCTGTGGCGGGCGGCCGATCTGCTGGGCGTGGGGCCCCAGGCCGGGTCGGAGGCGGAGGCGAGCGGGTTGATCGACCTGGGCGGGCAGTCGAGGTTCCGGCATCCGCTGGTGCGCTCGGCGGTGTACACGGCGGCGTCCCCCGTGCAGCGCCGTCGCGTCCACGGGGCCCTCGCGGAGGCCACGGATCCGCTGACGGCACCCGACCGGCGGTCGTGGCACCGTGCGCAGTCCCTCTCCCGGCCGGACGAGGAGGCGGCGGCGGAGCTGCTGCGCTGCGCGGAGCGGGCGCGGCGCCGGGGCGGGGCCGCTGCCGAGGCGGCGTTCCTGGAGCAGGCCGCGGGCCTGACGGCCGATCCGCGGCTGCGGGCCGGCCGCAGTCTCGCCGCGGCCCGGGCCGCACTGGCGGCCGGGTCGTTCGAGAGCGCGTTGACGCTGGTCGCGGCGGCCGAGGGAGGCCCGATCGACTCCGCCGACCAGGTGGAGGTCGAACTCCTGCGCGGACGTGCGGCGTTCTTCGGTGACGGCGCGGCGGACGCGGTCGGCCACCTGGTGGCGGCAGCCGCCCTCGATCCCGGCCGGGCGCGGCTGCACCTGCTGGACGCGCTGCAGGCGGGTCTGGTGGTCGGCCGGGCTTCGCCCGCCGCGCGACAGGCCCTGGCGGCGGCCCGGCGGGCGCCCGCCGCGACCGGTGAACGCTCGACCGCGGACGCGCTGTTGGACGCGCTCGTCGGCTACCTCGACGGCGACCTGGCGACGGTGCCGGTGCTGCTCGGGCTGCTGTCCGAGGTCACCGACCCGCTGTGGGCCGGCCGGCTGTCGCTGGCCGCCCTGCTCGCCGTCGAACTGTGGGATGTCGCCTTGGGAGACCGACTCGTCGAACGGGCCGTGGACGGCGCGCGCACCAGTGGAACGTTGATGGTCCTCCCGGTGGGCCTGTGGATGCGGGCGATGGCGGCTACCCTGCGCGGTGACCTGCTCGGGGCGGCGGCGCTGAACAGCGAGGCCGATGGCATCGCCGAGGTGACCGGCGTGCCGCCGCACTGGTACGGCCGGCTGTTCTCGGCTGCGGTGCGGGCAACGGCCTCCGAGGCGCGGCCTCTGTTCGACCGGGTGCTGGCGGAGTCGTACGCGCGGAGCAAGGGCATGCTGACGGCGACCGTCCACGCGGCGGCGGCGCTGCACGCCAACGGCACGGCCGACCACCGGGCGGCCCTGGATGCGGCCCGGTTGGCCGTGACCGACGGCGAGCTGGGAATGTCCAGCCTCGCCCTGCCCGAGCTCGTCGAGGCGGCCGTCCGGTGCGGCGAGCAGGACGCCGCGCAGGAGGCCTTCGCGCGGTTGTCGCGACACGCGTCGGCGGTCGGCACCGACTGGGCGCTGGGGGTGCGCGCTGCCCTCGCGGCGCTGCTGTCGGACGACCCGGAGGAGCTCCACGCCGAGGCGGTGAGCCGGTTGGATGCCGCCGGCCTTCGCGTCTGGCACGGCCGGGCGCTGCTGCACCAGGGCGCGTGGCTGCGCCGTGAGGGCCGCCGCGGGCAGGCCCGGGAGGCGCTGCGCAGCGCGCACGGGCTGTTCACCGCGACGGGCGCGGAGGGGTTCGCCGAGCGGGCCCGGGCGGAGCTGGCCGCCGTCGGCGAGCAGGTCCGGCCGGCCGTGCTGGGCGCGGTGGAGCTGTTGACCGGTCAGGAGCTGAACATCGCGCGCCTGGTGGCGACCGGAGCGACCTCCCGCGAGGTCGCCGACCGGCTGTTCCTAAGCCCGCGTACCATCGACGCCCACCTGCGCAGCGTGTTCCGCAAGCTCGACATCTCCTCGCGTCGCCAACTCCCCGTCGCGCTCGGGCAGGACGCCTGAGCCCTGGCGCTCCCGACCTCCGGCGCGGTCAGCCGTCCGTGGGGGTTCGACGCGGCCACCGGAGCGAGTGCGCCGCCGATGCTCGGCGCCGGCTCGCCGCCCGCCGCTGCCAGGCCGGCTCCTCCTGGACAGGGCCGGGCGGCTCCCCCTGCGGCGGCAGGACGGGCCGCCGGTGCACGTGCCGCCGCCCCTGCCACGAGCGGTCCGACGTGCCGACCGTACGCAGGCACCACCCGCCATGCCCGCGGGGTTAGGCAGTCGCCTAGGTGACTTTCGCCGATGAGGGCACGGGCGGCCCGGACCAGACTCGGGGACATGAAGAACACGCCCTCGGGCATCGACCGGGCCGCCCCGGTCGTGGCCCGCCGTGAGCTGCCGATCCGGGCCCCGGCCCCTGCCGTCTGGGCGCTGCTGACGTACGTGCCCGGCTGGCCGGTCTGGCAGCCGGACATCGCCGAGGCCCGCGCCCTGACCCCGCTGGCGCCGGGCGCGACGTTCCACTGGCGGACCGGCGGCGTGGACGTCACCTCCACCGTGTACGCGCTCGACGCGCCCCGGTCGATCCTCTGGGGCGGTTCCTCGCAGGGCATCACCGCCGTCCACCGGTGGACGTTCACACCTTCGGTCAGCGCGACGGTCGTCGTCACGGAGGAGTCCTGGGACGGTGAGGCCGTACGCGCCGACGCCGACGCCGTCGCCCGGGCCCTGGACCGGTCCCTCGCGCACTGGCTGCTGCACCTGAAGTCCGCCGCCGAGCGCCCCGCGCGCTGACGCCGGCCGCGCCGTCCCTTCTCCCCACCCCGGCCCGCTCCCACGGCCCCGTTCACGGAGTTCCCATGCCCAGTCCGCCCCGCGCCGCCGTCCTCGCGGTGCTGGCCTCCGCCCAGTTCACCGTCCTGCTCGCCACCTCGATCGTGAACGTCGCCCTGCCGCAGATCAGGGACGGCGTCGGCCTCTCCGACTCGGCCACCACCTGGGTCGTCAACGCCTACGGCCTGGCGTTCGGGGCGCTGCTGCTGTCCGGCGGGCGGGCCTCCGACCTGCTGGGACACCGTCGCGTCCTGCTCGCCGGTCTCGGCGTCTTCGGGACCGCGTCCGCGACGGCCGCGCTCGCGGCCTCGCCGGGGGTCCTGATCGCCGCGCGGGCCGTCCAGGGCGTGGGCGCGGCGGCGGTCGCACCGGCGGCCCTCGCTCTCGCCGTCGGCCTGTACGCGCCGGGCCCGGCCCGCGGCCGGGCCCTGGCGGTCTGGGGCGCGGTGTCCGGCGCGGGCGGGGCCGCGGGGGTGGTGCTCGGCGGCCTGCTGACCCGGGCGTGGGGCTGGCCGTGGATCTTTCACGCGGTGGCGATCGGGAGCTTCGCGGTGCTGGCGGCCACGGCCGTGTGCGTCCCCGCCGCACGGCCGGCGGACCGCGCCCGGTTCGACTGGGCCGGGACTGCCACCAGTGCTCTCGCCCTGACCGCCCTGGTGTGGGGCCTGACCACGGCCCGCCGCTCCGGTTGGACGGACATCGGGGTGCTGGCCGCGTTCGCTGCCGCCACCGTGCTCGCCGCGGCGTTCTGGCGGATCGAGCGCACCAGCGCATCCCCCCTGGTGCCGCCGCGGCTGTTCGCCTCCCGCGACGTGACGGCCGGGAACCTGCTGACCGGTCTGTTCGGCACCGTCTGGATCGCGTTGTTCTTCTTCCTGCCGCTCTACCAGCAGCAGGTCCTCGGCGAGGACCCGCTGACCACCGGGCTGGGCCAACTCCCCCTCGCCCTGGCGAACATGCTCGGCGCGACGCTCGCCCCCGCCGTCGCGGGCCGGATCGGCGGCCGGGCCACGCTCGTCGCGGCGCTGCTGACCGAGACGGCCGGGATGCTGTGGCTGTCCCGCATCAGCGCGGACGGGACCTTCCTCACCGACGTGCTCGGCCCCAGCATCCTGGTCGGACTCGGCCTGAGCGTCGCCTTCGTCCAGCTCACCGGCCTGTCCGTGGCCGGCGTCTCCGGAGCGGACGCGGGCCTGGCGGGCGGCCTGGCCAACACCACCCGTCAGGTCGGCGGCGCCGTCGGTCTCGCCGCCCTGGCGACCGCCGCCGGATCCGTCACCTCCCGTGCCACCGGAAACCAGCCGCCCCTCCAGGCGCTGACCGACGGCTACCGCGCCGCCTTCGCCCTGGGCGCAGCCGTCCTGGCTTGCACCGCGCTGCTCGCCGCCCTGCTGGTGCGCCGCGCCCCCGCCGGCGACCTGCCGCACCGCACACCTCCCCCGGAGCCCGCCGCTCCAGGGCGTCCCTGATGACCCGACCTCCTGTCCCTCCCTCCGCACAACCCTTCGAAAGGAACCACCGTGCTCACCGTCGACGAGACCGCTCCCGTCATCGTCCGCCTGTCCACCGAGATCGACGCCCCGCTGGAACGCGTCTGGGCCCTGCACACCGACATCGACGACTGGCCGGTGTGGCACCCCGGCATCGACCAGGCACGCCTCGACGGACCGCTGGCCGAAGGCAGCTCGTTCACCTGGCGCACCCACGGGCTGGAGATCACCTCCACCATCCGCGAGGTGGTGCCCCGCGCCCGGATCGTCTGGGGCGGCCCCGCCGGCGGCATCGAGGGCGTCCACGTGTGGGCCTTCGAGCACGCCGGTGACCGCGTCGTCGTCCGCACCGAGGAGTCCTGGAGCGGCGCGCCGGTCGACGCCGCCACCGAGGAGCTCGCCGCCGCCCTGCGCACCTCGCTGGAGGACTGGCTCACCTGCCTCAAGAACCGTGCCGAGAGGCTGTCCTGACCTTCCCCGCCCCGCCTGCCCCTCACCGAACCGCATCGAACCGCACCGCACCGATCCGATCCGATCCGATCCGAAAACACGACACGAGGACCGCGAACATGTCCGCCAAGCCCTACCTGACCGGCCACTACGAGCCCGTCGCCGACGAACTGACCGCCACCGACCTGACGGTCGAGGGTACCCTTCCCCCGGAGCTGACCGGGCGCCTGGTCCGCAACAGCCACAACCCCAAGCCCGGCGTCACCCCCACCCACTGGTTCAAGGGCAGCGGCATGGTGCACGGCATCCGACTGCGCGAGGGCCGCGCCGAGTGGTACCGCAACCGCTGGGTGCGTACCCCCGCCCTGGACGGCGCCCCCTACCTGACCGAACACGGCCCGGACCTGACCGCCTCCACCGCCGGTACCCACGTCATCGAACACGCCGGCCGGCTGCTGGCCCTGTGCGAGGCCAACCTCCCGTTCGAACTCACCCCCGACCTCGACACCGTCGGCCCGTACGACTTCGACGGCAAGCTGCGCAGCGCGATGACCGCCCACCCCAAGAGCGACGCCGTCACCGGCGAACTGCACTTCTTCGGCTCCTCGCCCTTCCCGCCGTACCTGGTGTACTACGTCGCCGACGCGGACGGGCACATCGTCCACAGTGCCGAGATCCCCGGCGCCAGCGCCGCGCTCAAGCACGACTTCGCCCTCACCCGTCGCCATGTGGTCTTCGTGGAAGGCACCGTCACCTTCGACCCCGCCGAGCACTCCGGCATCCCCTACTCGTGGCAGGACGAGCAGCCCGCCCGGATCGGCGTCATGCCGCGCGGAGCAGGGGGCGCCGAAGCGATCCGCTGGTTCCCGATCGAGCCGGGCAACATGCTGCACGTCGCCAACGCCTACGAGGACGCCCAGGGGCGCATCGTGCTGGAGGGCCCCACCGTCGACCGCGAGGGCTTCGAGCTCTCCTGGAACTGGTGGGTCGGCGCGCCCGGCCGCGGCAGCGAGCCCAACACCCGTTCCTACAACCGCCGCTGGACCGTCGACCTGACCACGGGACGGGTCGACGAGCGGGTGGTCGACGATCTCGCCATCGAGTTCCCCACCCTCAACGAGGAGTTCCTCGGTGTGGAGAACCGCTACCAGTACGCCGTCTCCTTCCCCGACCAGCACGGCTTCGGCGGCTACGGCGTGGTCAAGTACGACCGCGCCACCGGCGAGCGCCGCATCCACCAGGCCGGCGACGCCCGGCTGCCCAGCGAGGCGGTCTTCGTCCCCGCGGCCGGCGCCACCCGCGAGGACGACGGCTACCTGCTCACCGTCGTCTCCGACCTCAAGCAGGACGCCTCCCAACTGCTCGTCCTGGACGCCGCCGGCCTCGAGCGGATCGCCACCGTCCATCTCCCCCGGCGCGTCACCGCCGGCATCCACGGCTCCTGGATCCCCGACACGACCTCCTGACCCCGCCCCACCCGGCCCCGGGGGCGCCCCGCCCCCGGGGTCTTCGAAGCCTTCACGGAAAGAGCCCTGCCATGCGCGTTCCCGCTGCGGCCACCACCACCGCCCTCACCCTCACCCTGCTGCTCACCGCCTCGACCGCCGCGTCGGCCCTCCCCGCCGACCCGGTGCCCGCCGTGGCGGCCACCCACCGCACCGACGTGCGGATCGACGAACACGCCCCGGTCATCACCCGCGCCGACATCCTGGTCCACGCTCCGCTGCACACCGTCTGGAACATCCAGACCGACGTCGAGAACTGGCCCACCTGGCAGCCCGGCGTCGAGACCGTCACCAAGGACACCCCCGGCCGGTTGCGCCCCGGTTCGGTGTTCCGCTGGAGCACCGACGGACTCGACATCACCTCCACCGTCCGGCAGGTCGACCACGGCAGGCGCCTCGCATGGGGCGGCCCCGCCCAGGGCATCACCGCCGTCCACGTCTGGACCTTCACGCCCACCCGCAACGGCGTCCTCGTCCACACCGAGGAATCCTGGAACGGTGCACCCGTCACCGCCAACCGGGCCGCGCTGCAGAGCGCCCTTGACGACTCCCTGCACAACTGGCTCACCAACCTCAAGCGCGAAGCCGAAAGCCGGTAACCCGTCCGTCCAGGTCACCGGCGCTGCCGCCCCGCCCGCCAGGACCCTCGTCGACGCCGAGCGCGCAGAACTCGGCACCGACGCCTGGCGGGCCGGGCCGCTTCGCACCCCAGCGGGCGCGCCCGGGGCGCGTACCGGTCAGCCGTGGGCCAGGCAGTGCTTGAGCTCGTCGAGCTCGTAGAAGTAACTGCCCTTGGTGACGGGCTTGCAGGACGGCTTGAAGGCCGTCTCCTTCTCGTTGTAGAGCATGCGCACCAGGTACTTCGCCGGCCGTCCCGCGGAGGAGGGCTTCGCGAACAGGTCCCACTGGATGTTCGCGCCCATCGGTGAGACCTCGGCGCCGCGCCACGGGTTGTTCGCGTAGGTGTAGGGCTCGTCAGGGTCGGCGGGCTCGGTGCTTCCGGGCAGTCCCATCAGGGCGGCCAGCGGCTCGATCTCCTCGGCGTGGGTGAAGCGCAGCACCGCGCCGTTGTCGCTGGTGCCGTCGGCCTTGGCCCGGGCCTGGGCGAGGAGGTCGTCGAGGAGGACGCCGGCCATCCTGTAGGTGATCGTGCGTCCGTCGAACGCCGGGCCCTTCTGGTAGAACTCCTCGGCGTCGTCCAGGTACGCGAACCACTGGGCGTCGCGGCGGGCCAGGAACGGGGTGAGGTCGACGTCCGGTGCCTCCACGGCCAGGTCGGGCGCCGCGCTGTAGAGCTGGTGGAGCGAGCGGGCGAAGGAGACCTGGTCCTCGTCGGACAGCGTCGCGGCGTAGTCGTCCTGGAACAGGCGCCCGACGACGCGGTGTGCCGCTTCGGTGGTGCGGGGGTCGGCGCCGATGTCCGCGAGGACCGCGGCCAGGTCCGGATCGCCCTTCAGATACGCCTGGTAGTCGGCGTTCTGGGGCTGCTTGTGGAAGTACAGCCGGTCCCGGTCGGTGACCGGCGCCTTGATCAGGCCCGCCAGCGCCGGCTCCCCGGAGACCAGACCGCCCGTGAACGCACCGGCGCTCGCCACCGTCCGCGGAACGCCGGACGTCTCCACCACGATCGGCTCGTGCCGGGCGGCGATGTCCGCGAACAGGTCCGGCAGCCGCTGCTCCATCCGCAGCGCGGTCTGCCGGTGCTCCTCCGCGCCGCGGGCCGACAGGTTGCCGTAGCCGATCCCGGAGGCCGCGGCCAGCAGGGCCTCGACCTGCGGGCCCAACCGGGCACCCAGGTCGGTGAGCGCGTCCTGGCCCTGGGCCTTGTGCAGGGCGGCGAGCACGGCGTCGCCGTCACCGCTGTCCGTCATGGCGCGGGAGCCGTGGCGGGCGACGTTCTCGGTGAAGACCGGTACGAAGCCCTTCGGTGCCTCCTGGTAACGGCCCGGCTCGCCCTGCGGGGCGTACGGTGCCTTCGTCCCGTAGAGGTCGCGCCCGGGGCGGGAGTCGGTGGGACGGTCCCGTGCGGAGGCGGTGCCCGTGGTGGACAGCACGCCCACGGCGAGGGAGACGGCCAGGACGGCGGACAGCGAGGCGGTGCGCTTCACAGCGGCCCCTTCGGATGGAATCAGGTCGGGTCGGACTACCGGCTGGTAGCCGCGGCCCGCGCACTCTGCCAGGCCCGACCGAACACCTGCCGACACCGGATCGCCACCCCGGTGACGGACTGTCGAACGCCCACTGCGGCGGGTCTGCCGCCGGGGCGACCGGACGGTCCCCGCCGTGATGCCGGCGGGGCCGGGGCCGCCGCGCAGCCCCAGGACCGGAGCGCCGACCGGGCCGGCCCCGCCCGATTCACGATCACCCCTCGATGCTGGATCCTTGCGGTGCACCGCAGGCCAGCACTCTGCCGACGAAGTGCGCCAACTGTGCCCGCATTCCTTCCCGCGCCGTGCGGTCTCCTCCGGCCAGGTGCTCGACGAGGTCGGCCCGTGTGGCGGCGAGCAGGGCGTGGGCGGTGAAGTCGCTGTCCGCGGGGCCGAGGATCTGCTCCAGTACGGCTCGGAGCAGACTGTGCCACCGCTCGTAGTGTTCCGCCCGGTACGGACTGCTGGTCCCGTCCTCCTCCAGAGCCAGCGCGAGGCGCCGGTTGTCGAGTTTGAAGCACAGGACGGCGTCGAGCAGGGCGGGCACGCGATCCTGCGGCGGGGTCGCGGGCCCCAGCGGCGGCGGGCCGGCTTCGATGGCCTCCCTGATCGGCTCGAGCCGCGCCTCGTACAGCGCGCGGAGCAGTCCGGCGCGATCGCCGAAGGCCCGGAAGAGTGTGCCCTTGCCGACGCCGGCCGCTGCGGCGACGTCGGCCATGGTGACGTCCTCGGGGCTCTCGCAGCGGGCGAAGAGGGTGTCGGCGGCCTCGAGCACGGCCTCCCGGTTGCGGGCGGCGTCCTTGCGGGACCTGGGCTCCGGCATGCTGTTCCTCCGTTTGCAAAGCGGACCGGCGGTCCGTATCGTCGAAGCGGACCCGAGGTCCGGATTTCTGTGAACTGGAGGATACCCATGTCCGCACCGACTTCCCCAGCTGATCTGTACCGCCACAGCCTGCAACTGCTGCTCGACAAGGACATCGCCGCCTGGGTCGCCCTGTGGGCCGAGGACGGCCTGATGGAGTTCCCCTTCGCCCCCGCCGGCCGGCCCGGGCGCCTGGAGGGCCGGGAGGCCATCGCCGCCTACATGTGCCACTACCCCGACCACATCGACCTGCACGACTTCCCCGACCTGCGGATCCACCAGACCACCGAGCCGGAGACCATCGTGGTCGAGATGCGCGGCGTCGGCCGCCTGGTGCAGAGCGACGCCCCCTTCGACATGACCTACATCGCCGTCGTGACCGTTCAAGACGGGAAGATCACCTCCTACCGCGACTACTGGAACCCCCTCGCCCTCCAGGAGCCCGGCGCCGACTTCACCGGGAGCAGCCGATGACCACCACCGGCACCACTCTGGTCATCGGCGCCACCGGCACCACCGGCAGCCGCACCGCCGCACAGCTGACAGCCGCCGGCCACCGCGTCAGAGCCGCCGGCCGCCGGGCCGCACCGGTCGCCGGCGCCGAGCCGGTCCTCTTCGACTGGTACGACTCCGCCACCCACGCGGCCTCCCTCGCCGGCGTCGACCGGGTCTACCTCGTACCGCCCGTGGGCGACCCCGACCCTGCGGCGACCATGCTGGCGTTCCTGGGTCAGGCCCGCACCGCTGGTGTGCGCCGCGCGGTGCTGCTGAGCTCCTCCGCCATCCCCGAGGGCGGCCCGGCGGTGGGAACGGTGCACCGGGCGCTGCCCGATCTGTTCGACCAGTGGGCCGTACTGCGGCCCTCGTGGTTCATGCAGAACTTCACCGGCACGCACGTGCACGCCCGTAGCATCCGCGACGAGGGCGTCATCCGGACCGCCACCGGAACCGGCCGGGTCGGCTTCGTCGACGCCGACGACATCGCGGCCGTGGCCGTCCGCGCTCTGACCGACGAGCAAGCCCCCAACACCGATCTCGTCCTCACCGGGCCCGAGGCGCTCGGCTATGACGACATCGCCGCGATCATCACCGAGGTCACCGGGCGGGCCGTGGTCCACCACCGTCTGTCCTACGAGCAGCTGCGCGATCGCCTCACGACGCAGCTGCCGGTGGAGTTCGCGGCCATGCTGGCCGGCATGGACCGCGCCATCGCCGGAGGGGCGGAGGACCGCATCACCGACACCGTCCAGCGCCTCACCGGTCGGCCCCCGCGCAGTTTCCAGGAGCTCCTCAGAAGCGAGCTGCCACACGGCGGTTGAGGTCCAGAACGATCAGCCGCTCCGGTTCGAGACCCTGCGTGATTCCGCCCGCCTCGCGCTGTTCGGCGACCGCCCGGCCCGGTCTCTCGCTGCTGCCGGTCACGGCCCGGGGGGGGGGCGGGCCCCCCGGGGCGGGGCGGCCCCCGCCCCGGGGGGGGGGGGGGGCCGGGGGCGGGGGCGGGCCGGGGCCGGGGGGCCCGGGGGGGGGGGGGCCCCCGGGCGGGGGGGGGGGGCCCCCCCCGGGGCGGGGGGGGGGCGGGGGGCGGCCCCGGCGGGGGGGGGGCCCCCCCCCGGGGGGCCGGCCCCCCCCCCGGCCCGTGGTGGTGGCGGTGCCCGGTCAGGCGTCCGGCAGGGCCGCGAGGACCTGCTTGGCGGTGGTCCCGCTGGACTGCGGGTTCTGCCCGGTGATCAGGTTGCGGTCGACGATCACGGTGTCGGACCAGGCCGCGCCGGTCCTGACGTCGGCGCCGCGCTCGGCGAGCCGGCTCTCCACCAGCCAGGGAGCCTGGTCGCCCAGTCCGCCCTGGTTCTCCTCCTCGTCGGTGAAGCCGGTCAGGCTACGGCCGGCGAAGACGAAGGCGCCGTCCTCCTTCGTGGCGCTGAGCAGCCCGGCGACGCCGTGGCACAGCGCGGCGATCACCTGGCCGCGGCCGTCGGCATCGGCGAGCAGGGCGCCGAGGCGGCCGTCATCGGCCAGGTCGGCCATCGGGGCGTGGCCGCCCGGCAGGTACAGGGCGTCGTAGTCGGCGGCGCGGACGGCGCCGAGGTCGAGCGGGGCCGCCAGGTCCGCCTCGATGGACTCCAGGTACGCCTTGAACCCGGCGGCGTCGGCGGCGTCGACACCACCGCGCGCGTCGAGCGAGATCGCGTCGACGGTGGGCCGGGCGCCGCCCGGGGTGGCGATGCGCACGGTGTGACCCGCCTCCGTCAGCACCTGGTGCGAGACGGCGACCTCCTCGGCCCAGTACCCGGTGGGGTGGGTGCTGCCGTCAGCCAGGGTCAGGGTGTCGGCGGCCGAAATGATCATCAGGATCTTTGCCATGGGACGCGTCCTCGATTCGGAAGGGAGATACGGGTGATGTCCGCGAGGGACCTCCCCAGAGTGCCTCGGGAAAGCGGGCACGGCATGTCCCCGTCATAAGAACGCTTATGTATCGTCGGTTGCGTGAAGGACTTGGATCTGGTCGCCACCTTTCTGGAGATCTACCGCCGGGGCTCGCTGACGGGCGCCGCGAAGGCGCTCGGCCTGTCCCAGCCCGCCGTCAGCGGGCAGTTGGTGCGCCTGGAGGAACAGGTGGGCGGCGTTCTGTTCACCCGGTCCCGCCGCGGCACGCAGCCGACACCCCTCGCCCACGAACTGGCCCGCCGCGTCGGCCCCCACCTGGACGGCCTGCGCCACGCGCTCACGGACGACGACGCGGACAGCGCCCTGCGCGGCACCGTACGACTCGGAGCGGCGGCCGAATTCGCCACCGCCCGCCTGCTGCCGGCCCTCACCTCCCTGACCCACCACGGCCTGGAGCTGGTGTTCACCCTCGACCAGGCCGAACCGCTGCTCGCCCTCCTCGCCGAGGACCGGCTCGACCTGGTGGTGTCCTCGATCCGGCCACCGCTGTCCATGCGGCGACTGGCCGCGATGCCGTACGTCGACGAGGAGTTCGTCCTGGTGGGCAGCCCCACCGCGGCCCGGTCCATCGACACCGGCCACCTCGGCGAGGACCCGGTCTCCGCCCTCGCCCATCTCCCCCTGGTCGCCTACGCCGAGGAACTGCCCATCATCCGCCGCTACTGGCGGAGCGAGTTCGGCCGCCGTCCCCCCAACCAGGTGGCCGTCATCGTCCCCGACCTCCGCGCGGTCCTGACCGCGGTGGTCGCCGACGCGGGCATCTCCGTCCTCCCCCGCTACCTGGCCGAACCCGCCCTCCACTCCGGCGCACTGGAACAGCTCCACCGCAGCCCTGTCCCACCGCTCAACACCCTCTACCTCGTCACCCGTTCCGGCCCCCTCGCCCCGCCCGTCCACCACCTGCGAACGCGCCTCATCGACCGCGCCACCACCTGGGGCGCCCTGTAACCGCCTCGGCCGATCAGCGCAGACCGAGGCTTCCCGGTGGCCGGCGGATCCGTCGTGCCGCCGTCAGGTCAGGCGCTTGACGTAACGATGGGCGGGCACGCGCACGGGGCCCTCGTCGCTCGGCGCGTGGTGGTCGAAGATCCCCGCATCCTCCCAGCCGTTGCGGGCGTAGAACCTGCGGGCCCGGAGGTTGCCGGCCACCACCGCCAGCCAGGCCCGCCCATGACCGCCGGCCACGACGAGTCGCTCGGCCTCCGCCAGCAGCGCCGCGGCCACGCCGCTTCCCCGGTGGTTGCCGGCCACGTACACCTGCTCGACCTCGTCGTCGGCCACCATCACGAAGCCCGCCACCGCACCACCGACGACCGCGACGACCGCGTCGCCGACGCGTTGCACGGCGCGCACGGCGAACGACTCCTGCGTCCGTACGGCGAGCAGGGCTTCGGGAACGTTGCCCAGGTGGGCGTCGCACCACCCTCGGTACCAGATGTCTCCGACGGCTCGCGCGTCCTCGGGCCGAGCCGGACGGATGACCATGGCTCCGCTCGTGTTCTCTGTCATGTCAGTTCCATGGGGGTGGTGGTACCGCTGGACGTCGTCGACTGCAGGCTACTGCGCGACCCTGGGGTCAGACCTGGGCGCCTGCAGCGTCCGGTTGGCGCGTGGGGGTGAAGTCCGGGAGGTGTTGCAGGCTTTCGGTGACGGCGGTGAAGCCGTAGTCGAGCATGCGGAGCTCGTACTGCGCGACGGCGGCCGGGAGTTCGGCCTCACCGTGCTGGACGGCGGCGAGTGAGCGGGAGAGCAGCGCGGCGTCGCGCAGCGCCGTGTTGGCGCCCTGGCCGCCGCTCGGCGGCATGGGGTGGATCGCGTCGCCGAGCAGGGTGACCCGGCGGGTACCGCCCCAGTGCGGCACCGGCTTGGCACAACGGGCGGTCAGGGGTGAGCTGTTGCCGACGTCGGCCCGGCGGACGAGGTCGAGCAGGTCCGGATGCCAGCCGTCGAGCAGGGCCAGCAACCGGTCGCGGACGGCCGGCCAGCCGCCGGGCTCGCGGGAGCGGAGCACGGGGAGCATGACGACCCAGCGCAGGTAGTCGCCGGTGTCGGGCAGCAGGACGTCGGGGGCCAGCTCGGCCGCGGCGAGCCTCGGGGGACGGCGGAACTCCATCCGGCCGAGCAGCATGACGACGCCGGGGCCGTGGACGATCGTGCCGAAGCCCGGTACGAGGGCGGCGAACCGCTCGGTGAGGGGGGTGCGTCCCAGGATGGCGTTGCCGGGGAGGGTGACCACCTCGGCCTCGGGCAGCAGTTGGCGGCGTACTGCCGATCCGATGCCGTCCGCACCCACGAGCAGGTCGCCGGTCGCGGTGGTGCCGTCACCGAAGCGGGCCTCGACCGTGCCGTCCGCGCTTTCGGCGTAGCCGGTCACGGCCTTGCCGAACTCGACGCGCCCGGTCAGCCCGGTCAGCAGCAGTTGGCGCAGCACGTGCCGGTCGGTGGCCGTCCCGCCATCCACCGCGCCGAGTCGCCGGATCTCGCGGAGTTGCCGGTCGAGGACCAGCCGCTCGCCTGCCATCGGCCCGGTGACGGCCGCCAGCAGGCCGTGCAGCCGCGGTGGCAGGCACTCGTGCAGGGCGGCGAGACCGTGCTCGTTCAGGCCGATCCGGAAGCCCTGGTAGCGGCTGTGTGCCGCGTTCTCCCGCTCGTAGACGCGCACGTCCACTCCGGCTCGGAGAAGTCCGTGGGCCAGGCAGAGCCCGCCGATTCCGGCTCCGGCCACCATGACCTTCATGCGTGTTGTCCTTTGTTCGTCCGGTCCGGTGTGGGCGTCAGCGACGCGGGGAAAGGAGGATGACCGCGGCCGAGTACGGAGCGAGCGAGGTCGGCGCCGGCCCGTGGTGCACGGTGGGAGCCGTGGCGCCCGGGCTGCCCGCTGTGCTGTCCGGCGCAGCGCTGGCCTCACGCAACGGTGGTCACGGGGGCCCCGCACGCGGGATCCTCCGTGTCGAAGCGCTCTGCCGCACCGGACGCGGCGGCCCCGGCCTCGACCTCGGCCTCGGCCTCGACCAGCTTCTCGATCCGGTTGTGGAACGGCGCACCGGCGACGAAGGCCACCGCGAACGCTCCGAGCAGGAAGACCGTCGACAGCCAGGCCATCGTCGACACCGGCAGCGTGTAGGCACCCACGACCCGGGCCGCGCACTCACCGACCAGCGACAGGCCCCAGGCGAGTGTGAACCCCCGCTCGGCCCGCCGGAACCGGGCCGACCCTGCGCTCAGCCGGTCCCAGGCCGCGACCCTGACAGGCTCGCCCTTGGTGAGAACAGGCTTGAGCGCTGCGCTCACCATGGGTCGCCCGGTGAAGGCCGAACAGACCATCGCGATGCCCACCACGCTGCTGAGTGCACCGTCCTTGGCCACCGCCAGCCGCGCGTCCCCGGACACCAGCGACAGCCCGATCCCCGCCGTGTTGACCAGCAGCATCAGAGCGGCCATCCCATTGACCGACCGCCGGGAGACGAGGCTCGCCACCGTCCGCACCACCGGCACCACGCTGCTCAACGCGAGCGAGACGATCTGGCTCAACCCGAGCACCGAGTGCAGCAGATAGGAGACGGCCAGCGGAATGCCGACATCCACCACCAGCGGACGGAGGACCGCCGTCACGGGGTTGGTGGGCGGCGCGGCGGGCTTCTTGTCCATGGCTTGTCTGCTCCTCTGCCGGGTGCTCGATGACTGTTCCCGTGCGCCCAGCCTGCCGCGCGGAGCTGACCTCCCGTCAGTGACTCCTGTGCCCGGATCCGTATGACAGCTGTCACCGCGAATTGCTGACGGATCAAAGTCTCCGCAGGTCCGCCGCGGTGTACGGCGCCCTGGGACGGACCTTCGGGACGGCGGCGGGCAGGTGGATCGTCGCCTGGCGGCCCCACCCGGGAGGAACCAGTGGTCCATGCACAGCAAGCGTCGACGTACAGCTCCAGCAGCGCCAGTAGTCGCCGACCCATTTACATAGACTCTGAATATAAACACGCTATGCTTTGGGCATGAGTCGTCAAGACACCCCACCTGGCGCGTCCGCCGCCATCGGCGCAGCCCTCTACGGCCTGGCCACCAGGGCCGCGCGACGCCTGCCCCGGGACATGAGCCTGACGTCCGCCGCCACCCTGGCCACCCTGGACCGGACCGGCCCGCGGCGCATCACCGATCTGGCCGCGGTCGAGGGCGTCACCCAGCCCGCGATGACCACCCTGGTCCGGGTCATGGAGGAGTCCGGCCTGGTCGAACGGCGGGGCGACGCGTCCGACAAGCGGGTCACGCTGGTGTACCTGACCGAGGCCGGCGCCTCCTACGTCCGGACGCGGCGCCAGGCGGGCGTCCTCGCGTTCGAGCGCTTGATCGGCCGGCTCACCGGCGACGAGGTCCAGGCGCTGATGGCCGCCCTTCCGGCGCTGCAGCACCTGGCAGAGCTCGACAGCCAGGACCGCGAAGGAGCGGAGCAGTGACCGGGCAGCCGGACGGCGCGGTCGCGGTGAAGGCGTCCCCGGTGGCGCGTCCGGAGCCGCGGCTGCTCGTCCCCGCCCTGATATTCATCGCCCTGGTCGTGGCGGCGGTCGCCAGCCTCGGGACGCCGCTCATCACCAGCGTGGCGACCTCGTTCCACGTCTCGCTCGGCAGCGCGCAGTGGTCGCTGACCGTCTCGCTGCTCAGCGGCGCCGTCGCCACGCCGGTCCTGGGCCGGCTCGGAGCCGGCCCGCACCGGCGGGCCACGATCCTCGCCACACTGGCGGTCGTCGTCGCCGGCAGCGCGCTCACCGTGCTGCCGCTGCCGTTCGCGTGGCTGCTGGCCGGCCGGGCGGCCCAGGGCGTCGGGCTCGGCCTGACGGCGTTGATGATGGGCGTGGCCCGCGACCACCTCCCCGAGGAGCGCAGCGCGGCCGTGATCTCCCTGATCTCGGTGGTCTCGATCATCGGGGCCGGTGTCGGCTACCCGCTGGCCGCACTGCTCGCCGAGCTCGGCGGGGTACGGGCCGCCTACGGCCTCGGCCTGGCCGTCACCGCCGCCGCCCTCCTGACCGCGTGGCGCTCCATGCCCGAAGCCCCCGAAGGCCGTTCCGCCCGCGTGGACGTGACAGGCGCGGTCGTCCTGGCCGCTGCGCTGCTCCTGGTGCTGTTCCTCGCCGGCGAACGGGATCTGTGGAGTCGGCACCTCGCCGTGGCGGCCGGCCTCGCCGTCGTCACGGTGGTGCTGCTCTGCGTCTGGGTCGTCGTCGAGCTGCGCAGCACGGCGCCGCTGGTCGATGTGCGGGCGGTGCGGCACCCGACGGTCGCCGGGGCGAACCTCGCCATGTTCGTCGGCGGGATCGGCATGTACCTCCTGCTCACGCTCGTCACCCGGTACGCGCAGACGCCGCACGGCGCCGGCTACGGCTTCGGGCTGACGACCTTCGTCGCCGGGCTGGTCCTCGTCCCGTTCTCGGTGCTGGGGTTCGTCGCCGGCAAGCTGACACCGCGGGTCCGGACGCGGATCGCCGACCCGCTGCTCCTGGCCGGCAGTGCCGTCGTGGTCGGCGCCGGGTTCGCCCTGTTCGCGGCGGCCCGGTCGAACCTGGCCGAACTGTTCGCGGCGATGGGCGTGCTCGGCTTCGGCGTCGGTGGGTTCTCGGCCGCGATGCCCGGGGTCATCCTGGCCGCCACCCCCAAGAACGAGACGTCGAGCGCGATGAGCTTCAACTACGTCGTCCGCAGCGTCGGGTACTCCCTGGGCAGCGCCACCGGCGGGCTGATCCTCACCGCGGGCACCGGCCCCGGCCACCTCTTCCCCGACGACAGCTCGTACACCACCGCGGCGCTGGTCGGCATCGGCGCCATGGCGATCACAATGCTGACAAGCCTCGCTCTCGCCCGCCGAAGCGTGTCCGGGACCAACCCATAAGTCAGATGCAATCGTCCTCACACCGGAGGTTCCATGCCCAAGGGCTACTGGGTCAGCGTCTACCGCACCATTGCAGACCCTGAGAAGCTGGCCGCCTACGACAAGCTGGCCGGTCCGGCCGTCAAGGCGGCGGGCGGTCGGACGATCGTCCGTGGCGGCCGGGTCGTCGCACACGACGCCGGAATCGCCGAGCGCACCGTCCTGGTCGAGTTCGACAGCTTCGAGCAGGCCGTCGCGGCCCGCGAGAGTGCGGCCTACCAGGAGGCGCTGGTCGTTCTCTCGGACGGGGTCGAGCGCGACTTCCGGATCGTCGAAGGCATCGACTGACCGAGGTCCAGGTGGATCTTCGCTGAAGATCCACCACCTTGGTTTCCGCTGGTGCGGCGGGGAGGCGGCCGGCCAGGTCGCCGCGCACCCGGGCATCAGCGCCGGCGCCGCCCCGCAACCTCCGCAATCTGCCCAGTCCCGACGGCCCAGATCCTGGGCCGCCCACGACCAGGCCTTCGACGAGTCGCGCGGCCTGCCCGCCCCCGCCGAGCCGGGCCACGCCGCGCTGGCCGCCCCAGCCAGTCCGGAGTCGCTCCCTTCACGCTGCGCTGCGCCCGTGGGGGCAGGCGACTTCGGACTGCCGGCAGGCCGTCGGGGCGGCCCTACAGGGCCTCGCGTGCGGTGCGGGGCGTGCGGCCGAGGAGTTCGCCGAGGAGCGGGCTGGTGCCGGCGAAGTAGCCGTCCCGAGCGGCCTGGTAGAAGCCCAGCAGAAAGCGGGTCATGGAGGCGGGCTGCCCCGCGGCGGCCCGTGCGGCGGCCCAGTCGTCGTCGTCCATCAGCTGAAGGCGTACCGGGCGCCCCGCCAGTTCGGAGGCGGTGTCGGCGAGTTCGGCGAAGGTGGGGGCGGCGGGCGCGGTGAGGGTGACCGGTCCCTCGTGGGCGCCCGGGGAGGCGAGGATCAGGGCGGCGGCTTGGGCGGCGTCCTCGCGGGCGGTCCAGGACACCGGCCCGTCGCCGGGTACCGCGATGACGCCGGTCTCGCGCCACGGGCCGGCCAGCAACTCCAGGCTGTGGGCGTAGAACCCGTTGCGCAGGGAGGTCCAGGGGACGCCGGAGGCGGCCAGCAACTCCTCCGTGACGTGGTGGTCACGCCCGGGCGCGAAGGGGTTGTCCGGCGCTGCGGCCTGATGGCTGGTGTAGAGGATGCGGCCGACCTTCGCCTCGACGGCGGCGTCGATCGCCGTGCGGTGCAGGGCGACCGCGTCGGCCGTCGGGTCGTTGGAGGAGACCAGCAGCAGCTGATCTGCTCCGGTGAACGCGGCGGGCAGGGTGTCGGGGGCGGCGTAGTCGCCGCGCCGGACCTCCACGCCGCGCCGCGCGAAGCGCTCCGCCTTCGCGGGATCGCGCACGGCCACCGCGATCTCGCTCGCGGGCAGCGTTTCCAGCAGGTGGTCCACGGTGGCGCCGTTGAGCGCCCCGGTCGCTCCGGTCACGACTATCATTGATATTCACCCTTCGCTATCAGCGTTATCGTCCGTCGGAGACCACCGTACGACGCGATTCCACCGATAGCAACACAGTGATATCGTTGATACATGGACGATGAGGCCAAGCACAGGACGGACACCCGGGCAGCGATCATCGAGGCCGCCGCAGCCCTGCTGGGCGAGAGCGGCCCCGGCGCCGTGACCACCCGCGGTGTGGCCCAGCGCGCGGGCGTCCAGGCGCCGGCCATCTACCGCCTGTTCGGCGACAAGGACGGCCTGATGGACGCCGTCGCCGAGCACGTCATGGCGGCATTCGTGGCACGGAAGGCCGCCCGTGCCGCCAGCGCTGCGGCCGCGAACACTGATCCACTCGACGACCTGCGGACGAGCTGGCGGGAGCAGATCGAGTTCGGCCTCACTCATCCAGCCGTGTTCCGGCTGCTGAGCGACCCCGAGCGCGCTCCCGGTTCGCCGGCGGCACGCGCGGGGCGGGAGATCCTTCAGGCGCGCGTGCACCGGCTCGCGGCGGCCGGGCTGCTGCGGGTACCCGAGCCGCTCGCCGTCGACCTCATCCACGCCGCGGGCGTCGGGACCGTCCAGATCCTGCTGGCGACGCCGCCGGAAAGGCGGGACCCCGCCATGGGCGAGGCGATGATGGACGCCGTCTTCGCCCGCATCCTGCCCGACGCCCCTTCCGCGGCCACGGACAGCACGCGGGTGCTGGCGGTCGCCCTGCGGGCCGTGGCCCCGGATCTGGAAACGCTGAGCGTGCCGGAGCGCCACCTGCTCATCGAATGGCTCGACCGCATCGCCGCGCCCCGCTGACACACCCCACGCGGCGCCGCACCCGCAGAGGCGGAACACGCCGAACGCGCCGCGCGCGACCAGGGACCACCCCACGACGCGGCCGGAGCTCTCCGCCGTCAGCGATCACGGTTACTCCTCCGCGCCGCAGGCAGCCGCAAGGGTACCGCTCATGCCTCCCCGCCCCGGCTGTCCTGCGGCTTGCGGGTGGCGGCCATGCCCGTCCGCAGGCGAGCGGTTCGTCCGGCCCCTCGGCCGCCTCCGGCTATCCGAGCGAACGTCAGCCCCACTGCCGACGTCAGCCCCACTCCCGACGCGCTTGCTTCACTTCGCGGTCGGCGGCCCAGGCGTCGGCGACCGGCCCGAGGTGGTCGAGCTTCTCGGGATTGATCACCCCTCGGATGGTCTGAATCCGCCCGTCGAGCACATCAAGTACCAGGACCTGCAGGATCTTGCCGTCCCGGTGGCGGAAGATCGCGCCCGGCTGGCCGTTGACCTCCTGCGGCTCGAACGTGACGCCGATCCTGACGAGCCACGGGAAGACCGTGCCGAGCAGCCGGGCCACGTTCTCCGCGCCACTGACGGCCTTGGCCAGCTGCGGGCTCTTCCCGCCGCCGTCCCCGACCAGCTGCACGTCGACGGCCAGCAGGCTCTGCAGGCTGCCCACGTCGCCGTTCCTGAGCGCGTCGAGGAACCGCGTCGCCAGCCTCTGGCGCTCCTGCCGGTCTGCTTCGAACCGAGGCCGCCCGGCCGCCATGTGACGCCGCGCCCGGACCAGCAGCTGCCTGCAGGCCGCTTCCGACCGTCCCACCGCCGCGGCGACATCGTCGAACCCGAAGTCGAACACCTCCCGCAGCACGAACACCGCCCGCTCCAGCGGGCTGAGCCGCTCCAGCAGCAGGAGTGCCGCCATCGACAGCGAGTCGGCCAGCTCCGCCGACCGCGCCGGATCCTCGTACGGGTCGGCCAGCAGCGGCTCGGGGAACCACGGGCCCACGTACGCCTCCCGCCGCACTCGCGCGGAACGCAGCACATCGATCGAGATCCGTGTCACCGCGGCCGACAGGTACGCCTTGGTCGACGTGGGCCGGGTCGCCGAGCCGTCGAAGCGCAGCCACGTCTCCTGTACGGCGTCCTCGGCCTCGCTCACGCTGCCCAGGATCCGGTAGGCGATCGAGAACAGCAGCGGTCGCAGCTCCTCGAAGTCTTCGACCTTGCTCATGCCGTGTCCTCTCTCCGTGAAGTCCGTCCACCACCCGGTCGCGCGCCCCGGGAGACGGGTTCGCGAGGCGCGCGAACGACTGCGGTCACGCCAGCTCCTCGCGGAACCCCTGACGCCACGACGGGTACCGCAGTTCCCAGCCCAGCTCCCGCCTGGCCTTGGCGTTGGAGAAGCCGCGCCCCTCGGTCATCATGCCCACCACCATCTCGCCCGCCAGCAGCCGGGCCAACCACGCGGGAAGCCGCCTCGGCGGCTTGGCCTCGGCGCACTTCGCGAGATACGGAAGCCACTCGCTGACCGGCGCCGGCTCGTCGTCGACGATGTTGAACACGCCCTGGGCCCGCTGCTCCACCGCCAGGACAGTGGCGCTCGCCGCGTCGTCGATGTGCACCCACGAGGTGTAGCCGGTGCCGCCCCCGACGAGCGGGAACATCCGCTTGCGCACCATCATGACCTGGTCGTCGTTGGCGCCCGGGCCGTAGAAGCCGCCGTAGCGAAGGACCGCGCCACCCGCCCTGACGACCGCGGCCTCGAGGTGGCTGATCGCCTTCGTCCCCTCCACGACCTGCAGCGGGTCGTCCTCGGTCTTGACCCATCCGCCCTCGCGGATCCCGTTGAAGCTGGCGTGGCTCTGCGCGACGACATGGGAGACCCCGGCCGCCTCGGCGGCGGCCAGCAGATGGTCGATCCCCTCGGTGCGGAGCCGGTTGGTGGGCGCGAAGAAGCGGTCGGCGTTCCTCATGGTGGGCTTGCCGGCGTGCGCCTCGGACAGGCCCGTCATCTGGTTCACGATCGCATCCGGTCGGGCCGCGGCCACCACCTCGCCGACCGACACCGCATCGAGCCCATCCATCACGACGCCTTCGGCGCCGAGCCGCGCGAGCAGGTCCAGCTTGGCCGGACTCGTCGTCGTGGCCGTCACCTGGTGGCCCCGGGCCACCAGCTGCGGCACCAGCCGCCGCCCCAGGACCCCGCTCCCGCCCGCCACGAACACCCGCATGACCATCACCTTCCCGATCCCGAAGTCTGCTTCCGGGACCTGAGACGAGACAGCGCGGCCGCCTGTGACATGGACGAACAAGACCGCGGTGGCGGAAGCGCCTTGGCGGGAGCGGAGTCCTGCGATCACGGCGTCGAAGTCCCTGCGGTCGCAGCAGGGGCTTGCCTGCCAAGGCCGAGGGCCGTATCGGCATTGGCTACGAGGTGATGGAGGGCTCGATCTGGGACGCGCCGCCGCCTGCGGTCTCGCTGCGGCGCGACTCAAGGCGGTCGACCGCTTGCTCGCTCCATGCCTTGATGGCCGATGCCTGCTCGGGGGGTGAGTGAGTCGAGGGCGTGACAGCGGATGTTGGCGCCCCGTGCACGAGAACGGCGCTCTGAGCGGCACCGCGTCAGCTGGTGTGAGACACGGCTCTCGTCCCGGTCGAGCGACTCGACGAACTCGCCGACCCGCATCTCGCGGTCGGCGGCCCGCCACAGCGTCACCAGCACGCTGAACCCGGCCTTGGAGATGGCGCATTCGCGCTGCGAATCGTGACCTCGGCGCTACCTCGCCTTCATCGCTTGCGACGGTGATGGGGACCTGGAGCTGCGGAGGCGCACGTGCTGCAGGCCGGGTTGATCCGGCTTTCCACGAAGTCGGTCCTTCCGTGCCGGTGAGGGGGTTGCGGCTGTCAGCTCGGGAGCCCGGCCAGGGCGAGGAACTCGCTGCGCGAGCGGGCGTCCTCGCGCAGGGTGCCGAGGAGGGTGGAGGTGAGGGTGGTGGCACCGGTGGCCTGGACGCCGCGCAGGGTCATGCAGGTGTGCTCGGCCTGGATGACGATGCCGACGCCCTTGGGGTCGAGGTGCTCCTGCAGCCAGTCCGCGACCTGCTTGGTCAGCCGTTCCTGGACCTGCGGACGGCAGGCGAAGTACTCGACGACGCGGGCGAGTTTGGACAGCCCCAGGATCCGGCGGCCGGGCAGGTAGCCGACGTGGGCGGTGCCGACGAACGGCAGCAGGTGGTGCTCGCACACCGACCGCACCGGGATGGAGCGGGCGAGGACGAGCTCGTCGTAGCCCTCGTCGTTGGGGAAGGTGGTCAGGTCGAACGGGCGGGGGCTGAACAGCTCGGCGTAGGCGCGGGCCATCCTGCCCGGCGTGCCGCGCAGGCTCTCCGAGTCGGTGGATATGCCCAGGGCGTGCAGGAACCGCGTGGCGGCGTGCTCGGC
The DNA here is from genome assembly GCF_043202455.1 of Kitasatospora sp. NPDC048194. Lineage (NCBI taxonomy): Bacteria > Bacillati > Actinomycetota > Actinomycetes > Kitasatosporales > Streptomycetaceae > Kitasatospora > Kitasatospora sp. NPDC048194. The sequence goes on from NZ_JBIDAK010000004.1 coordinate 272,313, forward strand.
CGCCGCCAGGTCGATCCCGCCGGCGTCATGGATGACGCGCAGGGCAGGGACCGGGTCCGGGAGGCGGGGCGACAGATCCCGCTCGCCTATCACGTCAATGCCGGTGGCGGAGTACTGGCTCATCTCAGCTACCCCCGACGCCCAGCGCGGTGAGCAGGACCAGGACGACGGTCACCACTGCGAACAGGCCGTGGCCGAGGACGACCGCGACGGGGAAGTGGCGCTCGGCCGGAGCGTCGGCATCAGCACCGGCAGCGGCAGGGACGGAGGCGGTGCGGGCGCGGTGGACCGGGATCCAGCGCAGCAGCATGACGAAGCCCAGCAGGGCGACCGGGACCAGCAGTCCGAACGCCGTCCAGGCGAGCGCCGTCCTGTCGGCGGCGAGGTAGACGATCCACACCACCAGCCCGGCTGCGGCCAGCGCGAAGTGCCCGAACAGCACCGGCGCGGGCAGCCGGCTGGTGCCGGTGCGCTGCTGGTGTACGCCGCCGCGCTGGATCCAGACTCCCAGCATGTAGAAGCCGCCGAGTGCGGTGACCAGCCAGGTGATGAGTGCTGCGACATCCATGAGCTACTCCGAGGTGGTGAGGATGGGTATCAGCGGGAGGGGCCGGTGCCGGAGCCCGGCGGGGTGCGGGTGGTGTAGCCCTCGGCCTGGGTGGTCTCGTCGGCGACCCGCACGCCGTAGCGGTAGGCGAGCTTGCCGCCGAGGAACCCGGAGACGCCCAGCACCGCAATGCTCACGGCGGACAGGGCGAGCAGCCCGGCGCCGACGCTGCCGGAGGTGCCGGCGGAGTGCCGCCAGAAGAAGGCTCCGGTGTAGGCGTCGGTCACCAGCAGGTTGAGCGCCATGTGGATCAGTCCGGTGCGGAACGCGCGGGTGCCGGCCGGGATGGCCAGCAGGTCGAGGAAGCCGACTGTCGCCGCCGCCAGCGCGCCCAGCACGCCGACCGCGATCAGCCACATCGAGCCGCGGGCCAGGAAGCCCGGATCGTCCACCACGTGCGAGGCGATGTCGAACACCAGGCTCGCCACCCAGGCGCCGATCGGCACCGTCACCAGGATCGGGTGGAACGGGTGCCCGTACGGGCCTGCCATCACCGCGCTGACGGGTTGCTTCGCCTGCAGGTGCTGCTCGCCGGCCATGACACTGCCCCTTCCGCTATTTCACCAATAAGTTTTGTCGTTATTCGAGGAGGTCGTCAAGCCCAGCAGGCCAGGACACCCCGTGGCAGCTCGCGGCATCACTCGTGGGAGTTATCGTGGTGACGTGTCCAGTGACGAAGCGACGACGGACCCGACCGAGGCGATCGATTCCGTGAGCGTGCTCGGCGAGGAGTCCCGGCGCCGCATGTTCACCTTCATCCGGCGCGCCGGCCACCCCGTGACCAGGGACGAGGCCGCCGCCAGCGTCGGCATCTCCCGCAAGCTCGCCGCCTTCCACCTCGACAAGCTCGTCGACGCCGGCCTGCTGCGAGCCCGCTACGGCACGCCGGGCGGCGTCCGGAAGGTCGGACGCCAACCCAAGGTGTACGAGCCGACCGGCACCCAGATCACCGTCTCCATCCCCGAGCGCCGCCACGAACTCCTGGCCGACCTCCTACTGGAGGCCGTCCTCACCGAGACCGGCGACCGGAGCGCGGCCGAGGCCGCGGTCCAGGCGGCCGGCCGCCGCGGGCAGGATCTCGGCAGGACGGAACGCGAACTGAGCCGCCCGGGGCGCCTCGGCGCCGAACGCGGACTCACCCTGTGCGAGCGAATGCTGGAGGCCTACGGCTTCGAACCGGTCCGCGAAGCCCCCACCGAGGTGCGCCTGCGCAACTGCCCCTTCCATCCGCTGGCCGCCAAGGCTCCCGGCCTGGTGTGCGGGATGAACCACGCCTTCCTCAGCGGCTACGTCGACGGCCTCGACATCGGCGGCATCGAAGCCGTCCTGGCCCCCGCCCCCGGCGAGTGCTGCGTGCAACTGCGTCCGGCCCGAGCCGCGGAGCCGACGGACCCGCACTGAACCGCGCCCCGACCCGCGACCGCATCGTGAATACGTCTCAGTCGGCGCGGAGAGCCGGGGCCGGCGCGGGAGAGTGAGAGCGAGCCGGGGCCGGCGCGGGAGAGTGAGAGCGAGCCGGCGCCCGGCATCTGCGCGCCCGGCGCGCCCCCTTCCGACATTAAGGTTCAGCCGATACGGCCTGAGGCGCCGTCACGGATCTGCGGGTACAAACGGGGGTCGATCTGTCGCCAGGCGACTGGCTCCATGCGCCCCGGTCCGTGAGCGAGCCTCAGCCCGCACGCCTTTACAGGTATGGCTAGCCTCACCTAACCTCTGACGTCGGCGCTTCCCGTCCCCTATCGAAGGAACGACCGAACTCATGCCTCTCACCGCGTCCATGGACAAGGCCAGCCCGTACGCGCTCGGCCTCTTCCGGATCGTCATCGGCTTCCTCTTCGCCTGCCACGGCGCCTCCTCGCTGTTCGGCGTCTTCGGCGGATCCATGGGCACCGGAGCCACCGTCCCTGCCGGCACCTGGCCCTACTGGTACGCGGCCGCGATACAGCTGGTCGGCGGGGTCCTCGTCATGTCCGGCCTGTTCACGCGCAGCGCGGCCCTGGTCTCCTCCGGTTCGATGGCCTACGCCTACTTCGTGGAGCACCAGGCCGACGCACTGCTGCCGCTGCAGAACCACGGCGAGCCCTCCGCGATGTACTGCTGGGCCTTCCTGCTCCTGGTCTTCACCGGCCCCGGCGCACTCGCCCTCGACCACGTCCTCACCACACTCCGCCGAGGCCGCTCCGCCTCCGACGCCGCCGTCACGGCGTAACGGGCCGGCCCCGCGCCGTGCCGCGCACTGACGCGGCGTCAAGGTCGGTGCTGCTCATGAGCGGGGGCGCCGGACAGCTCACCGGCGCCGACCCCGTCGCCGTGGCGGCGGCGCACCACGGGGATGCGCTCGTGGTACTCGCCGGTGCACAGGCGCGAGTCAGGAAGCAGCCCGGGTGAGCGTGCGGGCGAGGTCCGGGAGATCGCTCGCCGTGTAGTGCGGGGCGGTCATGATCGCCGGGTATTCGGTCGCCTCCCGCCGGAGCCACGCGGCCTGCAGCCCGGCACGGCGGGCGCCGTCGATGTCCCAGGGGTGAACCGCGACGAGCACCGTCTCCTCCGGTGCGGTGCCCAGGGTGCTGGTGGCGTACCGGTAGGCCGCGGCGGCCGGTTTCCAGGCGGCCGGGGCACTCACGTCGAGCAGCGCCTCGAAGCAGTCCAGCAGCCCGGCGCCGTCCAGCAGGCGCTCCGCACCGGCGGTCGAGCCGTTGGTCAAGGTCGCCAGCCGCAGCCCGGCGGCGTGCAGCTCCCGCACGCCGCCGGGTACGTCCGGATGCACCGGGAGGTCGTCGAAGCCGTCCAGGACGTGGGCGACGGCACGGTCGAGATCGCCGCGCCAACCGGGTAGGCCGGCCAGCAGGCCGCGCAGCCCGGCCTCCGCCACGTCCCTGAAGTCGGCACAGGCCCCGGCCGCGGTCAGCGCGAAGCCGTCCCGCAGGATCCCGGCGAACCAGGCGGGCAGCAGGGTTCCGGGCGCGCCCACCTCCTCGAACCGGGACCGCAGCGGAGAGAGGTCGCTGAGCGTCTCGTTGACGTCGAACAGCACCAAACTTGGCCGGGTCATCGGGTACTCCCTCGGCGTCGCACCACCATGACCAGCCATCCAAGTGAGACGGCTTCCAACTGGGCGTTCCACCTGTGTTCGGGCGATTTTATGCCAGTATCGGCGCGCCCCAGGCTGCTGGCATCCTCTGGCGCTGGGGGCGCGCGACAGGAGTGCCACTGGTTCGCAAAGTCCGCAGGACCTGTGCACTTCCACCTGTCCCATCCGGTGCAGGCGGGCTCTGCGGCCGACCGTTGTGTCCGCGAGCGGGTCCGTGAACGCACCAATTCGCAAGGCCGCCCGCTCGGACGGGTATCTCCCCAACGAGCAGGCGGCCTTGAAAGGCGCAGCGGAGTCGTTCAGCAGGCTCGTTCGGTGCCGGCCACGGCTCGCGCTCGAGCATTAGGAAGTGGCGCAGCTCGGCCGCCGGGCGTCCAGGCCGGCGATCGGTCGAACTCAGGCCTCCCGACGCTTGCTAAGCCGTTCCTCGAATTCAGCAGGCGTTGCCCACGTCGATGCGCAGGCCCGTGATGGTCGGCGAGCCGAGCGTGGACGAGTACAGCTGACCGTTGGGGCTCACGCAGGCAGTGAACGAGTTACCGAAGGCCGTGTACTGGATCTCGACGCTGTCCTGATTACGCGTGTTGATGACGCTAAACGGGGTCCTCGGGCTCACGTACTGGAAGTAGCTGGTCTGGTCCTTGTACGCCGCCGACGGGTTCCCACTGGTGCTGGTGTTGTTGTAGATGCACACATACGGGTAGGGGCACGACCCGTAACTGTTGGCGCTCGCCGACTGCGCCGCACCGATCACGGCCAACGGTGCCAGGAGTACGCTCGCGACGACCGACCCGATTGCCCGCTTGCTCACGTTCTTCATCACTACCTCCTTGGAGCGCGTCCGTTCGTCTCGCGTCGCGCAGCATGATCTTGACTTTCGAATACCCCACAGCCTGCGCCGGGGCCTGCTATGTGATCGCCAGGACCTCTCGCCCGACAACGCAGGAAGGTCCTGAACGAGCTTCGGTCCCAGCACTAGACCTTCGTCGGGATGTACTGGTAGCACTCCGGGTGGCTCTTGTAGAGCCGGTTGGTCCACATGTAGTTGCCGGTGAGCGGACCGACGACGCCGTCGTCGTCGACCTGGGCGCTGCGCTGGTAGTACTTCACCGCGGCGAGGGTCTGGTCGCCGAACACGCCGTCGACGTCCAGGGCCATCTGCGGGTTGGGGAAGTCCATGTTGGCGACATAGGCGTTCCACGCCCACTGGACGCACTTGACGGCGTATCCGGAGTCCCCGTAGCGGATGTAGCGCGCACTGGTGCTGGCGCTCGCGGACGTGGTCGCGGTGGCGGCCAGGAGCGCGGCACACACCGCGATCGTGCCCGCGCGCAGTGCAGTTCGACCGGAGATGTTGATGAGTCCCCCTCGAGTTCGTAGGAAAGCGGAAAGACACGACACCGGTCGTCCTCACCGGTTCATCACCCTAGGACGCCCCTTTGGCCTCCATCGCACGCTTCAGGGCGTCTCACCGGGCGCTGTCCTGTCTCACGCCGCTGACCTGCGAAGTGGGACGGCGGTCGGGCGGAATCGGAGACGCCCGTGGATCGCAGCGGAGCTGCGTACGAGCTGCCTCGGGCGCGGCGAGCCTGTCGTCATCGCCAGGCCGTCGTCTCCCGCGGGGCCGGCGGCTGGAGCGGTCGTGGTCCGTCCAGCCCCGGGAGAGCCGGTGCCGGGCGGTTGTGTGAGCGGGGCTGGGTCCGACCTGCCGGCGCTGCGCAGGTCTCGTTGTGTTCGTCACTGCGGTGGTACCGGCGGGTACGGATCGCCCGCGGACTCGGCCCGACCAGGAGTACCGAACGAGCGGGCCGTTGTCCGTCGACGTGCCGAGGGCCCCTGCGAGATCACTCGAAGCGGCCCTGTCCCACAGCGTCCGCCCACCTCCAACCCGGCTGCCGCGGCTGCCCGGAGTCCCGGAGGCACCCGGCAGGTTGTCCGCGAACCCGGTGCCCCCGGCACGGTCCGCCGCCGGGACCGCCGCCGCTCGTGGACGTTCTTACACGCCTTTGTCATCGCTCTGCCGAACGCCTGACGGACCCCCGGCAAGGTCGTTCCCACAACGCCCGCAGCGCACAGGGAAGAAGGCCCAGCGATGACGACCTCGACCATGACCACCGCGACCACCACCGCCCGTCCCGACGGCACCGCGTCGGGGCGGGGCCGTCGGATCGGCCTGGCCGCCGCCTCTCTGGCCGTCCTCACGGCGGTGCTCCCGCTCACCGCCGTCTCCCCCGCCCAGGCCGCCCCTGCCGGCGTCGAGGGCCGCCCCGCCTGGTGCCCGACCGTGCCCGGGTACCGGGTGGACTGCGCCACGATGCGCCGCCCGCAGGTCGCCGACGAGCCGGGCCTGGGCACCATCGGCGTCAGCTACGCGGTGGTGCGCCACAGCCGCCCCGGCCCGGCCCTGGGCACGGTGGCGCTCAATCCGGGCGGCCCCGGCGAGACCTTGATCGACCGCGCCGAGCAGGTGGCGGGCGCACTCGAGGGTGTCCTGGACGACTACGACCTGCTGCTGCTGGACCCGCGCGGTACCGGTCGCTCCGGTCGGCTGCCCTGTGACGTCACCGAGAGGGACTACCGCTGGGCCCCGCGGGCCGAACAGCGCGAGGCCGTCGCCGACTGCGCCGAGGAACTCGGCCCGCGCGCCCGCGCCTACACCAGCGCGGCCACCGCCGACGACATCGACGCCGCCCGCGAGCGCCTCGGCGTTCCGAGGCTGGTCCTGTACGGCCTCTCGTACGGCACCTACCTGATGCCGGTCTACGCCGACCGCCATCCGGAGCGCGTCGAGAAGATGGTGCTCTCCGGAGCCTACCCCGTCGCCTTCGACTCCCTGGCCCGGCCCGGCGCCCAGCAGGTCTCCCTGACGCTGCGCCGGATCTGCGAGCGCAGCGGCTCCTGCGACGCGGACACCGCGGTGCACGACCTCGCCGCCGTCACCGAGCGGCTGCGCAACCGCCCGCTCAGGGTCACCGCGGCCGTCGGCGGCGAGCGGCGCACCGTGCTCTTCACCGAGGACAAGCTCGCGAACCTGATGTACGAGCCGGCCACCCGCGGCATCGGTCTCCACCCCGGTGGGCCCGGCCTGCTCGGCGCGCTGCCCGCCGCCCTGCACGCGCTGGCCGCGGGCAACGAGGGACCGCTCACCGCCTTGGTGCGCAGCGAGATCGAGAGCACCGGCACCGAGGACCAGGCCTCGTTCCTGGCCGTCACCTGCAACGACTACACCCGCACCTGGGACCCGGACGCCCCGGTGGCCGAGCGCCGCCGCCAGTACCGCGCCGCGCTGGCCGCCGCCGACCCGGCCGACTTCGGGGCGTTCAGCGCCCAGGGGTGGGCCGCGGGCCAGACCGACGGCGGGGACAACTGCCTGAACTGGCCGCGCCGGGGCACCGCCCGCCCGCAGCCGACCGACCTCGAGCACCTGCCCGACGTCCCCGTCCTGGTGCTCTCCGGGGACCTCGACACCAACACCCCCGAGGCCAACTCCCGCCTGTCAGCGGCCCAGTTCAAGCGGAGCTCGTTCGTCTCGGTGCCCAACAGCGGACACCTGCCGGAGATGGAGTCCACCGGCTGCGCGGTGGGGATCTCCAGTCACTTCATCCGCACCGGCGATGTCGGCGACACCTCCTGCGTGAACCGGGTCCCGCCGGTGCCGGTCGTCCCGGTCCCGCGCTGACCCCGCCGGACGGCCGTCCGGGGAACAGCCCTTCCCCGGCCGTCCCCGGGCAGCCGTTCCCCGGACGGCCGGTCCCAGGGCGCCCCCCGTACGGCCGGTCCGCCGACGAACCACCCCCGCCCGGCCGCACCCCACCAGCTCGCAGCGAAGATGACCCCATGACAGATCTCACCGCCGCCCGGCGCACCGTCCTGGTCGTCGAGGACGACCCCGGCGTCCGCAACACCCTCGACCACCTGCTCCGCTTCGAGGGCTACCGGGTGCTCACCACCGCCGACGGCCAGGAGGCCCTGGAACTCCTGGAACACCGGCGCCCCGACCTCGCGGTGGTCGACGTGGTCATGCCCCGGCTGGACGGCCTGGCCCTGTGCCGGATGCTGCGCCGGCGCGGCGACCGGCTGCCCGTCCTGGTCCTCACCGCCCGCCACCAGCTCGGCGACCGGGTCGCCGGGCTGGACGCGGGCGCCGACGACTACCTCGCCAAGCCCTTCGCCACCGAGGAGCTGCTGGCCCGGATACGCGCCCTGCTGCGCCGCACCGAGCCGCCCGGCGGCACCGAGGGCGCCGAACTCGGCCTGGACGACCTGGCCCTGGACCCCTCCGCCCGCCGGGCCCGGCGCGGAGGCCGGCCGCTCGACCTCACCAAGACCGAGTTCGACCTGCTCGAACTGCTGTTGCGCAACCAGGGCACCGTGCTGACCCGGCACCAGATCTATGAGCGGATCTGGGGCTACGACTTCGACACCGACTCGCGCTCGCTCGACGTGTACATCGGCTACCTGCGCCGCAAGACCGAGGAACACGGCGCGTCCCGGTTGATCCACACCGTGCGCAACGTCGGCTACACCGCCCGGACCGCCTGATGCTGCGCGCCAGGATCGGCCTCGTGGTCCTCGCCTCCGTCCTGCTGGCGATCGCCGTGCCGGTCGTCGCCGCCTACCGCGGCGTCAGCACCCTGGTCGCCGACCAGCTGGACCGCAGTCTGGCGGACCGGGCCGACACCGTCCTCAGCGCCCTGGACCTCGACCGCGTCCCGGCCGCCCGGCCCGACACCGTGGAACAGCTGCTGGCCCCCGACGGCACCGCCCGCCCGCTCACCCCGGGCGCGGCGGCGCTGCCGGTCTCGGACCGGGCCCGGGAGGTGGCCCGCACCGGGCAGGGCTCCCACCAGGAGGACGCTGAGGTCGACGGCACCCCGTACGGCCTGCTCACCAGGGCCCTACCCGACGGGCGCGGCGCGGTGACGGTCGGGCAGACCTACGCCGGGGCGGCCGCCGTCGACGAGGCCTTCCTGCTCCGGATCACCTGGACCAGCCTCGCCGCGGCCGCCGGTTCCGCCCTGCTCAGCTGGCTCGTCCTCGGCCGCATCCTGCGCCCGGTGCGGCGGCTGGCCCACGCCGCCGAGCACATCACCACCACCCGCGACCTGGCGACGCCGCTGCCCGCCGCCGGACGGGACGAGGTCGGGCGCCTCACCCGGGCCTTCGAGGCGATGGTCGGCGCCCTGCGCCGCTCCCGGGAGCAGCAGCAGCGCCTGGTGCAGGACGCCAGCCACGAGCTGCGCACCCCGCTGACCTCGGTGCGCGGCTGCGCCGAACTCCTCCAGCGGGCGCGCGGGCGGCTCGACCCGGCGGACGAGGAGCAGATCCTCGGCACGCTGGTCACCGAGAGCGTGGCGCTCGACGAACTGGTGCGGGAACTGGTCGAGTTGGCCACCGCCCAGTGGACCGCGGAGGACCGGGAGCCGGTCGAGCTGCCGACTGCCGCCGAGGACAGCGCCCGCCGCTTCCGCCGCCGCACCGGCCGAGACATCGCCGTCACCGCCGACGGGCCGGTGCCGGTGCTGGCCCGCCCGCGCGCGGTGCAGCGCTGCGTGGACAACCTGGTCGGCAACGCCGTCAAGTTCAGCCCGGAGGGCACGCCGGTGGAGATCCTGGTGACCGGCACCCGGCTGGCCGTGCGCGACCACGGGCCGGGCATCGCCCCGGGCGACCGCCAGGCCGTGTTCCAGCGCTTCTACCGCGCGGCCGGGACCCAGTCCACGCCGGGCTCGGGGCTGGGTCTGGCCATCGTCGACGACCTGGTCGCCGCCGACCACGGCACCGTCTTCGCGACCGGGGCCCCCTCGGGCGGCGCCGAGGTCGGGTTCGAGCTGCCGCCGGCCCCCGGTGGCTGAGCCGGCGGCTCCGGCCGGCCGGCTCAGGTGATGGGCAGCAGCATGAGCGGCGCCGTGGTGGGGTGCGCGGAGCCGCCCGCCGGTTCGACGGTCACGCCGATGCCGCTCGCACCGTCCAGCGCTCCGGTGAGCAGCAGGCTGCCGTCGCCGGTGGGCAGCAGTCCGGCCGGGCGCATCGTTCCGGCGTCGTCGAACCACAGTTCGTAGGTGGTGCCGGCGGCGGGTGCGGGCATGCCGGAGGCCAGGAATCCGACCTGGCCGCGGCTGTGCGACCACACCACGGTGCCCAGTCCGTTCCCGCCCTGGGCGGCCGCGGTGGCGGTGCGGGCGTCGGGTGCGGTGAGCAGGCCGGCCAAGCGCTCCTGCTGCTGCTGGAGCGCGGCGGCGCGGGCCCGGGCCTGCTCGGCCTGCTGGTGCTGCTGCACGGCGATGCCGCCGGCGCCGGCGGCGAGTGCCAGGCAGGCCGCGAGGGCGAGTTTCGCCCAGCCCTTGGCGAGCCGGCCGCCACGGCGCCCCTGGACGGGTGCGGTGCGCGGCGCGTCCTGGCGCAGCGTGGGCAGCGCGGCCATCACCCGGGCCTTGAGGTCCGGCGGCGGGAGCACTGCCTGGGCCCCGCCGAGCCGTGCGAGGGTCGCGGCGAACTCCGTGACCTCCTGGGCGCAGGCCGCGCACCTGGCCAGGTGGTGCTCGAACTCGGCGCTCTCGTCGGGGTCGAGGGCGTGCGCGGCGTACGCGCCGGTCAGGGTGTGCAGGTCGGCGGTGCTCATGCTCCCACCCCCAGGCAGTCGCGCAGACGGATCAGTGCGTCGCGCATCCGGGTCTTGATCGTGCCCAGCGGTGCACCGAGGACCTCGGCGACCTGCGGGTAGGTGTAGCCGCGGTAGTAGGCCAGTGTCAACGCCTCGCGTTGGAGGTCGGTGAGCGTCTTCATGCACCGGCGAACCTGTTCGCGCTCGAGCCGGCCTTCCACCTGTTCGGCGACGTCGTCGAACGCCGGGGTGTGGGACGCCGCGGCCGCGCGCTGGTCGCGGTCGGCGGCGGCCTGAGCGGAGCGCACGCGGTCCACCGCGCGGCGGTGGGCGATGGTCAGCACCCAGGGCATCACCTCGCCCTGGTCGGCCCGGTAGCGCGCGGCGGTGCGCCACACCTCCAGCATGACCTCCTGCGCGACCTCCTCGGACTGCGCCGGATCCCGCACGACCCGGCGTACCAGACCAAGCACCGGCGCCGCGATGGCGTCGTAGAGCCGGGAGAAGGCGTCCTGGTCACCACGGGCCACCTGGGTGAGGAGGTCCTTCAGAACAGAGCCCGGCCGCCCCGGGCCGGGCAGGTGGACGACGGCGCTCATCCCGCCGCGCCTGCGGTGCGGCGGGCGGGCGAGGAGCCCAGCGGGCGGACGGCGGACATCACAGGCCTCCAGGGCCATGGCCGGAGCGGTGCCCCGGCGAGGTGGACGGAACTGACTGACACGTCTTGTTCGAAGCGCGCGGGGAGCTGGATTGGTCTGCCGGTTCGATCGCGGGCCGCCCCGCCCCACGGACCGAGCCGTGGCCCCGACGTGAGGGGGTCGTGACGCGATCCGTCGGACCGGGCCGTGTTCCGTCGGACCGGACCGTGTTCCGCCGGACCGGACCGTGATCCCCCGGGCAGGGCCGCGATCCCCCGGTGCCCGTCCGCAGCGGTCTTCGCGGGGCGGATCGACGCCTGCCGAACCGCCACCCATCCGGGACCGCGGGTGTGCCGAATGCGGGATGTGAGCAACGATGCAGCCCAGTCCCCCGGACGTCGCGGCCCCCGACTCGATCGGCTTGTACGGGCCGGCACGGCCGCCGCGACCGGCTGGGCGGCAGCCGCCGCCGCACTGGGTGCCGGGGAGCTGGTCGCCGCCGTCACCGGTCCGGACACCGCGCCGGTCATCGCGGTCGGCTCCGCGGCCATCGACCTGACGCCCACTGCGCTCAAGGAGTACGCCGTTCGGACCTTCGGCACCGATGACAAAGCGGTGCTGCTCGGCGGGATCCACCTGACGACGGCCCTGCTCGCCGCCCTCGCCGGCGTGCTCGCAGCACGCCGGCCGCTCCTCGGCGCGGGGGTCTTCGCGGCCTTCGGCCTCCTCGGCACCTGGGCCGCCCTCTCACGCCCCGCCGCCGACACCGCGGACGCCGCCCCCGCCCTCGTCGCGGGCCTGGCAGGCGCCCTCACCGCACACGTCCTCGCCCGCATCCTGCGAGCCACCGACAGGACCGCGGCGACGCGTCCGACCGCACCCGGTGAAGCACCGGAGCAGGACGGGCGCAACAAGGATCAGACCGCCGGTCCGGTGGTCACCAGCCGACGGGCCGTCCTGGCCGCCACCGGCGGGACGATCGCCGTCGGGGCCCTCGCCGGTGTCGGGGGCCGCAGCCTGTCCGACCACCGCGACGGCACCGGCGCCGCCCGGACCGCCGTCCACATTCCCCCGGCCGCCGCGCCGCTACCGCCGCTGCCCACCACGGTCCACCCGAACGTGCCGGGCCTGTCCCCGTTCGTCACCTCCACCGCGGACTTCTACCGCGTCGACACGGCGCTGACGCTGCCCCGCATCGACCCTCGTCGATGGGCGCTGCACATCCGCGGCATGGTCGACCGCCCCCTGCTCATCACCTTCGACGAGTTGCTGCGCGAACAGCTGGAGGAGCTGGACCACACGTTGTCCTGCGTGTCCAACGAGGTGGGCGGCCCCTACGTCGGCACCACCCGCTGGCTCGGCGCCTCCCTTCCCGCCCTGCTGCTCCGGGCCGGCGTGCGCCCCGGCGCGGACCAGTTGGTCGGACGGTCCCAGGACGGCATGACCATCGGCACGCCCCTGGAATCCGTGCTCGACGGACGCCGCGCGCTGCTCGCCGTCGCGATGAACGGCGAGGCCCTGCCCGTCGCCCACGGCTTCCCCTGCCGCAGCGTCATCCCGGGTTTCTACGGCTACACCTCCGCCACCAAGTGGCTCGTCGACCTGAACGTCACCACCTTCGCCGCCTACGACCCGTACTGGGTACGCCGCGGTTGGGACCGCACCGGAACGGTCCGCACCGCCTCGCGCATCGAGGTGCCGGCGCCGTTCGCCCGCGTCCCCGCCGGGGACGTCACCATCGCCGGCACCGCCTGGGCGACCCACCGCGGCGTCGCCGCCGTCGAGGTCCGCATCGACGACGGCTCCTGGCAGGAGGCGCTGCTCGCCGCCGACGCCGGAGCGGACCTCTGGCGCCAGTGGTCCTGCACCTGGACCGGAGCGACTCCCGGCACCCACCGGATCGAGGCCCGCGCCACCGACGCCACCGGCAGTGTCCAGACCGCGAACCGGGCCGCCCCCTACCCGGCGGGCGCCACCGGCTGGCACAGCACCGTCGTCACGGTCACCTGAGAACCCTTCAGCCACCCGTCCCACCGGGCACCGCCCGGCACCGCCCGCCCACGAGGGCGGCCGGCCCACCTCACAAGGAGATCCCTTCCATGTCCGTCACCACCCGCCGCCGCAACACCCTCGCCGCGCTGCTCGCCGCCACCGCGCTCGCGGTCAGCCTCGGCGCTTGCAGCAGCGGCGGCTCCGCGACGTCGTCCTCGTCCAAGGCCCCCGCCCCCGCCCCCGCCGCCACCGCGACCGCAATGTCCGCCGATGACGGCGCGGCTTCCGGCGCCGGCGCCGGGATGAGCGACCAGCCGTTCGGCACCGCCTGCGCCGCCGTGCCCAAGGACGGCGCCGGCTCCTTCACGGGCATGGCCAAGGACCCGGTCGCCACCGCCGCCTCCAACAACCCGCTGCTGTCCACCCTGGTGACCGCCGTCAAGCAGGCCGGCCTCGTCGACACCCTCAACTCCGCGCAGAACATCACCGTCTTCGCGCCCACCAACGACGCCTTCGCCAGGATCCCGAAGAAGGACCTCGCCGCCGTCCTCGCCGACAAGGACAAGCTCACCAAGATCCTCACCTACCACGTCGTCCCCCAGCGCCTCGCGCCCACCGCCCTCACCGGCGCGCACAGGACCCTCGGGACCGGCGACCTCACCGTCACCGGCACCAGCCCCGACTTCACCGTCAACGACACGGCCAAGGTGCTCTGCGGCAACGTCCGGACCGCCAACGCCACCGTCTACATCGTCGACACCGTCCTGATTCCGACCAGCTGACCGCACCCAGCGCTCCGGCCGGGACCGCCCCCTCGGGCGGCCCCGGCCGACGTCACCCGGGTGAGCGCGGGCCGCGGCTCACCCCTTCCGGCGACGGCAGGCCAGCCACACCACGGCGGCCACGCCCGCTGCTACCACCAGCACCGTGCCATTGGCCCGCGTCAGCGACGCGCCCCGGGCGGTCCCCTCCCGCACCGGCTCGGGTGCCTTCTCCTCCCACAGGTGACCGACCTCGGCGGCCTTGGCCCGGACCTGCCCGGCGGCCTGAGCGGCCTTCTCCTTCACCGGGTCGGGCAGCCGGTCCTGCACCTGGTGGGCCAGGTCGGTGGCCTTCGCCTTCAGTTCCCCCGCCTTGAGAGCGGCCTGCTCCTTCACCTCGCCGGCCTTCGCGGCGGCCTGCTCCCTGACCTCGGCGGCCTTCTCGTGGGCGCGCGCCCTGACATCGGTCTTCGCCGCGAACGCCTGGATCGTCTCCCCGAGCTCGGCCCGGGTCCGCTCGACCTGCTCGCGCAGTTCCTCGGGGCTGGCGGCGATGGGTTCGTCGTGAGGCGGCTGGGTCATCGGTGTGCCCTCTCCTTGATCTCGGCCAGGTCGGCCTTCACGTTCTCGACGGTCCGCTCGGGCACGGCCGGGCCGGCCCTGTCGATCTGTCTCTTTCCACTCACGGCCAGCACTGCGGTGATGACCCCCAGCACCGCCGTGACGATCAGCCCGGCCGCCCACACCGGCAGCGTCACCGCCAGCGCGGCGATCACGGTGGCGACCAGCGCCTGCGCCATCAGGAAACCGACCAGCCCGGCGCCTCCGAACAGGCCTCCGCCCTTGCCGTAGCGCCGGCCCTTCTCCTTCATCTCCTGCTGCGCCAGGTGGAGTTCGCCCCGCACCAGCTCGGTCAGCTGGTGCGAGGCCAGCTGGACCAGCTCACCCACCGACTGCCGGCCCGGTCGGTCCACGCTCGAGGCGGACCCGGCCCCGTGCGCCTGCGTGCTCGACACAGCGGTCACCTCCTCTCCCTCTGCGCTCCTCCTCCGCCGGCCGGAACGCGTGCGCCCGGCCGCCTGTCCAGGGCGCGCTTACCCCGGCCGGGCGAGTTCAGACCGGTCGTATGCCCGACGTGCCAGACGGCTTCACCGGTCCCCCTGGCCGGACTCGGGCCACCCACGGGCCGAGCCCCGACCGGTCCGGTGACTCCGGCCCAGGTTCGAGTGCCATTCGAGTGCCAAGGGTCACGATTCGCCCGGGCCGCGCCCGGTCGAGCCCACGAGTCCAGCCCAGCCCGCGAGTCCAGCCCAGCAGGAGCCCGGGCGCTGCCCGGTCCGGTCAGTCCTTCCTCGATGGCCTGATGTGACAGATCCTGGTCATTGCGGCCATGCCCGGCCGGGCGGAATGATCAGGGCATGCCCCCACCGCACCGCGTCGTGATCGCCGCCTTCCCCGGCATCGAGCTGCTGGACGTCACCGGGCCGGCCGAGGTCTTCTCCGTCGCCTCCCGGGTCGCCGGGGCCGAGCGGCCGGGCTACCTCGTGCAGATCGCGACGGCCGACGGCGGCCCGGTGGTCACCTCCAGCGGCGTTCGGCTGATGGCCGACCTGACCCTCGACGACGTGGCCGGCCCGGTCGACACCCTGCTGGTCTCGGGGGCGATCGAGATCGTCGGGGACGCCGTCGAGCCGGTGATCGACCAGGAGGTCACCCGCTGGCTGCGTCGCGCGGCGCCCCTGGCCCGGCGGATCGGGTCGGTCTGTGCCGGTGCGCACCTGCTGGCCGCCGCCGGGCTGCTCGACGGACGGCCGGCCACCACGCACTGGCTCACCGCGGCCCGGCTGGCCGCCGAACACCCCGGGGTCCGGGTCGACCCGGATCCGATCTTCGTCCGGGACGGGCAGGTGTGGACCTGCGCCGGCGTCACCTCCGGGATGGACATGGCGCTGGCCATGGTCGCCGAGGACCACGGCCAGGACCTCGCGCTCGCCACCGCCCGGATGATGGTGATGTACGTCAAACGCCACGGCGGGCAGAGCCAGTTCAGGGGCCCCCCTGTCCGTCCAGAGCTCCGAGGACGACCGGATCGACGAGCTGCGCCGGTGGATCGCCGAGCACCTCACCCACGACCTCTCGCTCGAAGCCCTCGCCGCTCGGGCGCACCTGAGCGCGCGCCACCTCGCCCGGCTGTTCCAGCGGCGCACCTCCACGACACCGGCCGCCTACGTGGAGGCGGCCAGGTTGGAGGCCGCCCGACGGCTGCTGGAGGACGGCAGCCGAAGCCTGCCCGAGGTCGCCGCCGCCAGCGGTCTCGGCTCCGTGGAGACCTTGCACCGCGTCTTCCGCCGACGGCTCGGCACCACCCCGGCCGAGTACCGCCGCCGCTTCTGACCCACCCCGCCCACCGGCCGGGGCGCGCCGCCCCGGCCGAGCTTCGCCATGCCCGCACACACGACATCGACCGACGAGCTCCGGAGGAGAGCCATGTCCCGCACGAAGGTCGTCCCGATCCCGGTCATGGGCCGGCACAACATCAACGCCTACCTGCTGCTCGGCCGACGGCCCGTCATCGTCGACGCCGGGACCCCGGGCAGCGGCCGGAAGATCCTCGCCCAGGTCGTCGCGCACGGCGTCGACCCCGCCGACGTCTCGTTGATCGTCATCACCCACGGCCACATCGACCACTTCGGCTCCGCCGCCGAACTGCACCGGCTCACCGGCGCACCCGTCGCCGGCCACGTCGCCGACCTCGGACCGTACCGCTCCGGGCGGGTCCGCGAACCGTACCTGCCCACCGGCCCGATGGGCCGCCTCATGGCCCGCAACCGCAAGCTCCACGTCCAGGCGGAGCCGGTCGAACCGGCCGTGCTCATCCGCGGCGAGACGAGCCTGGAGGACTTCGGGGTCGGGGCGCGCATCATGCCCACCCCCGGCCACACCGCCGGATCGGTGTCCGTCCTCACCGACGCCGGTGACCTCGTCGCCGGCGACCTGGTCGCCGGCTCCTTCATGGGCCTCGTCCCCGGCAAGCCCGCCAACCCGCCCTTCCACGACGACCCGCGGCAGAACCTCGCCAGTCTCCGCCGGGTGCTCGCCCTCGACCCCGTCGCCCTCCATGTCGGCCACGGCACCGCGCTCGACCCGGACCGGGTGCGCCGGTGGGCCGACCGGGAGCACGACCGCCTCGCCCGACTCGAGGCCGGCGGACGCCTGCCTTCCCGCGCCGGGTGACGCACGGGGTCCGGCCCAGCACCTCCCGGCCCAGCACCTCCCGGCCCGGACGCCGACCTGTCGGCGAGCGGGTCCGCCACCGAGGTCGGTGGCGGACCCGCTCGCCCTCCGGTGCCGTGCCGGGCCTGCTGAGCCGGCTACCACATCGCTGGAAGCCGCTCGGGAATCCGCTTCATGAAGCCCGTGCGCCAGACGAGTTGCTCGACGGGGACGGCGAGCTCGAGATCCGGAAGCCGCTCCAGCAGGACCTCCAGAGCGATCCGGGCGTGGACGCGCCCGTGTGCGGTGGCGGGGCAGTAGTGGGAGCCGCCGCCGAAGGAGAGGTGGTCGGCGGCGTTGGTGCGCTCCGGGTCGAAGCGGTGAGGGTCGGGGAAGGCCTCCGGGTCGAAGTTCGCGCCCTCGACCAGCACCAGGACCAGCTCTCCCCGTGCGACGTCGACGTCTCCGAGCCGCACGTCGGCGAGTGCGAGCCGGGGCAGGGCGTCGCCGATGGACAGGTTCACCCGCAGCAGCTCCTCCACACCCGCGTCGAGCAGATCGCGGCGGTCCCGCAACAGGTCCCAGGCGTCGCGGTTGGTGAGCAGGTGGACCAGGGCCATGGTGAGGAAGCCGGAGGTGGAGACGGTGCCGGCGCCGAACATGGTGACCCCGACGGTGGCCAGCATCTCGTCGGTCAGGTGCGCGTAGTCCGGGTCGTCGCGCAGGGCCGCGAGTTCCGCCATCAGCCCGGTGGTGGCGGGGTCGTCCAACAGCACGGCCATGCGGGCGATGTCGCGGTCCCAGTTGATCTTCGCGCCGGCGACGGGGCAGGCCGAGTTCATGAACGCGATGTCCAGGCTGCGCAGGAACGCGCCGCCCTCGGTCTGCGGAATGCCGAGGATGCGGCAGTGCAGGCCCGCGGAGTACGGCTCGCAGAACGCTCCGCGCAGGTCGGCCGTGGGGCCGTCCTCGACGAGCCGGTCGACGAGCCGCTCCGCCTCCTGGCGCAGCCACCGCACCAGTCCGGGCGCCTTGGGGTTCAGCGCCTTCATCACCGCCCTGCGCAACCCTGCGCCGGTGATGTTGCCCATGTTGTTGACGACCTCGGGCGGGATCGTCAGCGCGTACTGGCGGGGAACGCCCGGTGCCGAGGTGTCCTTCAGCGAGAACCGTTCGTCCGTCAGGACCTGCCGGCACAGCCGGTACGAGGACACCAGCCAGGCCTCGTCCCCGGCGATCGTGCGCACCCGCCGTACCGGCGTGGCCGCGCGCAGCTGCGCCAGTTCGGCGGGGAGCCGGCTGCCGTCCCGGGAGAACGGGAAGTCGAGCAGGTCGTGGCTGCCGACGGCCGGGGGCGCGGTCGTGGTGGTCGTGCTCATGCGCGGGCTCCTTCGGCGGGGGTGACGATGGCGTGGCCCTGGTTGCGGGAGGCCCGCAGGCCGGCGCCCCGGGCGTACAGGAGTTCTGCGAGCGGCAGGAGTTGGTGGTAGCAGTTGAGCGACGACGGCACGTCGACGATCGCGGGGGTGTCGAGGAACAGCGGTGCCTCGGCGCACACGTACTCCAGGCACACCGCGCGCTGCCGCTCGGTGGGTTCCTGTCCCCGTGCGGCCAGGAACCGGTTCACCAGGTCGTCGCAGGCCCTGCGGAGGTCGGCGTCCGTCTCCAGGCGGCGTGTCAGCTGCCGGTGGATCTCCTGGTAGGCGGTGTTGGCCCGGAACTCGGACATGGGCCGCCAGCGCAGCCGCGTCTGCCCCGGGTCCGCCGCCGTCACGGCGTCACGGACCTTGGCCCGCACGCTCCGCAGGTTCTTCGCCGCCTTCCTGCGGGCGTCGTCGGGACCGTACCCGCACGCCTCGTACATCTCGGCCACGTGGAGGTCGGTGTAGACGAAGTCGACCCGGTCGTAGTGGTCCAGGCTCCAGGCGGCGAGCTCGTGCAGCCGCCGGGCGGAGAAGTAGCTGTTGCCGGGCGAGACACCGATGACGGCGTGCGCGCCCTCGTCGTGGATGACCTCGCAGTGGCGCGTGTAGGGCTTCACCTGGAACACCTCGGCCATCAGCGGGGGTGCTGTGATCACACGCGTGATCCTCCACCGCGCGCTCCTGCCGACCGGGGCCCCGTGCCCCTCGGTGTGCGCTGCGGCCCCGTCACTCTATCTGCGGCGTACGGGCACCGACAGTAACCGCCGGGCTTTGTCCGAAACAGTGGTCGGGCGTCCGGAAGCCGCCCGCGCGCCGCCCGGGCGCCGCAGCCCCTCGGCGGGGAGGCAGCCGGGGCCCGGGAGAGCCGGCGTACGTCGTGCCCGCCCGGCCGGCTCTGTCCGCAAGACCGGCTGAGTCCGGCTCTGCCCACGGCGCCGGGCCCCGGCACGGCTGCCGTGCGGTGCCCCCGCCGGCTACAGGGCCGCCAGGGCCTCCGCCAGGTCGTCCAGGCCCAGCGAGCCCTGCCGCAGGGCCTTCATGTGCCAGCGTTTGAGGTCGAACCCGGCACCCGGCCTGCGCTGCGCCGCCTCGCGGCCGGCCAGCCAGGCGCGTTCACCGAGCTTGTAGCCGATGGCCTGACCGGGGCGGCCGAGATAGCGGACGATCTCGCTGTCGAGGTGGGTGGGTGTCAGGCCGACGTACTCGCCCATGAAGGCGGTGGCCAGCTCCGGGGTCCAGCGCTCGCCCGGACGGAACGGGGAGTGGGCCGGGATGACGCTCTCCAGGTGCATGCCGATGTCGACGATGACGCGGACGATCCGCATCATCTGCTTGCCGAGGTAGCCGAGCCGGCGTGCGGGATCGGTCAGGAAGCCCAGCTCGTCCATCAGACGCTCCGCGTACAACGCCCAGCCCTCCACGTTGGCGCTGATCTTGCCCAGGGACCTGGTAGCGGGAGAGCTGCTCCGCCGCGCCGGTCCAGGAGGCGAGTTGCAGGTGGTGGCCGGGAACGCCCTCGTGGTACCAGGTGCTGACCAGCCGCCAGGTGCGGAACCGCTCGTGGGCGTCGCCGTTGGCCGACGGCAGGTAGGTGCGGCCCGGGCGGCTGAAGTCGAGGCTCGGTCCGCTGTAGTAGGGCGTGGCGGCGCTGCCCACCGGAGCGATCCGGGTCTCGACCCGGCGCAGCGGGCCGGTGATGTCGAAGTGACGCCCGTCGAGCGCCTCGATCGCCTCCTCGATGAGCTGCTGCAGCCAGGCCCGCATCCGCTCGGTGCCCTGCACGGTGTGTCCGTGCTCGTCCAGGTGGACCCGGACCTGCTGGACGGGGGCACCGGGCAGGATGCGCCCGGCCTCGGTGCGCAGTTCGGCCCAGACCCGGTGGAACTCCTCCCAGGCCCAGTCGTAGGCCTCCTCCGGGTTCACGTCGGCGCCGGTGTACTGCCGGGACGTGATCAGGTAGCGCTCGCGGCCGACGGCGTCCGGTGTGCCGTCCGCGGCGGGCCGGTAGGTGTCACGGAGCCAGTCGCGGAACGCGGCCACGGCAGCGGTCGCCGCGCCCGCGGCCGCGTCCAGTTCGGGGCGGAGCCGTTGCGGGGCCGGGGCGACGAAGTCGGCGAACCAGCCGGCGCCGCCGGACGCCTCGCCGGTCCATGCGGTCAACTGGGTGGCGAGCACGTCCGCCTGCCGCGGCGCGGCGAGCAGTCTGCGGGAAATGCCCTCGGCCAGGGTGGCGCGGTAGCCGTCCAGTGCGGTGGGCAGGTTCCGCAGCCGGCCGAGCACCGGGACCCAGTCCTCCTCGGTCTCGGTGGGCATCATCGTGAGGACGCCGCGGAGCCGGTGGACCGGCGCGTGCAGGTTCCGTACGGCCCGGAAGTCCTCGCCCGCCTCGTACGTCCGGGCCTCGGCCGCCAGCCGCTCGCGCAGCAGTCGGGCGCAGGTGGCCTCGGCGGGGTCCGCGTCGTACCCGGCGCCGGGAAGGGCGTCGAGTCGCGCCAGCGCCTCCCGCACCAGCCGGTAGCCCTCCTCGATGCCCTCCGGTGACGGATCGGGCATCCGGTCGTCGCCCGGTGCCACGCCCAGGGACGTGGCGGTGACGGGATCGTGGGCGGCGACCCGGGCCACGTGGTCGTCGGCGATTCGCCGTGGGGTCGTCAGGTCCTCGTTCATGGTCCCCTTCTCGCCGGTCCGGTCTCGGACGGCCGGTTGGCTTCCGTTCCTCCAAGACGGTACGCGGGGTCGGGAGTTCGGCGTGCAGCGGCTCCGCGGCTGCGGGCGGGGGGCGGCTGCAGGGGGCGTCGAGCGGGGTGTTCGCCGCGTGCCCGGGGTACGGGCCCGAGGCGCGGGCCCGGAGTGCGGGCCCGGGGGCCCGGGGTGGGGGCTGGTCCAACCGCGGGATCAGGTGGTGTCGGGGCGGTCGTTCCAGCCGGCCCGCCGGACGGTCTCCGCGGCCTGCTCCGGGTCGGGCCTCGCGTGCCTCGGGTCGGACGGCCACTGTTCCACCAGAGCGGTCGCCCAGTGGGCCCAGTCGTCCACCATGCGGTAGAAGTCGGTGAGGAAGCGGCCGACGAGCTGGGTCTGCGCGGCGCGTTCGGGAAAGGGAGCCTGGCCGGCGAGGTGGGCGCGGGCAGCGGCGAGGTTCTCGTCGTTGCGCTCGGCAGCCCAGGCGTGCGCCGCCCGGAGGGTGGCCAGCGTGTCGTCCCGGGTGCCGTTCTCCGCGAAGAAGATCTTGAGGAGCTGCTCGCACTCCAGGACCGGCCCCGTGCCGGGCTCCTGCAACCACGCGGCGAGTGCCCGCCTCCCGGCGTCGGTGATGGAGTAGACGGTGCGGGGGCGGCGGCCCACCGATTCCCTGGTGGCCTCGGCGAGACCGTGGCGGACCAGCTTCTTCGGCTCCTCGTAGAGCTTGCTCTCGGCCCTGGGCCAGATCCGGCCGAGGCTCCGGTCCATCTGGCGGGCCAGTTCATAGGTGCTCCAGGGCTGTACGGCGAGCAGGCCGAGGATGGAGTAGGAGGTGGTGGTGAGTTCGGAGGCTCTTGACATCTTCGTCCCCTGGGGAGTATTCCGGACATATCAGACATTTTAGTCCCCTTGGGAGTAAGCAGGCGGTAGACATGAGCACGAAGACCCTTGGGGTCCACCCCTCGAACGTGCAGCAGGCACGGGCCTGGGACGGCGAGGAGGGCGGATTCTGGGCCGCGAACGCCGCGCAGTTCGACGCGGCCGTCGCCGGTTACCACACCCGCCTGCTGGACGCCGCCGCCATCGGCCACGCCGAGCGGGTCCTCGACATCGGCTGCGGGACCGGCCGGACGACCGTCGACGCGGCGCGCCGCGCGGCCGACGGCTTCGTCCTCGGGGTCGACCTGTCATCGGAGATGCTCGCCGTGGCGCGGCGGCTCGCCGCGCAGGAGGGCGCGGCCAACGTCCACTTCGTCCAGGCCGACGTCCAGGTCCACGACTTCGGCGCCGATCCGTTCGACGTGGCGATCAGTCGCACCGGCACCATGTTCTTCGCGGACGCCGCTGCCGCGTTCGGCAACATCGCCCGCGCGCTGCGGGCCGGCGGCCGGCTGGTGCAACTCGTCTGGCAGGCGCCCTCGCACAATCCCTGGTTCACCGGGTTCACCACCGCCCTGGCCGCCGGCCGCACGCTGCCGGCCCCGCCACCGGACGCGCCGGGCCCCTTCTCGCTGGCCGACCCGGACCGGGTCCGCGCCGTCCTCACCGCGGCCGGCTTCGACGAACCGGCTTTCGAGGCCGTCGCCGCCCCCATGCACTTCGGCCACGACGCGGACCGGGCGTTCCGGTTCGTCACCGGCCTGCTCGGCTGGATGCTCACCGACCTCGACGAGACCGCCCGCAGCCGGGCCCTGGCCGACCTGCGGACCACGCTCGAGGCGCACGAGACCCGCTCCGGCGTCTGGTTCGACTCCGCCGCCTGGCTGATCACCACCCGGCGAGGGGACGTCACGGGCTGACCGTCGCGCCTGGGCGGGAAGGCCGCACGACCGCCAGGCCGCGCCGCCCACCCCCGAGCCGTGCAGCACCACCAGGCCCGCCGGTCGCTGGCCGACGCCATGGCGTCGCCCGGCGACCGGACGGTGACGGAACACGCCGGCGAGATCCGCCGCCGGAGCATGTCATCCGTCCGTGGCGGCGTCGGCCTCCCACCGCAGCAGGTCGCCCGGCTGGCACTCGAGGACCTCGCAGAGCGCGGCGAGCGTCGCGAAGCGCACGGCCTTGGCGCGGCCGTTCTTGAGTACGGCGAGGTTCGCCGGCGTGATCCCCACCCGGTCCGCCAGCTCGCCCACGGACATCTTCCGCCGGGCCAGCATCACGTCGATGTCGACGGCGATCGGCATCAGATGACCTCGTCCAACTCCGCCTGCAGCTGCGCCGCTTCGACGTCGCGCGCAACGGCCTGGGCGAGCAGCGTGCGCAGCACGAACACGATGAGCGCGACCGCCAGGATGGCGAGACCGATGCCGCCCATGATGAGCGTGACCCCCGGGTCGTCCCGCTGGCCCGGCGCGTTGACGGCCGTGACCGCGAACCACAGCAGGGACGCCGCCACGATCGCGCCGGTCACCACGTCCACGTACCGGAAGGCGGCGTGGGAGAACACGGTGCCGCGGCGCACCATCGTCACCAGCCGCCACACGCAGACCAGGACGACCTGGGCCGACACCATGCCCAGGAGCACGATCACGCGCAGCGGGGTCAGCGGGAGCGATCCGTCCTCCGGATCGTTCCCGCTGATCAACGCCCACGCCATCGACGCCTGCACGAACACCGTGCCGGCGAACACCACTGCGAGCACGGCGCGCAACGCACGCACTGCCAGCTTCCCCATGCCTCATCCCTCCATCGAATCGCGATGGGAATCTATCGTTTCTCGATAGATTAAGCAAAGGTGGGGCGAGGTGAGGACGAGGCCGCAGTCGCGCTCGCGGTAGGCGCGGCCGCTTCCGGGCACGGCGGCTGCGTGAACTGTCCGACGCCCTCGGGCCCGGCCTCCTGGAACCCGGCCGCGCTCGAAGCCGGCCGCGCTCGAAGCCGGCCGCGCTCGGAGCCGGACACGCTGGGAGCACGACGCTCGGAGCCCGACACGCTCGAGCCCGGCCTCGCCAGCGGCGGACCGGGCGAGCCGCCTCCTGCGGTCAGACCGCGCCGCGGAGAACGTACGCCGTCATCGGGGCGGTGACCGGGCCCGGACCGAGGAGCCTTGTCATCTCCTCGATGACGGCGGCCCGGACGGCCGGCCCGTCGCCGCGCTCCTCCACGGCCGCACGCACGGGCGTCCCGGTGAGGAACCCGGTGGCGACGTCGGCGGCCGAGGCGGCCCGGCCCTCCAGCGTCAGCTCCAGCTCGTCCTCGACGGCGAACCCGGCGGCCCGCAGGTCGGCGGCAGCGAGAGCGGGGTCGGAGTAGCCGTGCGGGACGGTCGGGAGGAACTGCGGCGGGTCGGCCGGAAAGGCCCGCTCCAGCCCGGCCTGCACCGCGGCGTCGAAGCCATGCGCGGGAAGCGGCCCCCAGGTGCTGAACAGGAACCGACCGCCCGAGGCCAGCACCCGGCGGACCTCGGTGAAGGCCGCGATCCGGTCCGGGAAGAACATCACTCCGAACTGGCAGACGACCAGGTCGAAGGCGGCGTCCGGGAACGGCAGCCGCTGCGCGTCGGCCCGCCGCCACACCGCGCCCGGCGCCCGGGCTGCCCCGAAGGCGACCATGGCCTCGTTCAGGTCGGTGGCCGTCACCTCGGCCGTCGGCACCGCCTCGAGCAGCGCCGACGTCAACACACCGGTTCCGGCAGCGAGTTCGAGGATCCGCCCGGGGCGGAGTACGGCGGCCCGGGCGGCCAGGTCCGCGGCGAAGGGCCGGAAGAGCACCGGCACGAGGTACTGCTCGTAGGCCGCCGGCATGGACTCGGCCCAGCGCCGATCGGCGTCGCTTCCCGTCATCCACGTGACGGTAGCGGGGCCTCGGGAAACTCCCCTCACGCCACGCCGTCCTCCCACCTCGGGTGCGGCTCGCCCGGGACGGCCCACGACCGGCGGGCAGCGGGCCCGGGCCTCAGCCGGAGTCCCCCGCCCGGATCGCGGGCCCCTCGCTCGCGCGCGTGCCCGGCCGGCCGGGCCCCCCGGTACCTCCCGGCACGGGGCGTCGGCCTCCGTTCGCCACGGCACCGCGCCACGCTCACCCCCCGGCACCGCGGCGCCGCGCGTCGGACACTCCGCCATCCCCTCCGCGCCGGAGGCCCTACCCGGCCTGCTCGTCCGGGGCGTCGGCGAGCCGGGGGTCCGCGGCCCGGGCGTCGCGGATCTCCCCTCGGTCCTCCTCGTGGAACTGCCGGCGGAACTGCTCGCGGATCTCCTGCGGCCCGAAGGGCCGGACGCCCTCGACCTTCGACCAGACCAGGTAGCTCCCGAACCCCGGGCCCCACCCGAAGCCCGGGCCCCGGCTCCCCCGGGGGCCGCAGAACGGGCCGGGCTGGCCGCCGACCACCGCTGCGGTCGTGCGCGGCACAGGCGCGGCGACCGAGGGCGGACCCACTCGCACGAGTCTGGCCAAACGTTTGGCCCGTCGGTTGACCCAAACGTTTGGGTACGGCATCCTGGGCCCCCGAAACAGGGGGTGCCGATGACTCAAGAACCCATACCCGCACTGCTCTTGAAGCCCGTTCCGCTCCGGAGGCTGCCCGCCTACCGGCGCCTGGCCGCCGCCGGTCCGGTAGTAGGCCTGGTCATGCTGGGCGCCGCCGTCAGGGTGGTGGCGC
This sequence comes from Kitasatospora sp. NPDC048194, assembly GCF_043202455.1. NCBI lineage: Bacteria > Bacillati > Actinomycetota > Actinomycetes > Kitasatosporales > Streptomycetaceae > Kitasatospora > Kitasatospora sp. NPDC048194. The sequence continues at coordinate 297,919 of NZ_JBIDAK010000004.1, forward strand.
GGTCCGATCGGGCCGGCATCGGCGCCGTGGGCGGCGTGCTCGTCGTCGCCCTGCTGGCCGTGTCCGCCCTGGCCTGGCTGGGCGTGTACCGCTGGCAGCGTTCGCACCGCCAGCGGGTCGCCTATGCGAACGGCCTGCTGACCGTCACCGACCGCCGCGGCCGGAGCTCTTCGGTCGAACCGACCGCGGCCACCGCGCACCCGGTGCGCGGATCCAAGGGCGAGTCCGTGCTCCTGGTGGTGTCGGGCACGGCGGGCCGGACGCCGGTGGTGCTGCGCGCGGAGCACTGGGACTGGCAGCGCCTGCAGGACAGGGTGTTCCGCCCCTGCGGGTTCACCATCGCGCTGGCGTCCGAGCGCGACAGCACGCCACAGGCGCTGCGGACGGCGTACCCGGGGCTGCGGCTGCCGTTCTCCGTGGCGCGGCCGTACCTGTTCGCGGCCCTGCTCACCGTCGGCATCCTCGTCCTGATCGCAGCCGTCGTCGTCCTGGTGTCCCTGCCCTACCTGACGTCGGGCACGGGCTCCTGACGCACGGACCGACCCGGCCCACGGCCCGCCGGTGTCCGTGCCCGACCGGCGAGCCCGGGCCCCTGTCCGGACGCCGGTGCCGGGCACCGCATCCGGGTGCCGGGACCGCGCGCCGGGACCGCAATGCGGGCCCGGGCGCCGGGACCGGCGTCAGCGAGCGAACGGTCCGGGAGCTGAGCGGCGGCCGCGGAAAGCCGGGCCGCTCCCGCCGCACGAGGGTGGGTGCGGCAGGGCTACCCTCCTCTCGCCGCAGGCCCGTACGTTGGTCGGCATGCACACGAAACGGCTGAGTGAGTTCCTGCGGGCCCGGCGCGCACTGGTGCGCCCCGAGGACCACGGGATGCCCGCCGGGGTGCGCCGTACTCCCGGTCTGCGACGCGAGGAGATGGCCGTCCTCGCGGGGGTGAGCACCGACTACTACGTGCGGCTGGAGCAGGGGCGCGAGCGCAACCCGTCGCCCCAGGTCCTGCGGGCGCTGGCGGCCGCCCTGCTGCTGAGGGACGAGGAGGCCGCCTACCTGCGCGCGCTGGTCGATCCGCCGCGTCCCGGACGCCCCGGGCCGGCCCGGGAGTACGCGGGCCCGCAGCTGGTGTCCCTGCTGGACACCTGGGCGGACACGCCGGCGCTGGTCTACGGCCGGTACCTCGACCTGCTGGCCGTCAACTCCCTGGGCGAGGCGCTGTTCTCCTGGCTCGGCAGCGGGACCAGCCTGATCACGGCGATGTTCCTCGAACCGGCTGCGCGGGAGTTCTACCGTGACTGGCCCGTGGTGGCGCAGGGGTGCGTGGCCGCGCTGCGGGCCGCGAATCCCGCTCCGGACGACCGGCGGTTGCAGGACCTGGTGGGCGAACTGTCGGTACGAAGCCCGGACTTCGCCCGCATGTGGGCCCGTCACGAAGTCCGGGCCAAGTCGGCCTCCAGCAAGCGCTTCCGCCACCCGCTGGTCGGCGAACTCACCCTGGGCTTCGAGACCTTCTCCGTCAACAGCGCCCCCGGCCAGCACCTGGTCGTGTACCGGGCCGAAGCCGGCAGCGCCGACGAGGAGTCGCTGGCCTTGCTGGGAAGCCTCGCCCTCGCCGAGTTCCCACCCGATTCCCACGACGTCCACGACGTCCACGACGAAGGACACCTCCCCCATGACCTCCCCTGACTCCCCCGTGTGGTTCATCACCGGCTGCTCCTCCGGCCTGGGCCGGGCACTGGCCCGGGCGGTGCTGGACCGCGGATGGCGGGCGGTGATCACCGCCCGGGACCCGGGCACGGTCGCCGACCTCGTCTCCGGACACGAGGAGCGCGCCGTCGCCGTGGCCCTGGACGTCACCGACTCCGAGCAGATCGCGTCGGCGGTCGCCCGGGCCCGGGCCGCCTTCGGGCGGATCGACGTCCTGGTCAACAACGCCGGCTACGGCTACCTCGCCGCCGTCGAGGAGGGCGAGGACGACGAGGTCCGCGCCCTGTTCGAGACCAACGTCTTCGGCCTGGTCGCCACCACCAAGGCCGTCCTGCCGGGCATGCGGGCCCGTCGCGCCGGCCACATCGTGAACATCTCCTCGCTCGGCGGTCTGGTCGGCTTCGGCGCCACCGGCTACTACCACGCCACCAAGTTCGCCGTGGAGGGCCTCTCCGAGTCGCTCGCCGCCGAAGTCGCCCCGTTGGGGATCAACGTGACGATCGTCGAGCCGGCCGCGTTCCGCACCAACTGGTCCGGACCCTCCATGCGCCAGTCCGCCACCACCATCGACGACTACGCCGACACGGCGGGCGCACGCGGCGCCGGCACGCTGGCCACCTACGGCCGCCAGCCCGGGGATCCGGCGCGCGCCGCCCGGGCCGTCATCGACGCCGTCACGGCCGAGGAGCCCCCGCTGCGGCTGCTGCTGGGCAAGGCCGCGTACGACATCGCCACCGCCAAGCTGGACTCCCTCAAAGCCGCCTTCGACGACTGGCGGGAGGTGACCCTCGGCGCCGACTTCCCCGCCGAGCACACCGCAGGCTGACGGCGCACACCCGCGGCAGCCACCGGCACCACCCGACGGCCGGACCCCGGCAGGGGCGCCGCAGGGGGCGCTCCGGCCGGGGCCGGCCCGCTCGAGCACCGCAATCTGAAACCTGCTCGGCCGCTCCTGCTTCACCGCCCGCCTCCCGGCCGCCGGTGCTCCGCGACCGCTGCGCGGGACGAAGGGCGCCGTGCGGGACCTGCAGTGCGCTGGTCGAGGCCCGGCTCTTCCCCTCGCGGGAACCGGTCCGCGCAGGTCGGCGTCCTCCCATGAGTCCGCAAGATCGACTTCGCCGAAGGGCGCACCCATGACCGGTACGGCTGCCCGCTACCTCTATCTCGCCCGTCACGGTGAGGCATCGCCGGACGAGAGCGAACTGACGGATGCGGGCCGCCGCCAGGCTGCCCTGCTGGGGGAGCGGCTGCGCGGCGTCCCGCTGACGGCGATCCACCACGGCCCCCTCCCCCGCGCCGAACAGACCGCCCGGCTGGTCAGTGAGCAGCTGGGCGGAGTCCCCTGTCGCCGTTCCGAAGCGGCCGGCGACTACCTCCCCTACCTGCCGACGCGCGAGGAGCTGCCGCCGGAGGCAGCGGACGCCTGGATCGAGTTCCTGCACCGGTTCCCGGTCGAGGAACGCGAGCAGGGCCCCGGGCTCGCCGCCTTGGCACTCGCAGAGTTCACGGGGCCGGTCCTCGGAGCCGAACCGCGGCACGAACTCGTCGTCACCCACAACTTCCTCGTCGGCTGGCTCGTCCGAGCCGCCCTCGACGCGCCCGAGTGGCGATGGCTGGGCATCAACCACGCCAACGCGGCCCTGACCGTCATCCGCTACACGCCCGACCGTCCCCCGGCGGTCCTGCTCTTCAACGACACCGGCCACCTGCCCGCCGAGCTCCGCTGGACCGGATTCCCGCCGGAGCTCCACGTCTGAGGCCCGCGGAGGAGTTCGATGACGAACCGTCGGAGGCGATCCGGACCCACGGCCTGACCCTCGCCACGGGCTGACCGCCCCCTCCGGCGGGTGCCGGGTGCCGGTCTTCCGCCCGCCGGCGGGAGGCCGGCGCCCGTGTCGGGACACCCGCGACATCCGGGGTTCACCCGGTCTTCGCGCTGCGGCCTCCCGGGGAAGCTTCCCTCCCGTGATGGACGTTCACGTGGACCGGCCGACGGCTCGCCGCGATCCAACAGTGATCCGAAGGCTCTTGACGGAGACTTTGTTAGCGTTAACACTTCATTTCACGCCAGGCCGGAGCCCTGCGGAGCCGACTCCCTCGATCCACGAGGTCCGCCCCCGGTCGGCCCCCGCTCGACCGCTCCCGGCCACCCGGGCAGCAAGGTGGCGCCATGCCGGTCGCGGAAGATCACTGGAGGAACTGTGCGCAAGCTTTCAGCGGGCCTCGTCGCCGCAGGTCTCGCTCTCTCCCTGGCCGCCTGCGGCCAGAGTGCCAACGGCGCCGGCGACGGCGCGGCGAAGGGGGACGCCAAGGGCGGTCTCGTCGGCATCGCCATGCCGACCAAGGCGTCGGAGCGCTGGATCAACGACGGCAACAACATGGTCAAGGAGTTCCAGGCCAAGGGCTACAAGACCGACCTGCAGTACGGCGACAACGTGGTGGAGAACCAGGTCTCCCAGGTGGAGAACATGATCACCAAGGGCGCCAAGCTGCTCGTGATCGCCGCCATCGACGGTTCCTCGCTCACCAACGTGCTGCAGAAGGCGGCCGACGCCCACATCCCGGTCATCTCCTACGACCGGCTGATCCGCGGCACGAAGAACGTCGACTACTACGCGACCTTCGACAACTTCAAGGTCGGCGTCCTCCAGGGCGGCTACATCGTCGACAAGCTGGGGCTCAAGGACGGCAAGGGGCCGTACAACATCGAGCTGTTCGCGGGCTCGCCGGACGACAACAACGCCACCTTCTTCTTCAACGGCGCGATGAGCGTCCTCAAGCCGTACATCGACCAGAAGAAGCTGGTCGTGCAGAGCGGCCAGACCGAGTTCAACCAGGTCGCCACGCTGCGCTGGGACGGCGGACTCGCCCAGTCCAGGATGGACAACCTGCTGAGCAAGGCCTACACCTCCGCCCACGTCGACGCCGTGCTCTCGCCCTACGACGGCATCTCGATCGGCATCATCTCCTCGCTCAAGGGCGTCGGCTACGGCACCGCCAAGTCCCTGCCGGTCGTCACCGGCCAGGACGCCGAGCTGGCCTCCGTGAAGTCGATCATCGCGGGCGAGCAGACCCAGACCGTCTACAAGGACACCCGCCAACTGGCCAAGGCCGCGGCCCAGATGGGCGACGCGCTGCTGACCGGTGGCAAGCCCGAGGTCAACGACACCAGCCAGTACGACAACGGTGCCAAGACCGTCCCGGCGCAGCTGCTCCAGCCGGTGAGCGTCGACAAGGACAACTACCAGCACGTGCTGGTGGACAGCGGCCAGTACACCGCCGACCAGCTGAAGTAGTCCACCGGGCCCGCCCGGCGGGGCCGGCTCCCGACCGGCGGTGCGGGGCCCGGCGAACCCGTGGCCACCGCACCGCCCCGAACGATACGGACGCACAACCATGGCTGGACCCGTTCTCGAGATGCGGTCGATCAGCAAGTCGTTTCCCGGCGTCAAGGCGCTCTCCGAGGTCAACCTGACCGTCGCCGCCGGCGAGGTCCACGCCATCTGCGGCGAGAACGGCGCCGGCAAGTCCACCCTGATGAAGGTGCTCAGCGGCGTCTACCCGCACGGCAGTTACGAGGGCGAGATCCTCTTCGAGGGCGAGCCCTGCCGCTTCAGGGACATCCGGGCCAGCGAGCAGCGCGGCATCGTCATCATCCACCAGGAGCTGGCGCTGGTGCCGTACCTGTCGATCGCCGAGAACGTCTTCCTGGGCAACGAGCACGCCACCCGGGGCGTCATCAGCTGGCACCGGACGCTCACCCACGCCGGCGAACTGCTCCGTCAGGTCGGCCTGGACGAGAGCCCGCAGACCAGGGTCGCCGATCTCGGGGTGGGCAAGCAGCAGCTGGTGGAGATCGCCAAGGCGCTGGCCAAGAAGGTCAAGCTGCTCATCCTGGACGAGCCGACCGCCGCGCTGAACGACGAGGACAGCCGCAAGCTCCTCGATCTGATCCTGGAGCTCAAGGCGCAGGGCATCTCCTGCATCGTCATCTCGCACAAGCTGAACGAGATCGCCCGGGTCGCCGACGCCGTGACGATCCTGCGCGACGGGCGCACCATCGAGACCCTCGCGATCGGCCCGGAGGGCATCTCCGAGGAGCGGATCATCCGCGGCATGGTCGGCCGGGACCTCGAGCACCGCTACCCCGACCGCGTCCCGGACGTCGGCGAGGTCGCCCTCGAGATCGAGGACTGGAGCGTCCGGCACCCGATCGACCAGCAGCGCCTGGTGGTGGACGGTGCCTCGCTGAACGTGCGGCGCGGCGAGATCGTCGGCATCGCCGGCCTGATGGGCGCCGGCCGCACGGAGCTCGCGATGAGCGTCTTCGGCCGCTCGTACGGGCGCTGGAGCGGCGGACGGGTGCGGCTGCACGGCCGGGAGATCCGCACCCGGACGGTGCCGGAGGCGATCGGGCACGGCATCGCGTACGTCACCGAGGACCGCAAGCGCTTCGGCCTCAACCTCATCGACGACATCAGCCGGAACATCTCGCTGAGCGCGCTCGGCAAGGTCGCCCGGTTCGGCCGGGTCGACCGGCACGAGGAGGCCAAGGTCGCCGAATCGTTCCGGCGGTCCATGAACATCAAGGCCCCGACGGTGTTCACCCGGACCGGCACGCTCAGCGGCGGCAACCAGCAGAAGGTCGTCCTCAGCAAGTGGATCTTCGCCGAGCCGGAGGTGCTGATCCTCGACGAGCCCACCCGGGGCATCGACATCGGCGCCAAGGCGGAGATCTACGCCGTCATCGCCGAACTCGCCGCCCAGGGCAAGGCCGTGCTCGTCATCTCGTCCGAACTCCCCGAACTCCTGGGCCTGTGCGACCGGATCTACACCATGGCCGAAGGCCGGATCACCGGCGAGGTGGCCCGTGCCGACGCCACCCAGGAATCCCTCATGCGGCTCATGACCATGAGCGCCGCATCCAGCAACGAGCAGGTGTGAGGCATGGCCCAGACCGAGATCATCCCGGATTCGTCCCCGAAGGCACCGCAGGCCGGCCCGAGCCCGACCGCCGGCTCCGTCCTGGCCCGCGCGCTGCGCGGCAACGTGCGCCAGTACGGCATGCTGGTCGCCCTCGCGCTGATCGTGCTGCTGTTCCAGATCTGGACGGACGGCATCCTCCTCCAGCCGCTCAACATCACCAACCTGATCCAGCAGAACGGCTACATCCTCATCCTGGCGATCGGGATGATGATCGTCATCATCGCCGGGCACATCGACCTCTCCGTCGGCTCACTGGCCGCCTTCGTCGGAGCGGCCGCCGCGGTGATGATGGTCCGCCACCACGTCCCGTGGCCGGTGGCGATGCTGGCCGCGCTGGTCATCGGCGCCCTCGCCGGCGCCTGGCAGGGGTTCTGGATCGCCTACCTCGGGATCCCCTCGTTCATCGTCACCCTGGCGGGCATGCTGCTCTTCCGCGGCGGCACCCAGATCCTGCTCCAAGGCCAGTCGGTGGCGCCCTTCCCCAAGGGCTTCCAGAGCATCAGCAGCGGCTTCCTCCCCGAGGTCGGCCCGCACACCGACTACCACAACCTCACCCTGCTGCTGGGCCTCGCGGTGCTGGCCGTCGCGCTCCTCCAGGAACTGCGCGGCCGGCGCCAGACCGCCGCGTACGGGCTGGAGGTGCTCCCGCTCGGACTGTTCCTCGCCAAGCTCGCCGTCATCACGGCCGCCGTGCTCGTCTTCACCCTGCTGCTGGCCAGCTACCACGGCGTGCCGATCGTCCTGCTGATCCTCGGCGCCCTGCTGGTCGGCTTCGGCTACCTGATGCGCAACTCGGTCATCGGCCGGCACACCTACGCCATCGGCGGCAACGAGGCCGCGGCCAAGCTGTCCGGTGTGAAGAGCAAGCGGGTCGTCTTCCTCGCCTTCACCACCATGGGCGTCCTCGCGGCGCTCGCCGGGCTGGTCTTCGCCGCGCGACTCAACGCCGGCACCCCCCAGGCCGGCATCAACTTCGAACTGGAGGCCATCGCCGCCGCCTTCATCGGCGGCGCTTCCGCCAGCGGCGGCGTCGGCACCGTCATGGGCGCGATCATCGGCGGCCTGGTGCTCGGCGTGCTGAACAACGGCATGTCGCTGGTCGGCGTCGGCACCGACTACCAGCAGGTCATCAAGGGGCTGGTGCTGCTCGCAGCCGTCGGATTCGACGTCTACAACAAGCGCAAAGCCGGTTCCTGACCCCCTTCGACCGCGGGCGGGAGCAGCACCGTGATTGAGGGCACGGTGCAGCTCCCCGCCCGCTCGTCACCTCTCCCGGTGGGACGGTGACGGAGGTGTCCGGCGCGGCCCGGGAGGAACTCCCGGGGGCGTCCGGCTGGTGGACCTCGCCCCGGCGAGCGGCCGCCCGGCGGTGGCGGCCCCGGCCGGCCCACCAGCGCGCCCGGCGCAGGCGGAACGACTGCGGCCACGGGCCGTGCGCGCCGGCCGAGCGACCGCTGGGGGACCACCTCTCCGTCACCGCGCCCAGGCGGCGGACCGACACCACCGCCCGCCCATCGCTCACCCACCGTCCGCCCGCGGCTCAGTCACCGTGCGCCCGCGGCTCGGTCACCGTGCGCCCGCGGCTCGGTCACCGTGCGCCCGCGGCTCGGCCGCCGCAGAAAAAATCCCGCACCGGCGCGGCAACCTTTCCGTCTCCGGCGACCACTGGTCGCTGAAACGTCGAGTCGATCCACCGGGTCGAGCTACCGAATGGGATGGGAATGAGGGCAACGAAGCACGCCGCCCGGCAGTCGGGCCGCCGGCGGTCGAACCCCCGGCGCGGGCTGGTGCTCGGCATACCGGTGACGCTGGTGGCGGTCGGAGTACTGGCCTGCCTGGCCTTCGCGCTCCTCCGGGGGAGCGGGAGCCGGGACGCCGGCGCCGCGGAGCCGGCCGCCGCCTCCGTCGGGGCCACCGCGCCGAGCGCGCCCCAGGACGCCGCCGCACCGGCCGACCCCGCACCCTCGACGGCAGCGCCGTCGGTCAGCGGCCCCGCGACCTCGGCCGCCGCCACCCCGTCAGCCTCGGGCAGCGCGACGCCGTCGGCCACCGCGGCGCCGCGACCGTCGACCCCCACCGCCACCAGGGCCACCGCGCCGCCGCCGAGCGCCGGCAAGGCCGCCGACGACGCCTCCGGCGGCGCACCGGCCGCGGCGTCCCTGGCGGGGCGGATCAAGCCCGGGGCGAACTACCAGGGCGTCGCCACGTCCTACGACGCCGCCGACGGCAACGGCGCCTGCTCCTTCGGGCCGTCCGGCGACCTGATGATCGCCGCGATGAACCACACCGACTACGAGACGTCCAAGGCGTGCGGCGCCTCCGTGCTCGTCCGCGCCGCCAACGGGGCGAGCGTCACGGTGCGGATCGTCAACGAGTGCCCGCTGCCCTGTGCCCCCGGACAACTGGACCTGAGCCACGAGGCCTTCGCCAGGCTCGCGGACCTCTCGGTCGGCCGCCTGCCGATCACCTGGACGCTGCTGAGCCCGGGCACGGGGCCCGCCGCGGTGTCGCTCCGGTACAAGGCCGGCTCCAGCCAGTGGTGGTGCGGGATCCAGGTGATCGGACACCGGAACCCGGTCGCCTCCCTGGAGGTCCGGGCCGGCGCCGGCTGGCGGCAGCTGTCGCGCACCGACTACAACTACTTCCTCTCCCCCGACGGCACCGGATGCGGTGGCCCGGTCAGGATCACCGACATCTACGGGGAGCGACTGACCGTCGACGGGATCGCGGCGGAGCCGGACGTCGTCCAGCCGACCCGCGTCCAGTTCGCCCGGCATTGACGGCGCTGCTCGCCCGTCGGCCGTCGGCGACGGCCGTCCAGGGCCACCACCACCGCACCAGGGAGGCACTGCTAGGCTCATGCCGCTTGTTAACGCTCACATAGCAGGGAGAGGGCGACCGGGGGAAATGCTCCTCGATGACGCGTCCGCGGAGTTCCACGACTTCTTCGAACGCCACCACGCCGAACTCGCCCGTCTCGCCCACCTCCTGACCGGTGAGACGGACGCGGCCGACGACCTCGCCGCAGACGCCCTGATCGCCCTGTGGCAACGCTGGGACCGGCTGCGCGCGGCCGACCACCCGCTCGCCTACGCCCGCGGGGTGGTCGCCAACATGGCGCGCGCCCGGATCCGCAGCGCGGTCCGCGAGCGGCGCCGGGTGCTGCTGTTCTGGACCCGCGGCCCGGAGCGGACCGAAGGGCCGGACGTGGCGGCCGTGCTGGACGTCCGTGCCGCGCTCGCCAGGCTCCCGTTCCGCAAGCGGGCGTGCGTGGTGCTGCGCCACGCCTTCGACCTGTCCGAGAAGGACACCGCGGCGGCGCTCGGCATATCGGTCGGTACGGTGAAGAGCCAATGCTCGAAGGGCATGGCCGAGCTGCAACAGCTGCTCGGCGCGCGAGCGGTCGGAGAACTGGCGGCAGGAAGGAGGAACCGGTGAACGAGCACATCGCCCGGCAGCTGCGCGAGGCCGCCGAGGCCCACCAGCCCGACCGCGCAAGGATGCTGGCCCGGATGCAGCGCGGCGCGGTCGGCCCCGCTCCCCGTCACCGCGCGCGGTCGGGCCTGCGCTCGTGGCCGAGGGCCGCGCTCGCCGGCCTCGCCACCGCCGGGATCCTGGCCACCGGCGGCCTCGCCGTGGCCGCCATCGTCCAGACCCGGCCCTCGCCGGAAGCCACCACCACACCTGCGGCCCCGTCCCCGACGGCCACGCCCTCGCCGACGCCCTCGGCCCCGCCGACCACCTCGGCTCCGGTCCCGGCGCCCGCCGCGACCACCCCGGCCACGGCGCGCCCGACCCCGTCCGCGACCGGCCGGGCCCAGAACGGCCCGTTGTGGTCGGAGGCGTCGGTCGACGCGCACAGCAACCTCTACTGGGCCCAGAGCGACCTGATCCTGAGGACCGCCCAGCCGCTCACCTCGCTCACCGTCGAGCTGCGCATCGCGCAGACCGGCGACGTGCGCGACACCGGCAACTGGCGGACCCTGCCGAGCGAGGACTTCACCGTCACCTCCCAGGAGTCCGGCGGCGTACTGGTCTACCGCTGGGTCCTCAAACCCGGCCGTACGGTGCCCGCGGGGCAGCACGAGTTCGCGGCGCAGTACAACCACGCCCCGGGGGTGCGCAGCTCCGCGAGCGACAGCTACCGGGTCGACGCCCAGTCGGCGGGCGGCTCCTCGTCCGTCGGGGGAGGCTTCGCCCCGGCCCGCTGAGCCCCGGCACGCTCAGTCCCGGCACGCTGCGGCCCGGCACACCACGCGCATGCGCACCACGACGGCGCCCGCTCGAACGAGCGGGCGCCGTCGTCCGGTTCGGACGCGGGAGGTCCGGGCGCCGAGACCGGCCCGGCGTGGGCGTCCGCCGCGCGGCCGCTCCGCCATCGGCACCCCCGTTCGGCCGGCATCCCCGAGAACGCACCGACGACGGCCGCCGAGAAAGTCCCGGGCGCGCGGCAACCTTTGCGGCGTCCGCGACCACAAGGAGGTGGGTCCGGCCGGTTCCGGTGGTCGGATCCGCCCTTCTCGTGTCTCTCGTGACCGGTTCGCAAGGAGAACGTCTACCCATGAGCAACCCCACGAACGGCAGGCGCCGCGGGCGTCACCGCCGTCGCTGGAGCGCCACCGCCGTCCTGATCGCCGTGCCCGTCGCCGCCGCCTCGTACCTGTTCGTCCACCAGGAGTCGCAGGCCGCGACGGTCGAAGGCGACGCCTACTACCGGCTGGTCTCCGTCCGCAGCGGCCAGGTGCTGGACGTCAACGCCTTCTCCACCGCCGACGGCACCCGCATCCAGCAGTGGACCGACCAGGACACCGCCAACCAGCAGTGGCGGCTGAGGCCCACCGGGGACGGCTACTACGAGCTGGTGAACCGCAACAGCGGCAAGGTGCTGGGCATAGCGGGCGGCTCGACCGACCGGGCGGCCGTCGCCGAGCAGCAGACGGACAGCTCCTCGCCCGCCCAGCAGTGGCACATCGACGACGTGGGCGGTTCCGGCGCCGTCACCTTCACCTCCCGCCGCAGCGGTCAGGTCCTGGACGTGTCCGGGGCCTCCGAGGCCCGGGGCGCACAGGTCATCCAGTGGCCCCGCCACGGCGGCGGCAACCAGCAGTGGAAGCTGGTGAAGGCGGGCGGGGCCCAGCCGTCGGGGAGCGGGCCGTACGTGTGGCAGAACGCCCCGGTGGCGGGCGGCGGGTACGTCACCGGGCTGGTCTTCAACCAGAAGGAGAAGGGCCTGCTGTACGCGCGCACCGACATGGGCGGCGCCTACCGCTGGGACGCCGGGGCCGAGCAGTGGATCCCGCTGACCGACTGGATCGGCGAGAAGGACTGGAACCTGCTGGGCATCGAATCGCTGGCCACCGACCCGGTCGCCCCGGACCGGCTCTACCTCGCGTCGGGCACCTACACCAACGACTGGGCCGGCAACGGAGCGATCCTGCGCTCCACCGACCGCGGCCGCACCTTCCAGCGCACCGACCTGCCGTTCAAGCTGGGCGGCAACGAGGACGGCCGCGGCGCGGGCGAGCGCCTGGTGATCGACCCCGCGAACCACGACACCCTGCTGCTGGGCACCCGCAAGAACGGCCTGTGGCGCAGCACCGACGCCGGCGTGACCTGGAACCAGGTCCCCTCCTTCCCCGTCAAGGACGGGGCGGGCTTCGGCACCGGCATCTCCTTCGTGACGTACGGCCCGGCGGGCAGCAACACGATCTACGTCGGGGTCGCCGACAGGTCGACCAGCCTCTACCGCTCCACCGACGGCGGCAACAGCTGGCAGGCCGTCCCCGGTCAGCCCACCGGCCAGATGCCGCAGCACGGGGTGCTCGCCGGTGACGGCACGCTGTACCTGACGTACTCCAACGCGCCCGGCCCCAACAACGTGACGGCGGGCTCGGTGTGGAAGTACGCGCCGTCCGGCGGGACGTGGAAGAACATCTCGCCGTCCCAGGGCAGCTACGGGTTCGCCGGTCTGGCCGTCGACCCGCAGAAGCCGTCCACGGTGATGGTCACCACCCTGGACCGCTGGTGGCCCCAGGACGAGGTCTACCGCTCCACCGACGGCGGTGCGACCTGGAAGGCCCTGGCCGACAAGTCGGTGCGGGACGCCTCCGCCGCCCCGTACCTGGGCACCGGCATCGGGCACTGGATGACCGCCCTGAGCATCGACCCGTTCGACTCCGGGCACGTGATGTACGGCACCGGCAACGGCATCTGGGCGAGCAAGGACGCCGACGCGACCGACGGCGGCGGCACCAGCCACTGGTTCGTCGGGGCCCGCGGGCTGGAGGAGACGGCGCTGACGGACGCGATCTCCCTGCCCGGCGGTGCCCCCCTCATCACCGCGATGGGCGACCAGGGCGGCTTCCTGTACGACGACGTGACCAAGGAGCCCTCCAACCGGCTGACCAACCCGACCATCTACCAAGGCAGTTCCCTCGACTTCGCGCAGTCCGCCCCCTCGCTGGTGGTCCGGGCCGGCCAGGGCGGCGAGCAGGGCGGCGGCTACTCCACCGACGGCGGCCACCACTGGAACGGCTTCAGGACGGCGCCGGTGCCCGGCGCCCACAGCGGCCACATCGCCATCGCGGCGGACGGCTCCAGCATCGTGTGGACCCCGGCCGGTCAGGCCCCGTACCGCTCGACCGACCAGGGGGCGAGCTGGTCGCGGGTCAACGGCCTGGGCAACGACGCCGTCGTCGTCGCCGACCGAGCCTCGTCCGGGACCTTCTACGCGCTGGTCGGCGGCACGCTCTACGCCAGCACCGACGGCGGCGCCGGCTTCGGCGCCCGCGCCACCAACCTGCCCGCCGGCCGGCTCAACGCCGTCCCCGGCGTCGCGGGTGACCTGTGGATCTCCGGCGGCGGGAAGGGGCTGCTGCACTCCACGGACGGCGGCCGCAGCTTCACCACGCTCTCCTCGGTGGAGTCCGCCGCCGGCCTCGGCTTCGGCAAGGCCGCGCCCGGCACCGCGTACCAGGCGCTCTACCTGATCGGCCACGTGAAGGGCGTCGCAGGCGTCTTCCGCTCCACCGACCGGGGCGCGAGCTGGGTCCGCGTCAACGACGACGCCCACCAGTGGGGCAACTTCGCGGGCAACCCCACCATCACCGGGGACCCCAACACCTTCGGCCGCGTGTACGTCGGCACCAACGGACGCGGTCTCCAGTACGGGACCCCGTCCTGACGCCGACTCCCTCCCTGGGCGGGGCCGCGGGCAGACCCGGGGGCCGCGCGCCAGTAGGCGCAGGAACTCCGGGGCGGCCCGATGCGGAAAACGGCCCATCCGGCGCCCCCCGTGCGGGCGGCCGGGCTCGAGGGGCCCTCCTCTCTCACGGGCCGGGAGCCGGCGGGAGGTCGTGAACGGTGATCTCCGGGTGCAGTCGGCGGGTGTGGTCGAGCGGGCGGGCCGGACCGGTCAGGCGCAGCGGCACGGTGAGGCGGGGATCGGTGCTGGAGGCGGAGATCCGCAGTTCCAGTGCGCCGGGTTCGACGATCCGCCGGCCGTCGCGGCCGGTGAACGAGGCCAGGTCGGCGGGCACGGTCAGCTCCACCCGGCAACCCGCTCCGGCGTCCAGCGGGATCCGCCGGTAGCCGATCAGCCGCTGCACCGGCTGGACGACGGTGGCGACCGGGTCGTGGAGGTAGAGCTGCACGACCTCGGTGCCCGCCCGGTCGCCGGTGTTGCGGAGCCGGAAGGCGAGCCGGAACTCCCCGTCGGTGCCGGTCTCGCCGGTCCGCACCTCCGGATCGGACCACGTGAACTCGCCGTAGCCGAGCCCGTGTCCGAAGCCGAAGGCGGGCGTCGGGTCGGTGCTGGAGACCTCGCCGGCCTGGGCCAGCCGAGCGCCCAGGTAGGTGGAGGGCTGGACGCCGGGGTGGCCGGGGACGGAGACGGGCAGCCGCCCGGACGGGTTGACCCGACCGCTGAGCACGCCCGCGAGCGCCGCCGTCCCGGCTTCACCGGGGAAGAAGCACTGGACGATCCCGGCCGCCTCGGTGACGGCCCGCCCGAGTGCGTACGGCCGCCCGGCCAGCAGGGTGACCACCACGGGTGTGCCGGTGTCCAGCACCGCCTCCATCAACTGCCGCTGTTGGCCAGGCAGTTCGAGAGAGGCGGCATCGCAGCCCTCACCGCTGGTGCCACGCCCGAACAGCCCCGCCCGGTCACCGAGGGCGAGCACCACCACGCCGGCCCGCCGGGCGGCGACCACGGCCTCGGCGATGCCGGCGCCCTCCTCGGTACCGGCGGTCCCGCCGTCGACCGTCACGCCGCGCACCGTCCGCAGCTCGCTGCCGGGGAACTCGGCCGCCAAGGCCTCGCGCAGGGTCGGGAGTTCGATGCCGAGCGGGGTCCCGGGGTGCTGTCCCCCGACGTGCACCGGGAAGGAGTAGCAGCCGAGCACCGCGGTGGGTTCGTCGGCGTTCGGACCGATCAGCGCGATCCGGGGTGGCTCGCCCAGCGGCAGCAGGCCGTCGTTGCGCAGCAGCACCACGGCCTGCTCGGCGAGGTCGGCGGCGAGCGCACGGTTGGCGGGCCGGTCCAGGTCGACCAGGCCGCGCAGCGCCGCCGGGTCGCTCAGGTCGGCGCCGGCCAGGGCGGGGGGTACCGGGCTCCAGTCGGGGTCCAGCAGCCCGAGTTCGGCCTTCTGGGCCAGGACGCGGCGCAGCGCCCGGTCGATCAGCCGCTCCGGGACGGTGCCCTTGATGACGGCGTCGGCCAGTGGCTGTCCGAAGGCGTCGACGGTCGGCAGTTCGACGTCGACTCCCGCGGCCAGGGCCTGTGCGGCGGCGTCGGAGCGGTCCTCGGCCACGCCGTGCAGGGTCTCGAGGAAGGCGATGCCGAAGTAGTCGGCGACGACCGTGCCGGTGAACCCCCAGGTCCCCCGCAGCAGTTCGGTGAGCAGGGCCTCGTCGGCGGTGGCGGGGAGGCCGTCGGTGTCGGTGTAGGCGGGCATGACCGAGCGGGGCCGCCCTTCGCGGACCGCCATCTCGAAGGGCGGCAGGATGACGTCGGCGCGTTCGCGCGGGCCCATCGACACCGGGGCGAGGTTGCGGCCGGCGCGGGAGGCGGAGTACCCCGCAAAGTGCTTGAGGGTGGCGACGATCCCGGCCGACTCCAGGCCCTGCACGTAGGCGGTGGCGATGGTGGCGACCAGGTACGGGTCCTCGCCGATGGTCTCCTCCACCCGCCCCCAGCGGGCGTCGCGGACCACGTCGAGAACGGGTGCGAGGCCCTGGTGCACCCCGACGGCCCGCAGGTCGCGGCCGATGGCGGCGGCCATCGCCCTGACCAGCTCCGGGTTGAAGGCGGCGCCCCAGGACAGCGGCACGGGGTACGCCGTGGCTCCCCAGGCGGCGAAGCCGGCCAGGCACTCCTCGTGGGCCAGGGCCGGGATGCCGAAGCGGTTGCCCGCGGCGATCCGCTGCTGGGTGCGCAGCAGGGAGAGCGCGCCGAGCGCCGGGTCGACCGGGGCGGTGCCGAACGGCCGGGTGAGCTGGCCGAGTCCGTACGGCAGGAGGGTGTCCAGGTCGGGCGGTGGCTCCATGTCGGTCTGGTGCGGGGCGACTTCGTCGCCGTCGGCGTCGGCGCCGACCCAGACGCCGACCAGTTGGGCGGTCTTCTCCCGCAGGGTCATGGCGGCGATCAGGGCGTCGGCCCTGGCCTCGGGGGTGAGCGTGGTGTCCCGCCAGGCGGGCTCGGGCCCGGGGGTGCGGTGGCCGTTCATTTCCCTCCCACTCCCGTCAGGCCCTGGACCAGGGCGCGGCGGGCGAACAGGTAGACGACGAAGACGGGGAGCATGGACAGCACCACGGCGCTGAGCAGTCCGGGCACGTCCACGCCGTGCTCGGTCTGGAACTCGTACAGGCCGAGCGTGATGACCTTGGTGGAGTCGGACTGGGTGAGGATCAGCGGGAAGAGGAAGCCGTTCCAGGCCTGGAGGGCGGCGAAGACGGTGATCGAGGACAGTCCGCCCTTGGACAGCGGCAGCACCAGCTGCCGGAACACCCGCGCCGGGGACGCGCCGTCCATCGCCATCGCCTCGTACAGCTCGGGGCTGATGTCGCGCATCGCGCCGGTCAGCACCAGGGTGCAGACCGGCAGGCAGAAGGCCGCGGTCGGGAGGATGACGCCGATCAGGTGGTCGTACAGGCCGGTCTGGCTGATGACGAAGAACATCGGCACGATCACCGCCTGGGCGGGGATCGCCAGCCCGAGCAGGAACAGCCGGAACACCCACCCGGTCGCCCGGCCGCGGGCGCGCACGATGGCGTAGGCGAGCGGCGGGACGACCAGCAGCACGACGGCGACCACGCCGGCGGTCACGGTCAGGGTGTTGAGGAAGTCCCGGCCGAAGCCGTTCGAGAGGTCGGTCAGGTAGTTCTGCAGGGTCCACTGCGCGGGCAGCGTCAGCGGGCCCTCGGTGGAGTAGTCCGCCCGGGTGCGGAAGGTGGCGATCAGCAGCACGTACAGCGGCAGGCCCACCAGCACCAGCCACGCCAGGGAGCCGAACCCGGCCAGGACGTTGGGGCGTCGGCGCATCACAGCCCCTCCGCCGTGCCGCGCATCCGGTCGTAGCCGGAGATCCGGACCACCGCGAGCGAGATCAGGGTGGCGACCGCCACCAGGACCAGCGCGATCGCCGATCCGGTGCCGAAGTCGAAGCCCTTGAAGGCCTTCTGGTACATGTAGTAGGCGGTGACGGTGGTGTCCGTGCCGGGGCCGCCCTGAGTGAGGATCAGCACCGTGTCGAAGGTGGTCAGGCCGCCGACGACCATGAGAATCACCGAGGTGATGACGGTGTTGCGCAGCTGCGGCAGGGTGATGTGGAGGAACTGCCGTACCCGGCCCGCGCCGTCGACGGCCGCGGCCTGGTAGAGCACCTGGGGGATGGCCCGGGCGCCGCCCTGGTAGATCAGCGCGTGCAGCGGGGTGAACTGCCACACGCCGACGAAGGTCAGCACCGCGATCGCCCCGCTCCTGCTGCCGAGCAGGTTGCCGTCGCCGAACAGCCCGGTGAGCTGGGCCGGTACGCCGAAGTTGGGGTCGAGGACGGCCCGCCACACCACCGAGACCGCGGTCGCCGAGAGCAGCAGCGGCACGAAGTAGATCGCCGAGAGCACGGCCCGGTTGCGCTGCTGTCCGGCGGCCCAGACGCCCAGCAGGATGCTGACGGGCGTCTGGGTCAGCACGCCGAGGGCGGTGAGCAGCAGGGTGGTCCAGACGGACCGGAGCATCACCGGGTCGTCGAACAGGGCGCTCCAGTTGTCCAGGCCGTTGAAGCGCGGTTCGCCGATGCCGTCCCAGCTCGTGAAGGAGAGCACGACGACCAGCAGCAGCGGTGTGATCGCGAACAGCAGGAAGAACACCGCCGCGGGGAGCGCCCAGACGAAGCCCGGGCGGGTCGCCTCCGCGCCGGGCCGCGTGCGGCGCGTCATGAGGCCGGCAAGGCCTGCATGGCCTTGATGAAGCCGTCGGCGTCGATCCTGCCGTCGAAGAACTCCTGGACGGCGGTGTGCATCGGGGTCATCGCGCTCGGCGGGTAGGCCTGGTCCCAGGAGAGCTGGAACGAGGGGGCGCTCTTGACCAGCCGGTACTGGTCCTTGGAGTAGGCGGGGCTGGCGGAGAGGTCGAGGAGGTTCTCGGTGCCGGTGGTGGTCGGCAGGTTCCCGATGGCCAGCTGCGCCTTCACGAACTCGTCGGAGTACATCAGTTCGAGGAACGCCGCGACGGCCTCCGGGTGCTTGGTCCTCTTCAGCACGGAGTAGAAGTTGTTGGTGTTGCCGACGACGTCGGCCGCGTCCCCCTTGCCGCCGCTCAGAGCGGGGAAGGCGGCGTAGCCCAGGCCCGACGTGGCGAAGTCCGGGTTGGCGTCCTGCTGCGTGGAGTAGTACCAGGAGCCCATGAGCTCGAATGCGGCCTTGCCCTTGGCGACCAGGGCCGGGGAGCCGCCGTCGGTGAACTTGACGGAGTCGAAGTTGCTCCCGAAGGCCCCGGCGTCGACCAGTTGCCGGAGGGCGGCCAGTGCCTTGCGGCTGTCCTCGCTCGCCCAGGCCTCCTTGTCGCCGCCGCGGGCCCGCTGGAACAGGCCGGGGCCGGCGATCCGGTCGTAGAGGTACTCGAACCACATCAGGGTGGGCCACTGGTCGCCGCCGCCGAGCGCGATCGGCGTGATCCCCTTGTCCTTCAGGACCTTGGTGGCGGCCAGCAGGTCGTCCCAGGTCCTCGGCGGGGTCAGTCCGGCGTCCGCGAGCACCTTCTTGTTGTGGAACAGCAGGACCGGCTGGGTGCCGCGCATCGGCACTCCGTACGGCTTGCCGTCGATCACCGCCGAGTTGAAGACCGCGGGCAGGAAGTTGTCCTTCAGGCCGGGGTCCTTGGCGATGAAGTCGTCCAGCGGCAGCAGCAGCCCCGCCTTGGCGAAGGACTGGATGGAGCCGCCGCCCCAGTTGAAGAAGACGTCCGGGGCCCGCGGGGTGTTGATGACGGTCTGGAGCTTCTGCTGGTAGTCCGCGCCGGGGACGGTGTCGAGCACCGCCTTGACCTTGGAGGTCCGGTTGAAGGTGTCGACGATCTGCTTCTCGACCTTGTTGGCGGCGTCACCGTAGACCAGCACGTGGATCGTCCCGTCTCCGGCACCGGAGGAGTCCCCGCCGGAGCCGCAGGCGGCGGACGTGCCCAGGACGAGTGCGGTGACCAGGGTGACTGCGGCGAATCTCGATCGCATATCCTGCCCTCTGTTTCGAATGTTTCGAGCAAGTTGCCGAATGTTCTGGAAAACTAGAACCGGCCTGACCGCCAGTCAAGAGTGCGGACGGGATCGGCCCGGCCCGCCCGCGGGCTAGCATCCGTGCGGTACGGACCGCCTGCGGCCGTGCCCGACAGCCATCCACGACGGAGTCCGCCCAGCAGGGGCAGTGCAGGAGGAACCCGTGAACAGAGCGGCCACGCTCGCTGAGATCGCCCAGGAAGCAGGGGTCTCCGCACCGACTGTTTCGAAAGTCCTGAACGGGCGCGCCGACGTCGCCCCGGCCACCCGCGAGCGGGTGGAGGAACTGCTGCGCCGGCACGGGTACCGGCGGCGGCGCGGCAACCGCCGGGCGAGCCCGCTGCTGGAGCTGGTCTTCCACGAACTGGAGAGCGCCTGGGCGGTGGAGGTGATCCGCGGCGTCGAGAACGCGGTGCGCGAGGAGGGCCTGAGCATCGTGCTCTCCGAGTCCGCCGGGCACGGCCCCGGCCAGTCCTGGGTGGACGGCGTGCTCGCCCGACGCCCCACCGGTGTGGTGCTGGTGCTGTCCGACCTGGACCGCTCGCTGCGCGAGCAACTTGCCCGCCGCGACATCCCCTTCGTGGTGATGGACCCGGCCGGCGACCCCGGGCAGGAGGTGCCCGCCGTCGGCACGACCAACTGGGACGGCGGCCTCGCGGCGACCCGGCACCTGCTCGACCTCGGCCACCGCCGGATCGGCCTGATCGGCGGCCCCGCCCGGATGATGTGCAGCCGGGCCCGGGCCGACGGCTACCGGGCGGCTCTCGACATGGCGGGCATCCCGTACGACCCGGAACTCGTCCGCGAGGGCGACTTCCACCACGAGTCCGGACGCCGGCTCGGCCTGGAGCTGCTGCGCCTGCCGCAGCGCCCGACCGCCGTGTTCGCCGGGAACGACCTCCAGGCGCTCGGCCTGTACGAGGCCGCCCGCGAGGTGGGACTGCGCATCCCGGAGGACCTCAGTGTGGTCGGTTTCGACGACCTGCCGCTGGCGCGCTGGGTGGGCCCGCCGCTGACCACCGTGCGCCAGCCGCTGACCGAGATGGCCGAGACGGCGACCCGGCTGGTCATCGACCTGGCCCGCGGTGAGCGGCCCGGCACCCTGCGGGTGGACCTGGCCACCAGCCTGGTCGAACGCAGCAGCACCGCCCCGCCGCGAACGGCCGACGGGGCGGTGGGGCGGTAGTGCGAGGCGGTGCGGCCGGAGCGTACCGGGCCCGGCGCGGCCCCTCGGCCGCGCCGCTTCATGGTGTCAGCCGAGGGTCCACTGCTGGTTGCTCCGGCCGCTGCACGTCCACAGTTGGGCCAGGGCGCCGTCGACGGTGGAGGCTCCGGAGACGTCCAGGCACAGGCCGGACTGGACGCCGGTGACCGTGCCGTCGGCGTTGAGGTGCCACTGCTGGTTGGCCTGGCCGTTGCACGGCCAGACGACCACCTTGGTGCCGGCGGCGGTGCCCTGCCCGGAGGCGTCCAGGCACAGTCGGCCGCTGCCGTCGTAGACGCTCAGCTGGTCGCCCGGGGTGTGCGTCCAGATCTGGTTGGTACCGCCCCAGCAGCTGTAGATCTGCACCTGGGTGCCGGCCGCGGTCGAGGCGTTCGGCACGTCCAGGCACTTGCCGGCACCGACCGCGCGCAGCTCACCGGTGGTGCCGCCACCGCTGCCGGAGCCCGAGCCGCCGAGGGCGGAGAGCGCCGAGTAGTAGGCCGGCTTGGGCTGGAAGCCGCCGTCGTACATGGTGGCGGCGCCGGTGCCGGGGAAGGCCCCGGGGATCCAGGAGTGCGCGTCGTCCACGCCCCACTGGCTCACGCCCACGCAACGGGGGACGGCCAGGCAGGACCGGACCACCGCCGCGTAGTCGGCGGCCTGCTGCTGGAGCGCGGCGCCGGAGGCCGGTAGTTGGATGCGGTCGTCGAGTTCGGTGACGGCCACGTCCAGGCCGAGGTCCGCGAACCGCTGCAGGTTCGCCCTCAGGTCGGCGGGCACCTGGCCGAGGACGAAGTGGCTCTCGAACCCGATGCCGCCCAGTGGCACCCCCTGGGCGAGCAGCGTCCGGGCCAGGCCGTACAGCGCATCGCTCTTCGCGTTCACGCCCTCGATGCCGTAGTCGTTGATGTAGAGCCTGGCGCCCGGGTCGGCGGCGTGCGCCGTGCGCAGCGCGTCGGCGAAGTACTCGGCGCCCATCGCCCGGTAGAACACGTCCGGGACGAAGGAGCCGTCGCCGTTGAAGGGCTCGTTGATCACGTCCCAGGCGTACACCTGGCCCTTGTAGTGGGTGGCCTCGGCGGTGATGTGCGCCTCCATCGCGGAGCGCGCCTGGTCCAGCGGCAGGTTCGCGGCCCAGGCGGGGAGCTGGTTCTGCCACACCAGGTTGTGGCCGCGCACCCGCATGCCGTGCGTCCGGGCGAACTGGACGAGTCGGTCGCCCGGCCCGAAGTCGAACGAGCCGCGGGACGGCTCGATCGTGTCCCACTTCATCTCGTTGGCCGGGGTCAGCATGTCGAACTGCGCCCCGGCGACGGCGGTCTCCCCGGCGACGCCGAGGTCACCGCCCGTCAGGGCCGTGCCGAAGTACCGGCCGTTCGCTTCCGCCGCCGCCTTCAGCGTGCCGCCGGCCGCCACGGCCGGGGCCGTCGCGGCCAGGGCGCCGGTCGCGAGCACCAGTGCCACGGCCAGGACGGCGGCCCAGGCGTGGTGGATTCCGGTCAGGATCCTTCGGAGAGGCATGGTCGACCTCCAGAGTCGCTCCAGGGGGACGTGCACCCCGCGCTGTCGGCGGGTCGTGGCGCACGAGCGATGACGGCGGGCAGCCGTCGGTTCGGGGAATTCGGGGAAGGGGAGCACGGCGGCAGCCGTCCTGCGGACGGCGCCAGGGGTGTGGGTGGTGCTCCTGCGTGCCCCAGGTAACTCGGAGTGTGCGGGACGCGTCAATACGCAGTTGAATGTTTCGCCGATGTTTCGGAATGTCGGGCGGCTGAAGCCGTGCCGACCCCCGCTCCGCCGGCGGTCCGCAGGGCCGGGTCCGGGCCCGGCGGGGTGTGCCGCCCAGCTGCCCGGGTTGACCGCGGGAGCCCACCGGGCGTCCCGCTCGACGGCGTGTAAGTTTCAGCGGGCCGGTGGGAGCGCTCCCGCGCCTATTGACGGGCTTTCTCATGCCCTGGCTTGATGTGCAGGGGATCGCCACGCCCGGTCTGGGCGCGTTCCCACCCGAATCGGCGATCCCCTCAGGCACCCCCACCCATCCGAAAGGACCCGGACGTGCCCCAAACCGTCCTGCGCCGCCTGCGCACGGCAGCAGCCGCCGCGCTGCTCGGCGCCACCGGCCTGCTGCCGAGCATCGGAGCCGTCGCCCCGGCACACGCCGCGCCCGCCCGCACGACCCCCGCGCAAGCCGCCGTCCACGTGGCCAACCCGTTCGCCGGTGCCACCGGCTACCTCAACCCCGACTACGCGGCCGAGGTCAAGGCCCAGGCCGCCGCCGACGGCGGCACCCTCGGCGCCCTCGAGTCCCAGGTCGCCGCCAACCCCACCGCCGTCTGGATGGACCGCATCGGCGCGATCGCCGGCGACGCCACCCACCTCGGCCTCCAGGCCCACCTGGACCACGCGCTCGCCCAGCAGCAGCAGAGCGGCACCCCGGTCGTCTTCCAGGTCGTCGTCTACGACCTCCCGGGCCGGGACTGCGCCGCCATCGCCTCCAACGGGGAACTCCCGGCCACCGCAGCCGGGTTGGCCACCTACGAGACGCAGTACATCGACCCGATCGCGGCCGTCCTGGCCAACCCGAAGTACGCCGGCCTCCGGGTCGCGGCCATCATCGAGCCGGACTCCCTGCCCAACGCCGTGACCAACCAGTCCAAGCCGGCCTGCGCCACCGCGACCCCGTACTACGAATCGGGCATCGAGTACGCGCTCAACAAGCTGCACGCGATCCCCAACGTGTACGACTACCTCGACATCGGCCACGCGGGCTGGCTCGGGTGGTCCAACAACATGGTGCCCGCGGGCCGGGAGTACGCCAAGGTCGCCCAGGCCACCACCGCCGGATTCGCCAGCGTCGACGGCTTCGTCAGCGACACCGCCAACACCACTCCGCTGACCGAGCCGTTCCTGACCGACCCCGACCTGACGGTGGGCGGGCAGCCGCTCAAGTCGGCCAACTTCTACCAGTACAACCCCGCGTTCGACGAGTACCACTACGACAACGCGATGTACTCCACCCTGGTGTCCAACGGGTTCCCGAGCAGCATCGGCATGCTGGTCGACACCTCGCGCAACGGCTGGGGCGGCCCCGCCCGGCCCACCGCGCTCAACTCCGCCCCCACCACGGTGGACGCGTACGTCGCGGCCAACAAGGTCGACCAGAAGCCCTTCCGCGGCGACTGGTGCAACGTCAACGGCGCCGGCATCGGCGCCCGCCCGCAGTCCCTGCCGTACGGCGCGGGCAGCCCGATCATCGCGTTCCTCTGGGTCAAGCCGCCGGGCGAGTCGGACGGCGACTACCCGGACGCCTCCCACCCGCACGGCGACCCGCACTGCGACCCGAGCGGCACCCAGACCGACGGGAACGGCAACACCTACCCCACCGACGCCATCCCCGGGTCCAACATCCCGGCCGGGCAGTGGTTCCCCGTCCAGTTCCGGCAGTTGGTGCAGAACGCCTACCCGGCGTTCGGCGGCTCCACCGGCACCGGCCCGACCGCGCCGAGCGGGCTGACCGTCACGGGCGCCACCGCCAGCAGCGTGTCGCTCAGCTGGACGGCGTCCACCGGCCCCGCGGGCGTGACCGGCTACGCGGTGTACCGCAACGGCACCAAGGTCGCGACCGTGACCGGCACGAGCTACACGGACTCCGGGCTCTCCCCCGCCACCGCGTACCGGTACACCGTCACCGCGCAGGACGCGGCCGGGAACGTCTCCCCCGCCTCCGCGGCGGTGACCGCCACCACGGCGACGTCGGGCGGCGGTGGCAGTAGCGGCTGCTCCGCCACCTACGCGGTCGCCAACGACTGGGGCAGCGGCTTCACGGCCAACGTGACCGTGACCAACACGGGCACCTCGGCGACCAGGTCCTGGACGGTCACCTGGAGCTGGGGCGGCAACCAGCAGATCACCAACAGCTGGAACGCCACCACCGCCCAGAGCGGCACCGCGGTGACGGCCACCAGCCAGGCCTACAACGGCGCGCTGGCACCGAACGCCAGCACCGGCTTCGGCTTCCAGGCGGCGTACTCGGGCGGCAACACCGCTCCGTCCCTGACCTGCACCGCGAGCTGACCCCTCCCCCGCCGGGGCCGCATCCGGCGGCCCCGGCCCCCACTCCCGAGGAGCTCGGCATGCCCCGGACTTCACCTCGCCGCACCACCGCTGCGCTGGCGGCCGCCACCGCCGCGTGCGCCGCCCTGGCAGTCCTCCCCCTCACCGCCTCGGCGGCCCCCGCCGCCGGCCCTTCCTGCAGCGTGGCGTACGCCGTCAACGACTGGGGCAGCGGCTTCACCGCCAACGTCACCATCACCGACACCGGCACCACCCCCGTCAACGGCTGGACCCTCGGCTACAGCTACCCCGGCAACCAGACCCTCCAGAACGGCTGGAACGGCACCTGGACCCAGACCGGGCGAACGGTCACCGTCACCAACCCCTCCTACGCCCCCACCATCGACCCCGGCGGCGCCTACACCACCAGCGCCAACTTCTCCTACACCGGCACCAACACCGCCCCCACCGCCTTCACCCTCAACGGCACCCCCTGCGGGCCGCCACCGAGCCCGTCCCCGAGCCCGACGCCGACCCCGACCCCGACCCCGGACGGGCCGGCACCCGCCGTGCACGTCTCCGGCAACACGCTGGCGAGGGCCGACGGCACCCCGATCACCCTGCACGGGGTCAACCGCTCCGGGGCCGAATTCATGTGCGTCCAGGGCCACGGCTTCTTCGACGGCCCGGCCGACCAGACGTCCGTCGCCGCGATCAAGGCCTGGCACGTCAACGCCGTCCGGGTGCCGCTCAACGAGGACTGCTGGCTCGGCCACCCCGACGTCGACCCCGCCTACGCCGGCCCGGCCTACATCGACGCGGTGCGCGGCTACGTCGACCTGCTGCACCGCAACGGCCTGGTCGCCGTCCTGGACCTGCACTGGACCGACGGCGCGTACACCGGCCCCTCCGCCGGCTGCTCCGACGCCAACGCCACCTGCCAGAAGCCCATGCCGGACGCCGCCGGCGCCCTCCCGTTCTGGACCTCGGTGGCGCGGACCTTCAAGGGCGACGACGCGACCCTCCTCGACCTGTTCAACGAACCGTACCCGTCCCGCGCCACCGGGAGCGAGACCAGCGGCTGGGCCTGCTGGCGGGACGGCGGCAGCTGTCCCGGCATCGGCTACCAGGTCGCCGGCATGCAGGCGATGGTCGACGCGGTCCGCTCGACCGGCGCGGACAACGTCCTGCTGCTGGGCGGCCTGGAGTACGCCAACGACCTCAGCCAGTGGGCCTCGTACCAACCGGCCGACCCGCTGCACAACCTGGCCGCCTCCTGGCACTCGTACAACTTCAACGCGTGCGGCACGGCCTCCTGCTGGGACGCGCAGATCGCTCCGCTGGCGGCCCGCGTGCCCGTCGTGACCGGGGAACTGGGTGAGAACGACTGCGCGCACGGCTACCTGGACACCCTGCTGCCGTGGCTGGACCGGCACGGCGTCTCCTACCTCGCCTGGGCCTGGAACACCTGGGACTGCGGCAGCGGCCCCGCCCTGATCAGCTCCTACGACGGCACGCCGACGGCCTTCGGCGCCGGCTACCGCGCCCACCTCGCGGGCTCGTAGTCACGCCGACTCCCGCACCACCAGTTCCGTCGGCAGGACCGTCTGCCGGCGGAACCGGCCCGGCCGGGCGATCTCCTCGAGCAGCAGCTGGACCATCAACCGGCCCATCTCCTCGGTGGGTTGGCGCACACTGGTGAGCGGCGGGTCGGTGTGCCGGGCCACCACGGAGTCGTCGAACCCGATCACGGCGACGTCCTGCGGCACCCGGCGGCCGGCCTCGCGCAGCGCCCGCAGGGCACCGGCCGCCATCAGGTCAGAGGCGCAGAACACCGCGTCCAGGCCGGGTCGGCGGGCGAGCAGTTCCCGCATGCCGTCGCGGCCGCCGCGCTCGGTGAAGTCCCCGTGGGCGACGAGCCCTTCGTCGGCCGGCACCCCGGCCTCGGCGAGCGCCTGGTGGTAGCCGGCCAGACGCGCCGCGGCGCCCTCCATGTCGAGCGGCCCGGTGACGGTCCCGACGGCCGTCCTGCCCCGGGCCAGCAGGTGCCGGACGGCCGCCCGGGCGCCGCCCGCGTTGTCGGCGTGCACGTAGCTCAGCGGCTCCTGGGCGGAGCGTCGGCCGCCCAGCACGGCGGGCAGTTCCAACCGCTCCAGCAGTTCGGGGAGCGGATCGTCCTCGTGCACCGAGACCAGCAGCACCCCGTCCACCCGGCGCGCGGTGAGGTAGCGCGCCAGCCGTTCCCGCTCGCGTTCGTCGCGCACCAGTACGAGCAGCAACTGCAGGTCGGAATCGGCGAGTTCGGCGGACACCCCGGTGATGATGTCGGAGAAGTACGGTTCGGAGCTCAGCTTCGCGACGCTCTCGGGGATGACCAGCGCGACCGCGTCCGTCCGGGACGTGACCAGCGAGCGCGCCGCCTGGTTGGGGACGTAGCCGAGTTCCGCGATGGCCTGCTCGACCGCCGCACGGGCCTTGGCACTCACCTTGGGCGAGCCGTTGACGACCCGCGACACCGTGCCCCGGCCCACTCCGGCCCGCGCCGCCACGGCTTCCAGGGTGGGGCGGGCAGCGGGCTCCTGCTCTGCGGCTCGGCTCATGATCGCTCTCCTGGCGGGCGGTGGACGGCGGGCGGAAGACGACGGACGGCGGACGGCGTGCGGCGGGCACCGCAGCGCGATGGCCGCGGCTACGGCGACCGCGCCGAGGCGGGCCGGACGACACGTTCCGGTAACGGACCCGTTGCTCGCCCTTGACACTCCTCGCGCGGCGAAGCAATCTTCCCACATCGCAGTGGGAGCGCTCCCACACATCCTGTGCGGATGCCCCCACAGCTCCCGGCGCCGCCGGCCGCCCCCTGCGCGGCGCAGCCATGGACCACCTGGACAAGGAGATTCGGCCATGCGGAACCCCGGCACCACCCTCGGCGGCAGAGCCGCCACCACGCTCCCCGTACGCCACGCCAACCGAGCGCGCACGGCGCGCCGGCACCTGCTGAGCACCGCCACCGCGGCCCTGTGCGCCCTGCTGGTGGCCGGCTGCGGCAGCGGCGGCTCCGCCACCAGCGCGGCCCCCGGAGGCAGGATCACCCTCACCGTCGGTGACTACGGCACCTTCGGCTTCAAGCAGGCCGGCCTGTTCGACGCCTACATGCGGGAGCATCCCGGCATCACCATCGTCGAGCACACCGTCGAGCAGGAGACCGACTACTACCCCGCCCTGCAGACCCACCTCGCCTCCGGCAGCGGCCTGGACGACGTCCAGGCGGTCGAGGTGGGCCGGATCGCCCAGATCGTGAAGAAGCAGGCCGACAAGTTCGTCGACCTCGGCAAGGCCGACGGGGTCGCCAAGGACGCCTTCCTGCCGTGGAAGTCCCAGCAGGCCACCACCTCGGACGGCCGCACCATCGGCCTCGGCACCGACATCGGCCCGATGGCGATCTGCTACCGCAAGGACCTGTTCCAGCAGGCCGGGCTGCCCACCGACCGCGACCAGGTGGCCGAGCTCTGGCAGGGCGACTGGGCCCGGTTCCTGGAGACCGGCAAGCAGTACCAGGCCAAGGCGCCCGCCGGGACCTTCTTCACCGACTCCGCCGGCGGGCTGTTCAACGCCGTGGTGTCCTCCAGCGCCACGCAGTACGACGACGGCGGCGGCCGGCTGGCCTACAAGGACAGCCCCGGCGTCAAGAACGCCTGGAACCTGGCCACCGGCGCGATCCAGGCCGGGATCAGCGCCGGCCTCAAGCAGTTCGACACCCCGTGGTACCAGGCGTTCGCCAACTCCAGGTTCGCCACCGTCGCCTGCCCGTCCTGGATGACGGCCATCGTCGCCGACAAGTCCGGGAGCGCCAACAAGGGCAAGTGGGACATCGCCACCGCACCGGCCGCCGGCAACTGGGGCGGGTCCTTCCTCGCCGTGCCGAAGGCCGGCAAGCACCAGAAGGAGGCCGCGGCGCTCGCCGCCTGGCTCACCGCACCCGAGCAGCAGGCGAAGGTCTTCACCACGGTCGGCAACCTGCCCTCCAACCTCGAGGCACTGAACCGGCCGGAGGTGCAGAACGCCACGCTCGACTTCTTCGGCGACACGCCCACCGGCCGGATCTACGCCGCCACCGCGCAGTCCATCCGGCCGAACGTGATCGGCGAGTGGGACGGCCTGGTCAAGGACACCCTCACCAACGGCGCCCTGCTCAGCATCGAGCAGCACCAGAGCGACCCCGCCAAGGCGTGGAGCAACGCGGTCAAGGAGATCGACGACAAGGTCGGCGACTGACGGCCGACCCCGGCCGTCCGGGCCCGGACGGCCCCGTGTTCCAGAGAGGTCACCACCATGCTCGACGAGGCCGTCCCGGCCACCGCCCCCGGCCCGCCCCGCCCCGCTCCCCCACCTCCCCGCCCCTGGCGCACCCGCCTCTACCGGTGGGACCTGAAGGCCTCGCCGTACCTGTACGTCGCGCCCTTCTTCGTCTGCTTCCTGGCGTTCGGCCTGTTCCCGCTGCTCTACACGGGCTGGGTGTCGCTGCACAGCGTCGACCTGCAGACGCCCGACCGGATGCAGTGGCGCGGCTTCGGCAACTACACCCGGCTGTTCCAGGACGAGCTGTTCCGCAACGCGCTGCGCAACACCGTCACCATCGGCGTGCTGTCCACCGTGCCGCAGTTGCTGATGGCTCTCGGCCTGGCCCACCTCCTCAACTACCGCCTGCGCGGCCGGGGCTTCTTCCGGATCGCGATGCTCGCGCCCTACGCGACCTCGATCGCGGCGGCGACCCTGGTGTTCACGCTGCTGTTCGGCCGGGACTACGGGATGATCAACTGGCTGCTGGGCCACCTGGGCCTCGGCCACGTCGACTGGGAGGGCGGCACCTGGAGCTCGCAGATCGCCGTCTCCACGATCGTCACCTGGCGTTGGACCGGCTACAACGCCCTGATCTACCTCGCCGCAATGCAGGCCGTCCCGCCCGACCTGTACGAGGCGGCGGCGCTCGACGGCGCCAACCGGTGGCAGCAGTTCCGGCACGTCACGGTGCCGTCGATCCGCCCCACCATCCTGTTCACCGTCGTCGTCTCCGGCATCGGCGCCACCCAGCTCTTCGGCGAGCCCCTGCTGTTCGGCGGCGGGGCGACCGGTCACAGCGGCGGCTCGGCCCACCAGTACCAGACCCTCGGCCTGTACCTGTACGACCAGGGCTGGTACGCCTTCCACCTCGGCCGGGCCGCCGCCGTGGCCTGGACGATGCTGCTGATCCTGCTGGCCATCGGCGCGCTCAACCTCGGCCTGGTCCGAATCCGCCGCGCCCGGAACGGGGGTTGAGCACCGATGGCCGTCAAAGCGGTGCGCCGTGCCGGAGCACGGGGCCTCACCGGAGCCGGGCCGTTCACCTACGCGGTGCTGGTCCTCGTCGCCGTCCTGTCCCTCTTCCCGCTGTACTGGACCCTGGTCGGCGCCTCGACCTCCGGCAGCCGGATCGCCCGGACCCCGCCGCCCCTGCTGCCCGGCGGGAGCCTGTGGCACAACCTCGACATCGCCTGGAACCAGGTCCACATGGGCCGGGCGCTGCTCAACTCGGTGGTCGTGGCGAGCTGCGTGACCGCCAGCACGGTGCTGTTCGCGACCCTGGCCGGCTTCGCCTTCGCCAAACTGCGGTTCCGGGGCCGGGGCGCCCTGCTGAGCCTGGTCGTGGCGACCATGACCGTGCCCGCCCAGCTGAGCGTCATCCCGCTGTACCAGATCATGGCGCAGCTGCACTGGACCGACCGGTTGCAGTCGGTGATCCTGCCGAACCTGGTGGCCGCCTTCGGGGTGTTCTTCATGCGGCAGTTCCTCTCCGAGGCGCTGCCCGTCGACCTGGTCGAGGCGGCCCGGGTGGACGGCGCGAGCAGCCTGCGGATCCTGTGGAGCGTGGTGCTGCCGATCGCCCGGCCCGGCATGGCCGTGCTCGGCATGCTGGTCTTCGTGCAGTCCTGGAACGACTTCTTCTGGCCGCTGATCGCGCTGAGCCAGAGCAATCCCACCGTCCAGGTCGCGCTGGCCGGCCTCGGCGGCGGATCGTACGACTCCGACCAGGCCGTCATCCTCACCGGCTCGCTGATCGGGACCGCACCGCTGCTGCTGGTGTTCGCCCTGCTGGGCAGGCACGTCGTCAGCGGCATCACGGCCGGCGCGGTCAAGAACTGACGTACCGTTCACCCAACTCACCGGAAACGGAGAAGCCAGCGATGACTTCCGCACAAACCGGTTCGGCCCCGGCCGACAGCTCGGCCACCGCCTTCCCCTCCGGCTTCCTCTGGGGAGCCGCGACAGCCGCCTACCAGGTCGAGGGGGCCGTCGACGTGGACGGCCGGACGCCCTCCATCTGGGACACCTTCAGCCGGACCCCGGGGCGCACCGCCGGCGGCGACACCGGCGACCGGGCCACCGAGCACTACCTCCGCTACCGGCAGGACGTCCGGCTGATGAGCGAACTGGGCCTGGGCGCCTACCGGTTCTCCGTGTCCTGGTCCCGGGTGCAGCCGACCGGACGCGGGCCCGCCGTCGAACGGGGTCTGGACTTCTACCGGCGCCTGGTGGACGAGCTGCTGGAGCACGGCATCGAACCCGCGGTGACGCTCTACCACTGGGACCTGCCGCAGGAGCTGGAGGACGTGGGCGGCTGGCCCGTCCGCGACACCGCGAGGCGGTTCGCGGACTACACCGCACTCGTGGCCCAGGCTCTCGGCGACCGGGTGCGCATCTGGACCACCCTCAACGAACCCTGGTGCTCCGCCTTCCTGGGGTACGGCTCCGGCGTGCACGCCCCGGGCCGGGCCGACTGGACGGCCGCCCTGCGCGCGGCCCACCACCTCAACCTCGGCCACGGCCTCGCGGTCGAGACGCTGCGCGCGGCGCTGCCCCGGGACGCGCGGATCGCCGTGTCGCTCAACCTGCACGAGGTGCGCCCGCTCACCGGCTCCGCCGCGGACCGCGAGGCCGTCCGCCGGATCGACGCGGTGGGCAACCGCGTCTTCACCGGACCGATGCTGGACGGCGGTTACCCCGACGACCTGCTCGCCGACACGGACCACCTGGTCGACTGGGCGGCGCTGGTCCAGGACGGCGACCCGGCGGCGATCGCCCGGCCGATCGACCTGCTGGGTGTCAACTACTACACCCCCACCGTGGTGTCCGCCCTGCCGGAGGGCGCGGCCCCGGACCCGGTGGCCGCACGCGACGCCGGCCACGGCGACGGCGCCCAGTCCCCCTTCCCCGGCTGTGCCGACGTGCTCTTCCACCGCGCGCCCGGCCCGCGCACCGCCATGGACTGGCCGATCGACCCGACCGGCCTGACCGACCTGCTGCTGCGCCTCCACCGCGAACACCCCGGCCTGCCGCTGATGGTCACCGAGAACGGTGCCGCCTTCGACGACCTCCCGACCCCGCAGGGCGCGGTGCACGATCCGCAGCGCATCGACTACCTGCGCGGACACCTCGGCGCCGTCCGGCGGGCGATCGCCGCCGGCGCGGACGTGCGGGGGTACTTCCTCTGGTCGCTGATGGACAACTTCGAGTGGTCGTACGGCTACGGCAAGCGCTTCGGCCTGTACTACGTGGACTACGACACCCAGGCCCGGATCGCCAAGGACAGTGCCCGCTGGTACGCGGAGGTGATCCGCCGGGGCGCGCTGCCCGACCTGGACGGGTGAGCGGTCGGATCCCTTGACGGCGCCCTGCCGACCGCCGAAGCTGGCAGCGGTGGGTGAACAGGTGCGCACGGTGGGTTCGGGGTGCGGTTCCCGTGTCGAGGATCGATCCAGGACGGCCCCATGTCGCAGCCCTTCCCCAGCAACGACCCTGCTCCGACCCTGGCCGAGGTGGCCCGGCGGGCCGGTGTCTCCATCGCGACCGCCTCCCGCGTGCTGAACCGTTCCGCCCGGGTCTCCGCCGACGTGGCGGCCCGGGTGGAACGGGCGGTGCGCGAGCTGGCGTACGTCCGCCGCCGGGCGCCCAGTGCCGGGGAGACCGGCGTGGTGGCCGTCGTGGTCTTCGCCGACCCGCGGCAGTACCACGCGGACTCCTTCCCGGCGCGGCTGCTGGCCGGCCTGCGGCGCTCCCCGCTCGGCGCGGAGCGGGAGTTGGCCGTCTTCACGGTCCCCAGGCGCTCCCGGCGGCCCCCACTGGTGCGCTACCTGTGCGGCGGCCACGTCGACGGGGTGCTGCTGGTGGGCCCCTGGGGCGATACCGCGCTCGTCCGCCTGCTGCACGCCGCCAGGGTGCCCGTGGTGTCACTGGGCCGACCGCCGGAGCCGGGCACGGTGGCCTTCGTGGACGCGGACAACCTCACCGGTGCCAGGGAGGCGGTGCGGCGCCTGCACGCGTCCGGGCGCCGTTCGGTGGCCACCATCGCCGGGCCCCCGGACACCGCCGCCGGGTCGGACCGGCTGGCCGGCTACCGGGCGATGGCCACCCTGCTCGCCTTCCGACCCGCCGTGGCGCACGGCGACTTCAGCAGCGCCTCCGGCGAGCACGCGATGCAGTGGCTGCTGGACCAGCGCCCCGAGCTGAACGCGGTGTTCGCCGCCTCCGACCAGATGGCCGCCGGCGCCCTCAGGACCTTGCGACGGCACGGCCTGCGGGTGCCCGAGGACGTGGCACTGATCGGCTTCGACGACGCCCCCGTCGCGGCCAGGTGCCGCCCGGCGCTCACCACGGTCCGCCAGCCGGTGGAGGAACTCGGCTCGCGCGCCCTGGAGTTGCTGCTGCGCAACCCGGCACCCGGCGAATCGGTGGTGCTGCCCACCCGGCTGGTCGTCCGGGCCTCGGGCTGAACGTGCTCGGTCCGCTCTGCGCGCCGCTCATGACCGGGGCCCGCCGGCGCGCCGGCGCGTCCGCGCCACTGGACTCCGAAGGCTGGTGGCCGAGGGCTGCCGGGCTGCCGGGCTGCCGGTGCGAAACTTTCGAACGACCTGTGAAAGTTACAGCCGGTTCCGGGCAGGGCCGGGCGGCGGCGCCACCGCCGCACTCGCAGATCCATGGGCTTGACCAGGAATTCCCGGCGTGAACGGCAGGCCCGGGAGCCCACCGATCCTTTCGCTCACTCCGCCGAAAGTGTTGACATCTTGTCGAGTGCAGGCCAACACTGGCGCCGTTCTTCCCTGCGCTGCGGCGCGGCGTCGTCCGGCCCACCCATCCGCTGGTGTCACCGACAGCGCAGAGTCCCCACTCGTCGGCAGAACGGATCACCCCGTGAATCCTCCCCACCCCACGAGCCGCAGGACCGGGCGCTTCCGGCGGTTCGTCCGCCGAGCGCCACTCCTGGTGCCGGCCCTCGCGACCGCCCTCCTCCTGCCCGGCACCGCTGACGCCGCCACCGTGACGACGAACCGGACCGGCACGGACGGCGGCTACTTCTACTCCTTCTGGACCGAGGGCACCGGTGCGGTGTCGATGTCGCTGGACGGCGGCGGCCGCTACGGCACCTCCTGGAACAACGCCGGCAACTTCGTCGCGGGCAAGGGCTGGGGCACCGGCTCACGCAAGCCGGTGACGTACTCGGGCTCCTGGAGCACCGACGGCAACGCCTACCTGTCGCTCTACGGCTGGAGCACCAACCCGCTCGTCGAGTACTACATCGTCGACAACTACGGCTCCTACAAGCCCACCGGTGCGTACAAGGGCACCGTGACCAGTGACGGCGGCACCTACGACATCTACGAGACGACGCGCTACAACGCCCCCTCGATCGAGGGCATCAGGACCTTCAACCAGTACTGGAGCGTCCGTCGGGACCGGCGGACCGGCGGGACGATCACCGTCGCGAACCACTTCGACGCGTGGGCCAGGAACGGCATGAACCTCGGCACCATGAACTACGAGATCCTCGCCACCGAGGGCTACCGGAGCAGCGGCCGCTCCGACATCACCGTGGGCTCCTCCAGGACCGCAACCAGTACCTCGTGATCGTCGAGGCCCGCGGCACCAACGAACACCGCTACTTCCGCTCCTTCACCGCCACCACCCTCAACGGCCCCTGGACCCCCCAAGCCACCACCGAGAACAACCCCTTCGCCGGCAAAGCCAACAGCGGCACCACCTGGACCGACGACATCAGCCACGGCGACCTCATCCGCGACAACCCCGACCAGACCATGACCATCGACCCCTGCCACCTCCAACTCCTCTACCAGGGCAAGCCCCCCACCGCCACCGGCCCCTACGACCAACTCCCCTGGCAGCCGGCCCTCCTCACCCTCCAGCGCTGACCGGCACGCGCCACCACCGGGAGCCCCGGCCGCCGAGCCGGCCGGGGCTCCCCACAGCGTCCGATCAGCGCCCGGCCCCACGGGCCCGTGGGGCCGCGGGCCGCGCAGGGCCGGCAGGTGCCGTACCGCGACGCCGCGCGTCGACTCGCCGGCTCCGCCGAGGGAAAGGTCCTCGGCTCAGTAGCCGAAGATCATGTTGTAGGCGACCTGCGGCAGGAACTGTCCCGCCGTCGATCCGGCGCCCACGCCGCAGTTGCCGTCGGACTCGCCCGGCGCCTTGATCCACAGCAGCATCTCGGCTCCGCCGCCGCCGTACTGCGTGGGCGTGCCGATCCGGCGTCCGGGCGGGTTGCACCAGGCGCCGTTCGATCCGTTGCCGTTGCGGCTGGTGTCGACGACGTACGGTTTGGTGAAGCCGTTGGACGCCCGGAGGGCGGCGTTCACGGCGTCGCCGTAGGCCGTGTTCTGCCCGGTGTCGACGTAGTTCGACACGTTCAGCGAGAATCCGTGCGCTCCGCTCACCCCGGCCGCGGCCAGGTGCTGGGCCATGGTCGAGGCGCTGAGCCAGGCGGGGTTCCCGGCGTCCAGGTAGACCCGGGTGTTCGGGGCTTTGGCGTTGAACTGCGCGATGGCGTTGCGCAGCATGGCGTTGCGCTCGTCGATCTGACCGGCGCTCATGCAGCTCTGGTCGCCGAGCGCGTCGGGCTCGAGGATGACCACCGCCGGCCGGTTGCCGATGCCGCTGGCGAAGGCAGCGATCCAGGTGGCGTACTCGGCGGCGGACCCGGCGCCGCCGCCGGACTGGCCGGCGCAGATGTCCCGGTTGGGGATGTTGTAGGCCGCCAGGACCGGCAGCTTGCCCCGGGCGGCAGCGGCGCCCGCGTAGGCGCCGGTGGCCGTGCCGATGGTGCCGCTCCAGTTGCCGAACCAGCGGGCCGTCGGCACGGAGGCGATCGAGGAGCGGATGGCGGCGGCCCGGCCGTCGCCGGGGTTGGCGTTGAGCCACTGCTGGGCGCTGGAGTCCGGGTCGACGTAGAAACCGCCGGCCAGGGTGGTGGGGTCGGCGGCGTGGGCGGCTCCGGGCTGGACCGCGGCCAGGAGCAGGGTCAGGGCGGGGGCCAGGAGCAGGGACAGCCTGCGAAGCGAGCGGCGCACGGGCTTCCTCCACGGGGTGGGGGTGGACGTGGGGAGGTTGGTGGGAGCGCTTCCACGTGTCAGGATGATTGGGCCCGACCGAACGTGCCGTCAAGAGCGCGCACGGCAAGTGCCGGACGGTGCCCTGGCGTTGAGGGGACCGACGGGGGTGGCGGACGGAGCAGGGTGGCCACGCGGAACCGAGCCGCCCGGCCTCGAGGGCTGTCCCGTGACGGACCTCCGAGAAGGCCGCCGGGCTCTGCCGACGGTGGGCCGCCAGGACGATCGAGGGGTGGCTCTCGCGGGGGATGCCGATCGTGCGTGCAGCCGACGCGCCGTCGTGGGGATTCGTCGACCGTGGGGGTCATGCCGATCACACGCCCCGCCCTCCCGCTCGGCGACACCGAGCGCCCCGTCCCCGTCTGGGCCCTCCGGCTCGCCAAGGCCCTCCCGTTCGTGGTGCTGCCCCACTGCCCGTGGCGACTGCCGTTCGCCGCCGACTTCCGGATGGGCACGATCGACCCTGCGGCGCCGGTCGCTCCCTGGTGGACTCCGTGCTACGTCGTCGGGCTCAGTGTGCTCACCGAGGCGCTGGCTCTGCTGACCACCGGGCTGGTGGCCGGCTGGGGTAAAGGTGGTGCCGCGCTGGGTGCCGTTCGTCGGTGGCCGGCGGGTGGCGCCGTTCGCCGCGGTGGTCCCGGCGGTCCTGGGCGGTCTGGCTCTGGTGGCGATGTTCGACCTCTACCCACTCGCCTGGGCAGGCGTCCTACCCGAGGTGGGTACCGCAACGGATGGTGGATGGCCCTGGCCCGGCTGTGCGTCAGCCCGGCGATGCTGTGGGGGCCGATCGTGCTGGCCCTGGCCTGGGCCTACTACCGGCGGCGCCGGCCCGCCTGACGGGTTCGACCTCACTCCGGACAGCGGCGAGGCCGCGACGGAGCGGCTGCTCGCGGAGCGTCCCGACCTCGGCGCCGCGTTCGCGGCCGGTGACGGCATGGCGCCGGGAGCCCTGCGCGCCCTGGGAGCGCGCGCGGCGGCGGGCCGGATCTACGCTGGAACGAGGCGCCGGACTCCCCTTCCGGCGTGCACGGCTGCCCGACGGAGGCGGGTGTGGAGACGACGGGCGCGCAGGACGCCCCCACCGCCGTTGCCGTGGTCGAGCCGGACGGCGTGGTGAGCGGCTGGAGCGAGGGCGGACTCCTGCTGCTGGGCTGGACGGCGGAGGAGACCGTCGGCCGCCCCGTGACCGACTTCCTGGTCGATCCCCCACCGGGGTTCCCCTCGGCTGACGGACCCCGCCCCAAGGGATCGATCGCCGTACGCCACCGGGACGGCTCCACGGTCGACGCCACGGTGACGGTCCACCCCCTGCGCCGTGCCGACGGCGTGGCGGCGGGTCTCGTGGTGACCCTCCAGCGCTGGGACCGCCGTCCCGTGATCGCCGACCGGGCCTTCGAGCAGTGCCCCTTCGCGCTGGGCGTCTACGACCCCGATCTGCGGTTCCTGTGGGTGAACGCCGCCGCGGCCGCGGTGGTGGCCCACACGGAGGAGCAGATCCTCGGTGAGAAGTACCGCGAGCTGTTCGCGGTCGGCGAGACCCCCGAGCTGGACGACACGGCCTACACGGACAAGCTCTCCGAGGTCGCCAGGACGGGCGAGCCCGCGCGGCTCATCACGATCTTCCGTCCGCTGGGCAGCGCCTACGCGAACGCCTGGGCCACCAGCATGTGGCCCGTCCGGGACGCCGAGGGCACGGTGCGCGCGGTCGCCAACTGGGGCTTCGACATGAGCGCCGAGTACTGGGCCCGCCAGCGCCTGCTCATCCTCAAGGAGGCCACCAGGGGCATCGGCCGGACCCTGGACGTGATCAGCACTGCCCGCGAACTGGCCGAAACCCCGGTACCGGGCTTCGCCGACCTCGTCACCGTCGACCTGTTCGACGAGGTCCTGCGCGGCGAGGAACCGCCCGTCTCCGCCGCGGTCACCACCGGCGGAACCATCACGCTCGCCCGCGCCGCCCGGCACAGCGCCAAGGAGGACCCCGACCCGGCGCCCGGACCGGCGGCGCCGGTCGGCTACGCCCCGGGCTCCATCGCCGCGCGCTGCATGTCCACCGGCGGTTCCATGGTCCAGCTCGCCGTCGAGCCCAGCCAGGGCGGCGAGTGGGCCTTCGGCCCCGGGCTCGCCGCCGACCCCGCCCACTGGCCACCCGGCCTCCCGCTGATCGACCAGTCCATCGCCGCACGGGGACTGACCGGCCGGATCACCGTGCCGCTGCTGGCGCGCGGCGCCGTGCTCGGCGTGGTCACCTTCGCCCGCCGCGACCGGCCCGAGGCCTTCACCGCCGACGACCTGATCCTCTCCGAGGAACTGGCCGCCAAGGCCGCCGTCGCGATCGACAACGCCCGCCGCTACACGCGCGAGCACACCCTCGCGCTGACCCTGCAACGCAGTCTGCTGCCGCAGCGGCTGCCGCACCACGGAGCGGTCGACGTGGCGTCCGGCTACCTGCCCGCCGGCGCCGGCGCCGGCGTGGGCGGTGACTGGTTCGACGTCATCGCCCTCTCCGGCGCCCGGGTCGCCCTGGTCGTCGGCGACGTCGTCGGCCACGGCGTGCACGCCTCGGCCAGCATGGGCCGACTGCGCACCGCGGTGCGCACCCTGGCCGACGTGGACCTTCCGCCGGACGAGCTGCTGACCCATCTGGACGACCTGATCCTGCACCTGCCCGACGACCCCCGGCCCGAAGGCGGCTTCGAGCCCACCGGCGAGACCGGCGCCACCTGCCTGTACGCCGTGTACGACCCGGTCTCCCGCCGCTGCACCATGGCGAGCGCGGGCCATCCGCTGCCGCTGCTCGTCTCGCCGGACGGCACCGGCGCCCCGGTGGTCGCCCAGCCGGGGCCCCCGCTGGGCATCGGCGGGCTGCCGTTCGAAGTGACCGAGATCGAGCTGCCCGAGGGCAGCCTGCTCGCCCTCTACACCGACGGGCTGGTGGAGAACCACGGGCGCGACGCCGGAAAGGGCACCGCCGACCTGCTCCGGATCCTGAGCGAGCCGGGCTCCTCCCTGGAGGCGCTCTGCGACACCGCGATGAAGGTCATGCTGCCCGACCACCGCACCGACGACGCGGCCCTGCTGCTCGCCCGCACCCGCGCCCTGGACCCCGACCACGTGGCCGACTGGGAGATCGAGCCCGACCCCGCCCAGGTGGCACACGCCAGGCGTCTGGCCGCCGACCAACTGGCCCGGTGGGGGCTGGAGGAGCCGGCGTTCGTCACCGAGCTGGTCGTCAGCGAGCTCGTCACCAACGCGATCAAGTACGGTCAGCCGCCCGTCAGGCTGCGACTGATCCGCGATGCGGCGCTGATCTGCGAGGTCTCCGACGGGAGCGGCACCGCCCCGCACCTGCGACGGGCCCGCACCTTCGACGAGGGCGGCCGCGGCCTGATGCTCGTCGCGCAGCTCACCCAGGGCTGGGGCACCCGGCACACCACCAACGGCAAGACCATCTGGTGCGCCCAGAACCTCGGCCCGACGTGATCCGGGGGCGGTCCGACCCGCCGGAGGACCGGCCTGACGGCGGCTCCCGCCTCCTCCGCACGGTGGTCCCGTCCGCCGGAGGAGCAGGACGGGTCCCACCGCCAGGACGGTCCTGACCTCTCCCCAATGCCGGTGCGGCGTCGTGCAGTTCTCGCGACGACAGCCAGGTGAAAGTCATCCGTCGGGGGAATCACGCAGGACTCGAGGAGCCCTCGCCGGACCGAGCGGAAGCCTTGTGCCGCCGGGATCAGCTGACCGGGAAGGGCGAGGTCGCGCCCGTCACCGACGAGGCGATCACCGTCCTGCGCTCGCTGATCGACGGCCTGTCCGGGCCCACCACGCGGGCACGGATCCGGCGCGGGCGGCCGGACACGGGCTGCCGTGGGAGTACGGCGGCGCGTACGTCCACGCGCGGGTCACCACCGGGGACGGGCACGCGGGGGTCGTCGCCGAGCACGACTGACCGCGCGGCGACACGTCCTCCGGTCACCCGGCGGGCAGCAGCATCGGGTCCGCCATGATCCGGCGCACCGTCGTCAGCGCCGCGCCCAGCAGCGGGCCGCGCCGCCCCAGCGCGGAGGGACGCAGGGCCTGCGGGTCCCAGGGCCGGACGGTGACCCGGGCGGCCAGCTCGGCGCGCACGGACGGCAGGAGCCAGTCGGCGAGTTCGGCGTAGGCGCCGCCGAGGACGAGGGCGTCCGGGTCGACGAGTTCCACGGCGGACGCCAGGGCGAGGCCCAGCGCCCGCCCCGCGCGGTCCAGCGCGTGCAGGGTGGGGGCGTGCCCGGCGGCCGCCCGCTCGGCCAGCAGGGCGACCGGATCGCCCGTGCGGTGGTCCGCGAGACCGGCCTCGCGCAGCACCGCCGCGTCGCCCGCGTACTGCTCCAGGCAGCCGCGGGCGCCGCAGGGACAGTCGGGGCCGTCCGGGTGGACGGGTATGTGGCCGAGTTCGCCGGCGAAGCCGCGGGCGCCCCGGAACAAATGTCCGTCGATGACGAGGGCGGCGCCGATCCCGGCCTCGGCGGAGACGTGGACGAAGGTCTCCGCGGCCTGCTCGGCGCTCCAGTACTCGGCCAGCGCCCCGAGGTTGGCCTCGTTCTCCGGCTCGGGCGCGGTGTCCGGGTCGAGCCAGTGGTCGGCGGGCCGGACGCCGTGCCAGCCGAGGTTGGGCGCGCGCTCGACCACCCCGGGCGGCGCGTTCGGCACCACTCCGGGGACGGCCAGGACGCGCCCCTCGACGTGCAGGCCGAGGGCGGCGGCCTCGGCCTGCACGTCGGACGCCAGCGCGGCGGTCTCCGCCAGCACCTCCCCGGCCGGCCGGCCCGCGTTGTCCTGTTCGATCCGGCGCCACACCCGCGGCTCGCCGCGCAGGTCGACCACGCACGCGCCGAGGTGGGTGATGCCGATCTCCAGGCCCAGACCGGCCGGGCCCCGGTCGTTGACGGTCAGCGCCCGTCCGGGGCGGCCCACCCGTCCGCTGGCCGTGGCCGGCGCCTCGGTCAGCGCGCCGCGGCCGATCAGCTCGTCCACCAGGGAGGAGACGGCCGCCCTGGTCAGGCCGACGCGCCCGGCGACGTCCGCGCGGGAGAGCGGGCCGTGCCCGGCGACCGCACCGAGCACGAGCGAGAGGTTCTGCCGTCGCATGTCCTGCTGCGACGCGGGTCCGCTCTCCGGCCCCTTGCCCGCCCTGACCACCACCGCCACGCGCCCCTCCTACCGTTCCTCGGCCGGCGCACCCTGCAAGGCTCCGGCCCGACGCAGGGTATCCCCGATCAGTGTCAGCGCGTCCTGGTCCTTCGCCACGGCCTCCAGCACCGGGCCCTCGGCCGTGCGCCAGCGGCGCGCGACGGCGTCGGCGGGCTCGCCGGTGAGCAGGGCGGCGGCCTGGGCGGCGGCGCCGAGCGCGACCAGTTCCTGGGCGGCGGGCACCTGGACCGCCCGGCCCGACAACCGCAGGACGGTCCGCTGCCAGGCCCGTCCGCGGGCGCCGCCGCCGATCAGCAGCAGCGGCTCGTCGTCCGTCGGGTCCGCTCCGCCCGCGCGCAGCACGCCGTCCAGGGCGGTGAGCAGGGCGTGGGCGGCGCCGTCGTAGGCGGCCTGGAGCAGTTGCCCGGGGGTGGTGTCGTGGCGCAGTCCGTGGACCAGGCCGGAGGCGCCGGGGAGGTCCGGGGTGCGCTCGCCGTCCAGGTAGGGCAGGACGACGGCGGTGCCGCCGTCCTCGACCTCGTCGCGGCCGCGGCCGAGGAGGGCCGCGAAGCGGTCGACGGCGAGGGTGCAGTTGAGGGTGCAGGCGAGCGGGAGCCAGCCGCCGAGGGCGTCGGCGAAGCCCGCGACGGTGCCGCTCGGGTCGGCGGGGCGCGTCCGGCCGACGGCGTAGACGGTGCCGGAGGTGCCGAGGCTGAGCACCGGCTGCCCGGGCAGGAGGCCGAGCCCGAGGGCCGCCGCCATGTTGTCACCGGTGCCGGTGGCCACCGGCGTCCCCGCGCGCAGCGGCAGACCGGGACGGACCGCGCCCGCCCGCGCACCGGCGGGCAGGACCTGCGGAAGGAGCGCGGGGTCGAGCCCGATGCAGGCGAGGACGTCCCCGTCGTAGCCGTCCGGGCCCCACCAGCCCGTGCCGGACGCGTCGCCGCGGTCGGTCACCGCCTCCCCGGTCAGCCGCTCGGTCAGGAAGTCGTGGGGCAGCCGGACGGCCGCGACGCGGTCGGCCGCGACGGGCTCGTGCTCGCGCAGCCAGGCCCATTTCGGAGCGGTGAAGGCGGCGGTGGGGACGCTTCCGGTGCGGCGGGCGAGCTCCGCCGCGCCGATCGCGTCGCGCAGGCCGGCGGCCTGCGGCGCGGACCGGACGTCGTTCCACAGCAGCGCCGGGCGGACCGGGCGGCCGGCCGCGTCGAGGGTGACCAGGCCGTGCTGCTGGCCGGCGACGGAGACGGCGGCCGCGCGGTCCGCCCACCCCGTGCGCGCCGCGGCCTCGCCGAGCGCCTCCCACCACTGCTCGGGATCGCTCTCCCGGCCGGCGCCCGTGCTGACCGTGTGAGGGGCGCGGCCCGTGCCCACCACGGCACCGGTGTCGAGGTCGACGGCCAAGGCCTTCGTGGACTGGGTGGAGCTGTCGAAGCCGATCACGACACGCTGCTCAGCCATGTGTTCCTCCGGGGTGGGTTCCCTTTGACGTTCCGGCATACTAATTTGTTGAGAGCCCTGACAAACACCCTCCGCACCTGATCCGGAGCCGCGCCATGTCCAGCGACCCGCTCGTCCCCACCCCCGCGCACAAGTTCACCTTCGGCCTGTGGACCGTCGGCTGGCAGGGGCGCGACCCCTTCGGCGACGCGACCAGGCCGGCCCTCGACCCGGTCGAGACCGTCCAGCGGCTGGCCGCCCTCGGCGCCTACGGCGTCACCTTCCACGACGACGACCTGATCCCGTTCGGCGCCGGCGAGGCCGAGCGCGAGCAGGTGGTCAAGCGCTTCCGCGCCGCCCTGGACACGGCCGGGCTGAAGGTGCCGATGGCCACCACCAACCTCTTCACCCACCCGGTGTTCAAGGACGGCGCGTTCACCGCCAACGACCGCGACGTGCGCCGGTACGCGCTGCGCAAGACCATCCGCAACATCGACCTGGCCGTCGAACTCGGCGCCTCGACGTACGTCGCCTGGGGCGGGCGCGAGGGTGCCGAGTCGGGCGCCGCCAAGGACGTCCGCACGGCCCTCGACCGGCTGAAGGAGGCCTTCGACCTCCTCGGCGAGTACGTCGAGCGGCAGGGCTACGACCTGCGCTTCGCCATCGAGCCCAAGCCCAACGAGCCGCGCGGCGACATCCTGCTGCCCACCGTCGGCCACGCCCTGGCCTTCATCGACGCGCTGGAGCGCCCCGACCGGGTCGGTCTCAACCCCGAGGTCGGCCACGAGCAGATGGCCGGCCTCAACTTCCCGCACGGCATCGCCCAGGCCCTGTGGCACGGCAAGCTGTTCCACATCGACCTCAACGGCCAGTCCGGCATCAAGTACGACCAGGACCTGCGCTTCGGCGCGGGAGACCTCCGGCAGGCCTTCTGGCTGGTCGACCTCCTGGAGTCGGCCGGCTACGACGGCCCCCGGCACTTCGACTTCAAGCCGCCGCGCACCGAGGACTTCGACGGCGTGTGGGCCTCGGCCGCCGCCTGCATGCGCAACTACCTGCTGCTGGCCGAGCGTTCGCGCGCCTTCCGCGCCGACCCGGAGGTGCGGGCCGCGCTCGCCGCCTCGCGCCTGCCCGAACTCGCCCTGCCCACGGCCGAGGACGGACTGACCGGGCTGCTCGCGGACCGCTCCGCCTTCGAGGACTTCGACGTCGACGCCGCCGGCCGCCGCGGCATGGCCTTCGAGCACCTGGACCAGCTGGCCTACGAGCACCTCCTCGGCG
Source organism: Kitasatospora sp. NPDC048194 (assembly GCF_043202455.1). NCBI lineage: Bacteria > Bacillati > Actinomycetota > Actinomycetes > Kitasatosporales > Streptomycetaceae > Kitasatospora > Kitasatospora sp. NPDC048194. The sequence continues at coordinate 341,946 of NZ_JBIDAK010000004.1, forward strand.
CCCGCTGACCGGGACCGCCGCCGCGGCCGGGTCGGGCCGGGCCGGTCAGGGCGCGACGTGGCCCGGCCCGGCCCGCTGCCGTCGAGGCCGAGCGAGCGCCGCCGTACCGCCGTACACGGCAGTCCGCCGCCCGTCCGCCGGTCCCCGTGCGGGCGGTGCGCAGCACCGGTGCGCCGGCAGGTTCACGCCTGCGGCGCGGGCGGCTGCGCCTGCACCTCGATCACCACGGCGTGGCCGGGGCGGAGGGTGAGGCCCGGGGCGGCGAGGCCGACCTGGGCGAGGTACCGGCCGGTCACGACGGGCGCGGTCGTCCCCCGTGCCCAGGCCGGCCAGGTGTCCTCGAGGGACGAGAGCTCGGGGCGCACCCGCAGGGCGTAGCGGGTCGCGGGCTCCAGGCCCGGCAGGCGGACGGGCGCAACACCGTCACCGGCACCGCCTCCTGACGCCGGCGCTCCCGGGCCCCGGCTGCCTCCCTCCCGGCAGCCGGGGCCCGGTCGCGTCCGGAGGCGCCCACCCGAGGTCGGGCGGCAGTTCGCCGACCTGCCGGACACACGGCCGCGCGGTGGCGAGGCCGGCGCCGCGCGGTCCGCCGCCGGGGACGGGGCAGCCGTGGGAACTGCGGACAGCCGGACTGTCGAGTTCCCGCGAGAACCGGGCGGAGATCCCGATGGGGCGGGTGTGGTGGACAGGCAGTCCTAATCAGCCGTCGAAGCGCATCACGAACGATTCACCGGTCGACCGCATCACGAAGCAACGCGGAGCAGGTCTCCGTCGTCCGCCGGAACTGGTTCACGAACACTTCACCGGCCTCGCGGAACTCGCCCCGTTCCGCGGTCGTCATCGTCCATGGAAGTCCCAAGGAAAAGTCAAAGGCGAGGAAGGATCCGGCAATGTCCTCGGTCAGGAGCCTGGTCCGCGCGGTCGCCGTGGCACTCCTGGCCGCGCTGGGCATGCTGGTGCTGCACCAGTCCGCGTCCGTGCTCCTCCGGGAGGAAGGCTGCTCGAGGGTCGTCGCGCAGACAAAGCTCGCCGAGGACGCGCCGGCTCCCAAGAACCCGTCCGGCTTCTGCTGGACCCGCCCCCGGCGCTTCGAAGTCCCCGACCGCCGACCCGAGTTGACCGCGGTCCTCGCCGACGAAGCGCCCTCCCCCGGCCCCGTGCCGCCGGCCGGTGCGCCCGACGCGCCGCACTGGGCCCGCAGACAGCCCAGAGCGGCGGTCCTCCAGGTGTTCCGGTGCTGATCGGCGCCGACCGCGCCCGCACGCTCACCGACGGCCCGGACGTGCACAGGTCCGTGCCACCGCACGCCACGGCAGCCCGCGCCGGGACGGCCCCGCCGTCACCGTCACGCTGAGAGCTGCCGCCGCACCGGGCGGGCACGGTCCCCGAAGTCACCGTTCCCACACGACTTCAGAAGGTACCGAGGCACCGACATGCAGGCATTCATCGACCACGCCCGCACTTTCCACCACCGCGTCGCGCGCCGCGCCGACGCGGGCCGGCTCGGGCTGCACGGCTGGTTCTACGAGGTGTACACCGGCGCGGTCCGCATCCACCGCCCCGGCACCGACCTCTTCCTGCCGCTGTGACGCGGCCCGCCACGACCGAACCGCCACGGATGAGGGCTCCCATGCGTCTTCCCGCACTCAAGTACGACGTCACCGCTTCGCTCGTCGTGTTCCTCGTCGCCCTGCCACTGTGCGTGGGCGTCGCCGTCGCCTCGGGCGTGCCCGCCGAACTCGGCCTGATCACCGGCATCGTCGGCGGCCTGGTCACCGGCATGCTCCCCGGCAGCAGCCTCCAGGTCAGCGGCCCGGCCGCCGGGCTGACCGTTCTCGTCGCCGAGACCGTGCAGCGGTTCGGCCTGCCCGCGCTCGGCCTCGTCGTCCTCGCCACCGGCCTGCTCCAACTGCTGCTCGGCGCGCTGCGCTGGGGCCGCTGGTTCCGCGCGATATCCGTCGCCGTGGTCGAGGGCATGCTGGCCGGCATCGGCCTGGTGATCATCGCCGGGCAGCTCTACGCGATGGCCGGCCGGCCCGCGCCCGCGAGCGGCGTCGACAAGCTCCTCGGCCTGCCCGGCCTCCTGTCCCAGCTCCTCTCCGCCCCCGCCGCCCGCCACTCCTTCGTGGTCGGCGCCGGCACCATCGCCGTGATCCTGCTGTGGCAGCGCCTGCCCGCCAGGGTGCGGGCCGTGCCGGGCGCGCTGGTGGCCGTCCTGCTCGCCACCGGCTGCACCTGGCTCCTCGCCGGCCCGGTGAAGAAGGTCGAGGTCAAGGGCCTCCTGGACGCGATCCATCCGCCCGGCGCCGGCGTGCTCCAGCAGGTCACTCCGGCCCTGATCGTCACGATCGTGGCCTTCACCCTCGTCGCCTCGGCCGAGAGCCTGTTCAGCGCGGCCGCCGTCGACCGCCTCCACGACGGGCCGCGCACCGACTACGACAAGGAGCTCATGGCGCAGGGGGCCGGAAACGCGCTCTGCGGTGCGCTCGGCGCCCTGCCGATGACCGCGGTCATCGTCCGCAGCGCGGCCAACGTCCAGGCCGGCGCCCGGACCAGGGCGTCCCGTGTGCTGCACGGCGTATGGCTGCTGCTGTTCGCCGCGCTCCTGCCGGCGGCCCTCGGCGTCATCCCGGTCGCGGCCCTCGCCGGGGTGCTCGTCCACGCCGGGTTCAAGCTGCTGCCCTTCAAGCAGCTCCTACCGCTGTGGCGCGAGCACCGCGCGGAGGCGGTCGTCCTGGCCGTCACGGCCGTCGCCATCGTCACGGTGAACATGTTCGAGGGCGTGCTGATCGGTCTGGGCCTGTCGATCCTCAAGAGCGCCTGGGAGACGTCCCGCCTGCACGTGGAGACGGAGGAGCGGACCGACGGCGTCACCCACGTCCGTCTGACCGGCAACGCCACCTTCCTCCGGCTGCCCAAGCTCCTCGACGCCCTGGAGGCGGTTCCCGCCGACCGCGTCGTCGAGCTGGACCTGACCGGGATCCGGCACCTGGACCACGCCTGCCAGAGCGCGCTGACCACCTGGGCCGAACGCCACAACGCCCACGCGCCCGAGGCCGTGCGGCTGATCCCCTCGGCAGCCGGTCCGGCCTGACCGGGCACAGGACGAGCGCGACGCGTCGCCGCACCGGCACTCCGGTGCGGCGACGCGCCCTCGGGCCACAGCTGCTCCTGGAGCGGGAACCGGAGGGGTTGCGAAGGCTGACCGACGATCGACGCCGACGGTGCTCCGGACGCCGCCTCGACGCCGCTGGAACCGCCGGCGATCAGGCCCGCACCGAGATAGGTGCATCGTTGAATAGTCGCATCGGTCGCCGGTGCACGGGGCACTCGCTAGGCTGGCGGCATGGCCCTGCGCAACGCGATCATGTCGACCCTCCTGGAGGGCGAGGCGTCCGGTTACGACCTGACGAAGGCGTTCGACGCGTCGGCGGCGAACTTCTGGATGGCCACACCGCAGCAGCTCTACCGGGAGCTGGACCGGATGAAGGCCGAGGGGCTGGTCAGCGCCCGGGTCGTGGAGCAGGAGCGGCGGCCGAACAAGCGGCTGTTCTCGCTCACCGAGGCGGGCCGCGCCGCGCTGCGGTCGTTCACGGCCTCGCCGCCGCGGCCGTCCGCGATCCGCGACGAGCTGCTCGTCCAGGTGCAGGCCGTGGACGCCGGCGACCCGGACGCCGTGCGCGCGGCACTGCTCGAACGGCTGGTGTGGGCACAGGCCAAGGTGGCCCGCTACGAGCGCCTGCGGGCGCGGCTGCTGGACGGGCGTTTCGAGGACGAGTACCTCGCCACGGCCGAACGGATCGGGCCGTACCTGACCCTGATGCGCGGACTGTCGTTCGAACGCGAGAACCAGCGCTGGTGCGAGCAGGCCCTCGCCGTTCTGGACCGGCGGGCCGCCGCGTCGGCCCCCGCGCAGGGGCCGGCGCAGGGGCCGGTCTGACGGTCTTCGGGGGCGTCCGCTCAGTGTGCCGGACGAGGAGCCTCGACCGGCCGCAGATCGGGGCGCTTCGCGACCCGGCCGTCGCCGGAGGAGCGCCCGCGCAGGCGCCGCATCAGCCACGGTCCGAGGAAGGTGCCGATCCAGGCGGCCTCCTGGACGGCTCGCCGGCGGGCGCCTGCCACGGGCAACGGCGGCAGCGGCTCGGCCCACCCGCCGTCGGTGCCGGGCAGCGCGAGCGCTTCGGCCGCCGCGGCGGCGATCCCGGCGTGACCGAGCGGGCTGGCGTGCAGCCGGTCCGCACTCCACATGCGCGGGTCGGTCGTCACCTGGTGCGGGAAGAAGTCGACGACCACGACTCCGCGGTGGTCGGCCGTGGCCCGGATGCGCGCGTTGAGGTCCAGGAGCCGGGGTCGCAGCCCGCGGGCCAGGGGCGCGATCCGGCCGATGTCGGGGAACGTGAAGGTGAGCACCCGCGCCCCGGTGGCCGTGAAGGCGGCGAACATCGCGTCCAGCTCCGCCACCACCTCGCCCGCGTCGAAGCCCGGCCGCATCAGGTCGTTCATCCCGGCGACCGCGGTGACCAGGTCCGGCCGCAGCGCGAGCGCGGGGCCGAGCTGTTCGGCCCGCACCTGCCCGGCGAGTCGGCCGCGCACGGCGAGGTTGGCGTAGCGCAGGCCCGGTTCGTGTCCGGCGATCGTCTCGGCCAGTCGGTCCGCCCAGCCGCGCCATCCGGCGGCCTCGTCACCGTCCCCCAGGCCCTCGGTCTGGCTGTCGCCGACCGCGACGTAGCGGCGGAAGCCCGTGGTCGCCGTCATGCCGCGGACGTGCCCAGCGCCTCGGCGGTGATCCGCTCGAACTGTGCGCCCATCGCGGCGGCGAGCGCCTGGGCGCCGGAGAGGGGGCGGACCATCACCGTCAACTCGTCGATCAGGCCGTCCTCGTCGACGTGGAGGAAGTCGCAGCCGTGCACCTCGCGGCCGTCGACGGTGGCCTTGAAGACGAACGCGTGGTCGCGGCCGCCGGCGTCGTTGATCTCGCGGACGTAGTGGAAGTCCTCGAGGACCCGTGCGGCACCGCGCAGGATCGCGGCGGTCATGGCCTTGCCCGGGTAGGGCTTGAAGACGACGGGGCTGGTGAAGACGACGTCCTCGGCCAGGAGGGCCTCGAGGGCGTCGTGGTCGCCGGCCTCGACGGCTGCGCGGAAGGGGTGCACGGCGGGCTCCATAATCAACAAATTGAATAGCTTGTCCGCGCGTGAGCCTAGTCGCGCGATCCGGGCGATGTCGAGGGATGGACCGCCTGAACGCCGAGGGCCTGGAGGTGCTGGCCGACGGCGGGCCGCCGGTGCCGTACGGGACCCCGCTGTCCGCGGCCTACCCCGAGGGTTCGTTCGTCCGCAGGCTGCTCGAACTGCCGCGGATCGCCGGGGCACTGCGCAGCCTGGTGGGCCCCGACCCCTGGGTGGACCACCACTTCGTGCACACCCGCGAACCGCACGGCGGCGACGCCCAGCCGCTGCACGGGGACGCCATCATCGATGTCCGGCCGGACGCCTTCGACGTCCAGCTGATGTACTACCCGCAGGCGGTGACGCTCGGGATGGGCGGCACCCTCAGCGTGCCGGGCAGCCATCTGCGCCGGACCAACGAGTCGGACACCGCCCGGTACCAGAACCTGCGCGGCCAGGACCGGCTGGTCTGCGCGGGCGGAACGGTGGTGTTTCTGCACCACGACCTGTGGCACGGCGGCAGGCGCAACGACAGCGACACGCTTCGCTACATGTTCAAGATCCGCCTCAATCCGACGGTGCGCCAGCAACGGCTGTGGGACACCTCGGATCTCCACGACCCCCAGGTGAGCGTGGAGTTGGGCGCGCTGTTCCCGTGGTACGAGGGGGCGACCGGTCGTCTGGAACTGTACAACCGCATCCTGCTCTGGCGGGCACTGACCGGCGACGACGGCTACGACCTCGACCACTGGGTGACCAGGGTCTCCAACCGCCCCGAGGTGAAGGCGCGATGACGACGGACACGGCTCGGCAGCAGGTCCTGGTGCTCTACCTCTCCAGCTCCGCGCTGGACTCCGCCGTCGTCGGCTGGGCGAGGTACGACGGCACCGGCCGCTCCTCCCCCACCACCGGCGACAGCGACGAGCCGCCGTACGAGACCGGGGTGGCGGCGCTCCGGGACGGCTGGCGGCTGTTCCAGGCCGCGCAGCTGATCCCGCCGTACCCGGGACACGAGTACGACGTCTCCTTCCTCAAGCACGAGTTCTTCTTCGAACGGATCGTCGACGCTTCGGCGCCGTGACACGACCGAGGGGCCACCGGCCCGCCCGGCACCGGGTCGGCACCGCCCCCCTCGCACGACGAGGGGCGGTGGGCTCCGCCGAGCTCACCGCCCCGGTTCGCCGCCCCCGGGCTCACCGCCCCGGTTCGCCGCCTCCGGACACCGCCCCGTCGGGTCCTACGCGGACAGGAAGCGGTAGACCGTCATCGAGCCGTACTCCTCCCCCGGGCGCAGGACGGTGGAGGGGTACTCGGGCCGGTTGGGCGAGTCCGGGAGGTGCTGGGTCTCCAGCGCGATGCCCGCGTGAGCCGGGTACGGGCGGCCGGAGCGGCCGGTCAGCGAGCCGTCGAAGTGGTTCCCGGTGTAGACCTGGAGCGCCGGCTCCGTCGTGAAGCACTCGATCCGCCGGCCGCTGGCCGGGTGGCTCAGCACCGCGGCCTTCCGGAGGCCCTTCCCGCTGAGCACCCAGCTGTGGTCGAAGCCCCGGCCGGCCCGGCGGATCTGCGGGTGGCCGTCCGCGACGCGGTCCGCGATCGGCCGGGATTCGCGCAGGTCGAACGGCGTACCGGCGACGGACGCGACGGGCCCCAGCGGGATCAGGTCCCCGTCCACCGGGAGGTATCCCGCCGCCTCGACCCGGAGCAGGTGGTCGAGCACCGTTCCGCAGCCCTCGCCCGCCAGGTTGAAGTACGCGTGGTTGGTGAGGTTGACGACCGTGGGTGCGTCGGCGGCGGCGCGGTAGACGATGGAGAGGTCCCCGGCCGGGTCGAGCAGGTAGCTCACCTCGGCGGTGAGGGCCCCCGGGAACCCCTGGTCGCCGTCCGGGCTGTGCAGCCGCAGCCGGACCCCGGCCCGGCGGCCCTCGCGGACCGCCACGCCGTCCCACAGCCGGGTGGCGAAACCGTCCGGGCCGCCGTGCAGGGTGTGGCCGGTGTCCTGGACCGCCAGTCGGTGCCTCGTGCCGTCGATCGGCAGCACCCCGCCGGCGATCCGGTTGGCGTAGCGGCCGACCGTCGCCCCGAAGTACGCGGCCTCCCCGAGCAGGTCCTCGACCTCCTCGCAGCCGAGGACGACGTTGCAGCGCCGTCCGTCCCGGTCCGGGGCGTGCACCGCTTGCAGGCGGGCCCCCAGACTGAGCACCTCCACCGTCACGCCCTCGGGCGCACCGAAGGTCCAGCGCGTGATCCGCCGCCCGTCCGGCAGCGTCGCGGCCGGCTCCTGGGTCACCGTCACGTCGCCGTGGGATACGAGGGTGTCTCTCGGCACGGGTCCTGCTCCATGGGGGTTCGGCACGGCGTCGCCGCGGTGCGGATGCCCGGCGGCGGCCCCCCCGCGGGGGGGGGCCCCCCGCCCGGCCGGGGGGGGGAGATTCCCCGGGGCCGCCGGGGGGTGGGCGGGGTGCCCCGGGGCGCCGTGGGGCACCGGCGGGAGGGCGG